>DASUOI010000056.1:0-2268 GCA_036276695.1 Saccharimonadales bacterium (SeqCode) | reverse complement strand
TAAACTTAGCAATACTGCTGTTTTCACCGCCGCTCGTGAGCGCTCTCTTCCTGTAATCCTCCCAGCTCGTTCGTTCTTCGCTATTCAAGCTATCAGGATAATTTCTAGCCTTGTAAAGTGGGAGCATAGTCTTCAGGCGCGCATCGGAAAGCTTGCTAGCAAAATTGTTAATGTCGTCAGGACCGCTAGAACGTATCTTTTCTAAGGTCAGCCTGTCTTTGTCGGCGACAAAATTATCGTAGAGTCTGCTGTCTACGTCCAGATCAGAAACTATAATATCTGTTTGCAACCTGTCTTTATTTAGTATTTCCGCAGCTTTTAACAGATTATCGTGAAAGCTTTTGGCGTCTTTTAGCTTTTTTTGATTCATGCTAATGTTTTTTAGGTCTATACTCAGTCTGTTTTGACTTGCTTTATCCAGTACGGACAATGGAGCAATGGCCGGACACCGATTGTATTGAAGACTCTTTATCGGCAACGGAGTAGTCTTTTTTTCTTTGTCATATCTCCATAATTTTGCCAGTTCTTCAGGTCTTAAATTGATAAACTCGCTAGGGTCGTGTCTTAAATCATAAACATAGCTCCCATTTCCGCTACTATTAGGGCCGACTGGTGATACGGTCGCTGTTTTTTCAAACTTGGCTGGGTATTTCCCGCTGGTATAGATGAAAGTGTCATTTGACTCTACAAATTCTTGGATGGTTTTCTTGTGGCGAAAGTTAATAAGGTAGCTGAAAAGCTTAGGCTGCTTCTGTTTAATAAGCTTGGCTAGGGCAATGGTAGCTTTAACATCGCTCAACGCATCGTGCGCTTCGGTATGATCAAGCTTGTTTACCGATGATAAATATTCCAGGCGATTCGTTGGCTTCCCTTCGGAATCAAACGGCCATTTTATGCCTTCCGGACGCAAGGCTCTAGTCATCCGGCTAACATCTAAAATATCCCATCTGCCATTTTTGTCTTTCCATTGCCATTGGTATGGATCGTGTAAGTTCCGCCAAAATAAGAAGCGCATAAATTCATCATCGAAGCGCACGCTGTTAAAGCCGGTAAAGATAGTGCCCGGCTTATTTATTTGCTTGTCAAAAATATCTACGAACTCGGTTTCTGTCACGCCTTCAGCTAAAGTTTTTTGGGGAGTTATGCCGGTCACTAAAATAGCGTCGGGCTCCGGCAGTATATCTTCTGCAAGCTTAATAAGTATATTGAAGGGTTCACCTATTGGCTCTAAGTCCATGTCAGTCCGCTGGCCGGCGAACTGCATTATCCGTGCTCCGCGGGGGTTTACCCCGCTTGTCTCTAGGTCATAAAATAAAAAGCTATAAGGCATATGGTATCTAGCATAGCATTCTGCATTAAATCTAAAATTTAATCTCAGCTATATCTGATATTTTGATTTTATTGCCGTTTTTAACACCTTTGCGTTCAAGCTCTTTGAGTATACCCATCTTGTGCATTATGTCTTTTAAGCGGTTTATTCCTTCTTCATCTTCAAAGTTCGTCCGGCGAGCAAACCGCTCAATTTTAGCCCCGCTGACTACGAAGCCCTGTCTAGTTTTTCTGACTTGCCAGCTATCTTCGTCTTCTGACAATCGTATTACCGGGATTTCTTCTTTTTTATTTTTAGATTGGCTTATCTTAGCAAGCTGATTCTTTGCTTCGTATAACAAATCTTTGAGACCTTGATTTGATTGAGCTGATATAGGAAATATCTTCGTGCCCTTTTTAACTGTTTTTTTAAGAAGAGCAATTTGTTCCGCGATTATTTCTTCATCAAGGCCGTCAATCTTGTTAACAGCAACTATCTGAGGTCTCTTGGCAAGGTCAGTGCTGTAATGCTTTAACTCGTTGATTATTGTCTTGTAAGCCGCCCCTATGTCTTCCTGGTAGGCGTCTATAATATGAATCAGAAGCTTAGTCCTCTCAACATGGCGCAGAAATTCATCTCCTAAGCCCTTGCCCTCGCTTGCTCCCTCTATAAGTCCCGGTATGTCTGCAAACAATACGCTAGTATTGTCGTCTATGTCTACGACCCCTAAATTCGGCTGAAGTGTCGTGAAAGGATAGTTTGCTATTTCCGGGCGGGCATTGCTAGTTACAGATAGGAAAGTAGATTTACCGGCATTTGGTAAGCCGACTAAACCTACATCAGCGATAATTTTCAGTTCTAATACTGCTTCAAATTCTTCCCCTGGTTCGCCAAGCTCGCGGATTCTAGGAGCCTGGCGCGTACTACTAGTAAAGTGAGCGTTGCCAAACCCGCCTTTG
>DASUOI010000055.1:0-3134 GCA_036276695.1 Saccharimonadales bacterium (SeqCode) | reverse complement strand
CTTGCAAGCATTGGCGCTGCAGATAGGCCAGGAAATCAGCTATAACGAACTAGCACAGAACTTCGGTGTCAAGCTGGAGACGATTGAGCGCTATATAACCTTGCTTGAATCCTGCTATGTCGTTTATCGTCTGCCGGCGCTTTCTGGCAATCGCCCAGCAGGGGTTAGCAACAGAAAGCGCAAGGTGTATTTTTACGACCTAGGTATACGCAATGCGCTTATCCAAAGCCTCCAGCCGATGGGTATGCGGGCCGACAAAGAAGCCCTTTGGGAAAACTTCTGCCAGAACGAACGGATGAAATGGTGGCAGGGACAGCCTAAAACTACCACCAGATATTACTGGCGCGGGCTATACGGTGAAGTAGATTTAGTGGAAATAGCTAATGGTAAGGAACAGGCCTATGAATTTAGAAGCGAGGAACAAAAAGTTAATGTTCCAAAATACTTCAAAGAAGCCTATCCGCAAGCGCGCTTAGAACTTATACACCAAAAAAACTTCTTAGACTGGCTAAAATAGCAGCTTTACAATACCATACTAGTATGCTAGTATATGCAATATGAATTCTAAGAGTTTTAACGCTTTTGTCGACTTGGCGTATTCGGTACGCGACTTTGATTTGTTTGAGGATTTTATCTACGCGATTACTTCCGATAAAGACAAGGAAAATATACCCAAACGAATGGAAATTATCCAAAAGCTATTAGACGGTGAAAATCATCACAAAATTGCTAAGGAACTAGGTGTAGGTGTAGCTACCGTAACCAAGGGCTCAAAGCTGTTAGCAGAAGGCAGATTCAAGCTATTTAATAAACAGGCAAAAAAAACGTCGAGTTCGCAACCTGAGAAAGGGTACTTCGGCAAATACGGCGGACGCTACGTGCCGGAAATGCTGCAGGGTGAGCTGGCTCGCTTGGCTAATGCTTACGATGAGCTCAAAGAAGACAGAGAGTTTTTAGACGAACTTAATAAACTGCAGACCGAGTACAACAACCGGCCCACGCCGCTGGTTTATGCGAAAAATTTAACCAAGAAACTTGACGGGGCTCGTATTTATCTGAAGAACGAAGGGATGAATCATACCGGCGCGCACAAGATTAATCATTGTCTTGGACAAGCGCTGGTAGCTAAGAAAATGGGCAAAAAACGCTTGATAGCCGAAACCGGCGCCGGGCAGCACGGGCTGGCAACAGCTACAGTTGCGGCTAAGTTCGGCATGAAATGCACGGTGTATATGGGAGAGATAGATATAAAACGACAGCAACCGAACGTCGTTTTAATGGAACTTTTGGGAGCTGAAGTAGTTCCTATAAAATACGGCTCGAAAACCTTGAAAGATGCAGTCAGCGGCGCAATCAGAGATTGGCTGGCTAACAGCGATGACACGCATTATGTCATCGGCTCATGCTTGGGGCCGGACCCGTATCCGCGGATGAACCGGGACTTTCAATCAATAATAGGCCGGGAAGTTAAATCCCAGCTGGGAAAGAATCCTGATATGATAATCGCCTGCGTGGGCGGGGGCAGTAACGCGCTGGGTGTTTTTACGGAGTTTCTGGGAGATTCCGACATTAAATTAATAGGAGTTGAAGCTGGCGGCAAGTCAAAAAAGACCGGCCAGCATGCCGCAAGATTCCCCGGTGCCAAAATTGGTATCATGGAGGGCTATAAATCCTATTTCCTACAGGACAAAGACGGCAACAGCGCGCTGACCCACAGCGTTTCGGCCGGACTGGATTATATAGGCATAGGACCCGAGCTTGCTGAACTTTACGATAAAAAGCGCGTCGAATTCGTGCGAGCCACCGATAAAGAAGCCCTTAAAGCAACTGAGGTCTTAGCTAAAAGCGAGGGCATAATACCAGCTCTGGAGTCTGCGCATGCGGTAAGCGAGGCCATGAAACGGGCTAAAAAGATGAATCCCAAACAGACGATTGTAGTAAACATTTCCGGCCGGGGCGATAAGGACTTATTTACCATCGCCAAAAATTTCGCGCCGGAAAAGTTCAAAAGTTTTCTAAAGAGGGAGCTTGAGTCCTATGCATAATGAACTTATGTGTCACGTTGTGGCCGGCTATCCATCTCAAGAAGAGTGCGTTGAGTTGCTTTTAGGTATGCAAAAGGCAGGAGTGAGTACTATTGAAGTGCAGATTCCTTTTTCGGATCCGATAGCTGACGGCGAGACAATCATGATTGCCAATGACAAAGCTCTGGACAGCGGGATGACTACAAAAAAAAGCTTTGACCTGATAAATAAGGCCAGAAAATCAGGCCTGAAGACTGATATATATATCATGAGCTATGTACAAAAACTGATAAGTTTCGGCATTGAAGATTTCTGCGCTCAAGCCAAATCCGCAGGAGTAAAAGGTTTGATTATACCGGACCTGCCGATTGAGGCTGAGGAGTATGAGATGCTAAGGAAATCGTCTGAAAAGAACGGGCTGGAAATCGTCCCGGTAGTTTCGCCTACGTCAAACAAAGCGCGCCTAAAATCAAACCTTAAATCCGCCAAAGATCTAGTCTATCTGACCTCTATCAAGGGCATCACCGGTAATAAGCTGAAGTTAGGCGAACTATTAAAAAAAACTGCTAAGGATATAAAAAAACAATCTCCTAATACTAAGCTGGCGATTGGTTTTGGCATAGATAGCAAAAAAGATGTCGAAGAGATTATGCGCATAGCGGATATGGCGGTCATAGGCAGCTCAGTCATCCGTCGTATTAATAAGGGCGGGGTAAAAGAGAGCTTAAAATTTGTCCGGTCATTGATTTAGCCGATTAATTAAGAAAGGCAGCATTTATGACGCATCAATTACAAGGTTCTCCAGAAGCAGCTCCGGAATTATCAGGCGACAGGCTAGTACCTCAGCCGGAAGCAGCCTGGGACACAAGCGTGACAGTGGACGGAAGCCCGGAACAAGTCTGGATGTGGCTAAGTCGGATTGGGTTTCAATCTGAAGGCGGGGCCGGATACGTCATGCCTAAGAATGTGGATAGATTACTGCGGAAGAGATATCGCTCATCGCATGGCGATATTGAAGATGTGCGTCAAGTACAGGTTGGTGAAGAACTAAAGGATGGTCCGAATTCGGTAGCTCGGGTAATTGAGGTTGACGGCGAAAGCGAGACAAAA
>DASUOI010000054.1:0-7464 GCA_036276695.1 Saccharimonadales bacterium (SeqCode) | reverse complement strand
AATGTTGGCTATAATCGCGCTTGGCTTTAGCTTGGTGTTTTCAGCCCCGGGCGCTTCAGCCGCAGATAGTTTATTCAGCGGGGCTAAAAGAGAGGCCTGCGCTGGAACCCAGCTTACCGGGACTGCTGCGGACGCTAACTGTACTGCGGACGATCAAGACCGTCTTGTCGGGACAATCAAAAAAGGAATCAATTTCTTTTCGGTTATCATAGGCATCATAGCAGTAATAATGATTATTATAGGCGGCTTTCGCTATATTATTTCTGATGGCGATTCAGGCAAGATAAATACTGCTAGAAATACAATCATATATGCTTTGGTAGGCCTTTTACTGGTGGCCTTCGCGCAAGTCATAGTTAGATTTGTACTCACCAGGGCGTAGCTGATTATTTGAACGACAGCCACGGTGGTATAATTCATGTTACTTATGGATTTTGCGATTCGTGGAAATAAATTGATATTTTGCCTGCTGGCGCTTTTTGCCGGTTTAATACTTGTCTTTAGTTTTAGCCCTGTTTTGCATGCCGCAACGGAGAACGGCTCCGAGGGTGAAGCACAAGGCGAATCTCAAGAAGCAGATATTCAAAATGCCACATGCAGCGGTGCTGATTTAAAATTTACTTCCAATCCTGACGGCAATGAATGCGCATTCGGCGGGCTGGATGCTAATGAAAAACTCAATAGGATCATCTCGGAAATCATTAACTTCTTCTCCGTCATCATAGGAGTTGTAGCGGTGTTGATGATTATTGTGGGAGGCTTTCGATACATTATATCCGGCGGGGATACAGGCAACGTAACTTCGGCGAAAAATACTATTTTGTATGCGATTATCGGGTTGATTGTTGTGGTGTTTGCGCAGGTTATAGTTAAATTCATTCTTAGCAAAGCTGTCGACATCGCCTCCTAAGACCTCCGTGCCTTAGCTGAGCAAAGCGGGCGAAGCCCGCTTTGCTCAGCTATTCTTGGCGCAGAACAGTATTTTTACCTGCACTGCTCATGCACCGTATTTTTATACGCTTTATTGCGCTGCTCGGTAAGAAATACTGTTCTGCACTCAAGCACGAAAGTCTTAGTTTTGTACTCCCTCGCCGTATTTTTTATACGACTCGGTCCGTTTCTCGCCGAGAAATAACATTCTGCACTCAAGTGTGCAAGTCTTAGGATTATAGGTTAGGAAATAGGGCTGGACTTTTTGGCGTATTGGTTTACAATAACCTTGAGCACTTTAGCTAACAGATTAAAGTAAAAAGGATACAAAAAATGTTTAAAAAAATAAAAAAGCATATAAGTACAGCGGTAGCCAGTATTGTTTTGGCTTTGTCGCTGGGGACAGGGGTTGCCATGGCCCAGCATGTAAGCGGAGGCGTCTGTACCGGTTCAAACCTTAAGTTTACAACCAGTAATGCTACTGCCGGCACTGGATGCGCCGATCCGTCATTCGCAAACCAGGATGCAAAAGTAAATAACATCATAGCCTTGGTTATAAATATTTTCTCTATAATTGTCGGGGTTATCGCGGTGATTATGATTGTTTACGGTGGTTTCCGATATATTACTTCGGGTGGTGATACTACTAAAGTTACTGCTTCGCGTAATACAATTCTCTACGCCATCATCGGACTGATTATAGTCGCCTTGGCGCAGTTCATAGTTAAATTCGTTCTGCAGAAAGCTATTAATTCTACTAACGCCTCATAATATAGACTATGATTGGATCAATAAAACAAAACTTTTTACTTGCTGTTATATCCGTATTTATCTTAGCCGTGGTCTCACTGCTAGCGCCGGCTCCTGCCGAAGCACAAGACATAAAAGGCAACTTATGCGGTGGTTCGGGCTTTAGCTTAAACAGCAGCGATCAATGCCAAGGAGGGAGCAGCCTTAATGCTGACGGGGTATGCGTTAATGCTGGTGGTGCACATACGCCCGGTAAATGTCAGGCAGAAAGAAGCTTCAGCGATCTCGTAACTCTTGTAATCAACGTTCTGTCAATAGTCGTGGGTATAATCGCGGTTATCATGGTAATCTGGGGCGGCTTTAAGTTCATTACTTCTGGCGGGGATTCGTCAAAGGTTACTTCTGCGCGCAACACCATAATCTACGCCATCATCGGACTCATCATAGTCGCTTTAGCGCAAACTATAGTAAAATTCGTCCTAGCGAAAACCCCAGGCTAAAACTACTGGATTTGAATTTTCTTAACGGTGTCTTGTTTTACTTTAGTAAACGATATTGTCAAAACGCCATCTTTTAGCATGGCTTCGATTTCTTCTTCTTTAACTGGTACCGGCAAGGCTATGCTTCGGCTGAATTCTCCCCAGTAGCATTCCTGTACGAAATAGTTCTCAGCGTGCTCCTCAGTCCCAGCACTTAGAGTGCCGCGGATGCTTAGCGTATTGTCGGATATGCTGACGTCGAGGTCTTGCTTGTTTACTCCGGCTGTTCTGGCTTTGACGATTAGCTTCTCTTTTGTTTCAAATACGTCAACTGCTAATTGGCCGGGGACTTGATCGTCTTCTTCCCACTCTTCTTCTGTTGCAACCGGACCGGATTGATCAGTCGCGTGCTGAGTTTGAGCTTGGACAGAATTGCTGTCGCCTTCTGATGCGAACTCATCGTCACCCAAAAAAGCTGCTGTCAGCTCGTCTTCCATTAATAAATCTTCGTCGCGGCTTTTCTTCGCCATCGTACCCTCCAGGTTTATTTCTTTATAAAGATGTGTTTTTTGTCAAAAGGATTTTTATATTTATTAGTAGTATAGCTTAGATTATCTTGCGTGCAACAGGCTAGCGTACATATTTACAACAAAACCATTACAACGTTTCCACCTCCCGCACCGGCTGGCCGGCTAACCAGCAAAGCTGGCTGCTCTGCCAGCCTCTTGGCACTATGCACAATTTTCTTCTGCGGTATTCACTTCACCGTACCTTTTGTACGGCTCGCTCCATTCCTCAAAGAGAAATTGCACCTAGTACTCAAGTGCGGGAGGCGTAACCACTACAGCATGTATTCTTATACGGCTCAGTCCACGCTTCGCTCTCGCCTAGCCAGAACCTAAAGCCGAAACGTTGTCAGCGATCGAAGCCACGTTTTTGTACGGCTCGCTCCATTCCCCAAAGAGAAATTGCACCTAGCACTTAAGTACAGGAGGCGTAAAGTCGTTCAGGCAGGCCTAAAGCCGAAACGTTGTCAGCTGAGGCCGGAACATGTAAAAATCGTTGAAATGAATGTTTTAGAAAGACTGATAAGCCTGGTTGCCGCGCATAACTGTATCGTTTGCGACGCGGAAGGAAGTTTGCTTTGCGATGGCTGTCTTAACTCCGAGTTAACGGAGCCGGTAAGCCGATGCTATAGATGCTATCAAACGAGCTCAAACCAAGCGGTTTGTCGCAGTTGCAGGAAATCAGTGCCTATCCGCCACGTCTGGGCAGCAACCGACTATGGAGAGGTCTCAAAAAAACTGGTTTATAAATTAAAATTTGAGCGAGCAATAGCCGGCGCTATGGTCGCAGCTAAAAAACTAGACGAAATTGTACCGAAATTACCAGAAGATACGATTGTCTGCCATATACCCACGGCAAACAACCGTATAAGAATGAGGGGGTACGACCAGGCGGGGGAAATTACCAGGAATTTTGCCAAACTAAGAAACTATAAGCACAGGCATATTTTGTTAAGAAAAGGAAAATCTCGCCAAGTCGGAGCAAGCAGGACGGACAGGTTCAGACATCTGGAACAGGCTTTCCAAGTAAAAGATTCGGATTTGAAACAGACAAAAATATTGTTGATAGACGATATAACCACCACTGGCGCCACCATAGAAGCTGCCGCTAAAATGCTAAAAAAAGCCGGTGTTAAAACTATAGATGTGGCTGTTTTTGCCCAAGCATAGAACCGGACTTTTCAAGTTGCCGGAGAGGGATTCGCCCGCCAGCTGGCGGGTGCCGGGTGAGAACTGCCATAAGCGCAGTTCGCAAGGCCGGAAGCGCGACGGCGCTGAGGCGGGCTCGCGAAATCTACTAGCAAGCAGATATATGCGAGATGCGCACTTGGCATTCCCGTTCGAAGCCTATCTTCCATAATCACGAAAAAAGCCAGACAAATGTCTGACTTCTTGCGTGGCGGAGAGAGAGGGATTCGCTTTGCTCGGAAGTTTCCTCACAAAGTGCCAGGAAATGCACCATGTGGCATTTCCGTTCGAACCCTCTTACAGCAGAATTCTGTCTAGTCAGAAGACTAGCCAAAATTCTGGCGGAGAGAGAGGGATTCGAACCCTCGCTGGAGCTTGCGCCCCACTAACGATTTAGCAAACCGTCCCCTTCAGCCACTTGGGTACCTCTCCTTGTAAACTGGCTTGACAGATGTAAATTATAACATTTTTACGATTTATATTAACGACGCTTCGCTCGTGACTACGCAGGAGCCAAGACATTGGCTTTATGCCTCCTCCGCCATAGGTGAAATTTCAGTGGTACAATATGCTTATGGATGAAGAAAATCAAGAAAATTTTCAATACGATCCAGAGGATGACTTCACAGATCCTGGGCAAGATTCAGAAGAAAAACATATCGATCAAAACAGAGAAGTAAGCTGGGTCGGTTCGGAGTTTGTGGCTAACCACAAAAATATCGGCTGGTTTATGGGTTTTTTTGGATTGCTTATCCTAGTAGTCGTCGTTATCTTTATTTTCACCAAAGATTATATTTCAACCATCTCCGTAGCGGTGGTGGGTATATTGTTTGCAATCCTTGCGAACCATAAGCCCAGACAGCTTTCCTACAGAATAGACAACAAAGGCGTGAACATCGGCGAGAAATTCTATCCTTTTGAACAATTCAAGTATTTTTCTATGGCTAGCGACGGAGCGATAGGCTATATAAACCTGATGCCCTTGAGAAGATTTATGCCGGACGTATCGATTTATTTCCCTCCTGAAGAGACGGATAACATCGTAGAAATATTGGCTGATCACTTGCCTCACCGTGAAGACGATGAGCGGCAGATTGATAAGCTGGCCAAACGCCTTCGTTTTTAAATGCTTTCCGCACCGGCTGGCCGGCCAACCAGCAAAGCTGGCTGCTCTGCCAGCCTCTTGGCACTATGCACAATTTTCTTCTGCGGTATTCACTTCACCGTACCTTTTGTACGGCTCGCTCCATTCCTCAAAGAGAAATTGAACCTAGCACTCAAGTGCGAAATGCATAGTGCTTGAAAGATTGGTATGTTAAAATTACCTCTGTTTTAGTTTGGTGCGGACCCGTAGCTCAGCTGGATAGAGCGCATCCTTGCGGAGGATGAGGTCAGAGGTTCGAATCCTCTCGGGTTCACCACAAACCCTGTTTATATAGATTCTGTTTTTCAGTATAGTTAAGCATAAGTATGACGAGCCTGCCCAAACATCCGAAAAAACACCATAAGCCCTTCAGAATCCACCACGTAACCTTATTTTTCACAGGGATTTTTTTGATAATAATCTCGGTATTCGGCGTTGGTTTTATCCTAGGCAAGTCCGGTTCAGACGATATATTCATAGCTCCCCCGGTGCAAGACCGCCAAACTTCGTCCTTAAAAGAAGTTAAATCATCGTTGGGGTTCCAGTTTGAATACGATGCCGAGTCCTTCTATGCGGAGGGCCAGGCAGCGAACCGCACCGATACTTTATCCGGCGATAGTTTATCAAGCGGAGAAAAACTTACCAAAGTATCCGTAAGCCCCAACCCGAACGCTATAAACGGGGAAGAAGTTTTGAGTGAATTCTCCATTGAGACAGAAGAAAATGGCCAGGCTTTCGAGAATTTTAAGACAAACGGAGGATACGAAAACAACAACCAGGCACTGGAAGACTATTACGCGCCGGATGAAGACGAATACTTCAGCTACGAAAAACAAACAACAAGCAGCCGACAGATAAACGGAAAAAAGTTTTTAAGCCTTGTGTATAAGCAGGCCCCCAAGTTCGGTTCAGGCTCCAAGCCCATTTACCAGACGGTTTGGCTGGGGTTGAATCAAGGCCGACCGGTAAAAATCCAGATAAAAGGCCTGCTTGATTCAAAGAAAGCTCCTGATATATATACGCCAATCCAAAATAGTTTAGAGTTCGGCGCGGTTACAAGCTCTGCCATAGAGCCTCTGGCTTTATTTGGCCTTATTGGGGAAGAAGATGATGAAAATAAAGAAGATATTCTTGATGTGAACGCGATATCTCCAGCGGTAGTTAAGATATATCATTTTATATGTGGGCACTTAGTCCTGGAAGGTAAGGCTTATGGCGGAGATGTGTGCGGTGCCAGCGTCGGTAGCGGATTCTTAATATCCAGCGACGGTTATATAGCTACTAATGGCCATGTCGTGGCAAAGGACGCCGCCGACATTCTGGTGGGAGAGTTCTTAAGCAACCCGGCTTTGCTTGCGCAATTTGCCATTTCGGAGGGCTTAACGCCTGAGCAGATAGGCCAAGGAGACGTTATAGCTTCCCTGCTGGCTAAGATATACGACTTGCCCCAAAGCGAGCTAAGACTTGAAAACAAAGATGAAGTTATCCTGGCGGCTTTAGGCGAAGAGCCGGTTACAGCTGATAGCGAGAAGGAAATACGCACATTGAAGATAAAGCTTGATGAAGATTTTGTTAAAGAAGCTCAAATAGTTGATATTGATTACGAGCCTAAGGATTTACTGACGATTGAGCAGAAGACCGAAGACGGATTTTCTGCCAGTGATGTCGCTCTGCTGAAGATTGACGCCCAGCAAACGCCTTTGATACGCCTGGCGGATTCTTCCACCCTACAGCAGAATGCCGAAATAAGCCTGATAGGCTTCCCCAGCGATGCGGAGAATAATCTTATATCCAACGCCAGCCTGTCGCCGAGCGTGACAAATGGCACTATAAGTTCCATACGCAACGCAAAGGGCAGTGAATCCAGACTTTTCCAGACTGACGCCGATGCCTCGCAAGGCAGCAGCGGCAGCCCAGCAGTATCGGAATCCGGGCAGGCATTTGGAATATTGACCTACAGGTTCAAAGACAATACTCAGACCAATGCCGCCAAAAGTTATATAAGGGACATAACTGACCTGAAAAAACTTATATCCGACAACGAAGTAGCCCTGAATACTGAAAGTGAAACGCAAGAACATTGGGAAGAAGGCTTAAGATTATTCAACCAATCAAGATACAGCGCTGCATTGGCAGAATTCAAGATAGTTTATGACAATTATCCTGCCCACCGCTTGGTCAACACTTACGGCTCGCAGGCTCAAAAAGCCATACGGGAAGGAAAAGATATAAAAGACACTGATTACAGCCTCCTGGGGCTTATATACGGAGGAATAGCAGGTTTCGTAGGGGTTATCCTAGGTGCGGCGTTGATAGCCCACCACCACAAGAGCCATCAGGCTTATAAAAAAGAACAAATTGAAAACTAGAATCCCTCTCTCCTCAGCCAATTTCTAGTATAATAGGA
>DASUOI010000053.1:0-10535 GCA_036276695.1 Saccharimonadales bacterium (SeqCode) | reverse complement strand
GAACCAGAAAAGAACTTGCAGACCTCGATGATTTGGATGTATAATCTTTTTAGTCGAAATGACTATAGGTTAAAAATATAGAAGCTCAATGCGAGCAATTCGAAAAACGGATTGGAGCTTTATGTGGTAAAAGAATCCGCTAATGAGCGGATTGTTTTATTTTTTAAAGCTTTATTTTTTTAACTTGGCTCGTCTACTGGACGAAGGTCAAATAGCTCTCGAGCAGTTTGAGTTGCCAGAAGCAATTTCTTATCGTTAATTGAACGCTGTTTCTCGTTGTGCCCGAAATAGAACCTGTCGGCCGCTAGGCGCCTAGTGGCAAATATGCGGCGGCTAATACCTGAATCTATTTGGCCGGAATGGGTGTTGAACTGGTAACCAGCGCCGACATATTGAGCAGCATCTCCTTTTTGATCGTCTGTTTTCTCACCGTACCAGAGCCCAATGCCTATACTACGCTGGACATAATCGGAAAGCGGGCCCGAGGCTGTGAAAGGGGGCGTGGATCTCCATACTCTGGACGAAGCGGTTAGTTCTACAGCGCTAGGGAGAACACTTTCTCCTATGATTAAGTCGTCTTCTCTCTCGGAGGGGTCCTTGTAAGGCCGAAGTAGTGAACGTCCTTCGCTGAGCAGTACTTTTCCGAACGGGCTTGACTGTAATTTACGTTCAGCCTCAGCCGGGTCAACATCAACTTCTATATTAATGACTAACCCGTCTTCTCCTGAATGCCTAGCTGAATCTAATCCAAGCATTTCTTGGTTTAGCTCAGCGAGAGCTTGCTGTCCTGCTGGCGCTAGGCCTGCTGTACTGACTGCGAATCCTATCATAATCACTCCAAAGCCTTATGATTGCTATTATTATAAAATTTAATTTATGTAATTGCAAGCGTCCCCTTGCTATTATTCATAAAAGTGTGAAAATTATAAGGATGAAAATACAAATAATCAGCCTGTTTCCGGAAATGTTGCGGCCAGCCCTAGAGACAAGCATGATGTACAAAGCAAAAGAAAAGGGTATCGTAGAGTTTGAATATATTAATCTGCGTGATTATGGGCTGGGCAAAAGAAAACAGGTTGACGATATAGTTTACGGCGGGGGGGACGGAATGCTCTTGAAGCCGGAACCACTTATAGCCGCTATAGAAGCGGCTAAGTCTCAGGTCTCGGGTCACGAGTCTCGTGTCATCTTGATGACGCCGCGCGGCAAACAGTGGGATCAAGCCGAAGCCCAGCGATTAGCAACTGATAACAAGGGACTTATATTAGTCTGCGGGCGCTATGAGGGGTATGACGAGCGAATTACTGAATTTGTAGACGAACAGATATCCATAGGAGATTACGTGCTTACCGGAGGCGAACTGCCGGCCATGGTCGTGGTAGACAGCGTAGTTCGTTTGCTGCCTGGAGTTTTGGGAGGTAAAACCAGCGCCGAGATAGAAAGCTTCACGGACGAAGAGAAAACTTTGGAATATCCGCAGTACACAAGACCGGAAATATATCGTGGGATGCAAGTTCCTGGAGTTTTACTGTCCGGGAATCATAAAAAAATTGTAGAGTGGCGAAAAAAACATAGAAAACCTAGGTAATTACAAACCTAGCTGTTATATTGATTGCATTAGTATTTATCAACCTAAATAAAAAGTAACCAGATGTTAAAAACAGCGGAAAGAAATATCAGACAAGCTGCATCCAGCTTGGGTATTAGCGATAATGAATTAGCATTAATATTGAAGCCGAACAAGATACATAAAGTCAAAATAGTGGTCGGCGATCGCGAATATGACGGATACAGGATACAGCACAGTAACAAACTCGGCCCATATAAAGGAGGAATTCGTTTTCATCACGAGGTACATTTGGAAGAAGTCCAGGCTCTAGCGACATTAATGAGTTTTAAGACTTCGGCTGTCGGCTTGCCGCTTGGCGGAGGGAAAGGTGGAGTCATAGTAGATGTGTCCGAACATGATTTGGAATCATTGGAAAAAATAGCTAGAGGATATGTTCGAGAACTGCATAAACATATAGGTCCCGATATTGATATACCTGCACCGGATGTTAATACCAATTCACAGATTATTGACTGGATGACTGACGAGTATGAGATATTAACCGGCGAGAAATCAAAAGCCAGCTTTACCGGCAAATCTCTGAGTAACAGAGGTTGCTGGGGCAGGGAAGAAGCAACGGGCCGAGGGGGCGTCATAGCCCTGAGGGAATATTTAAAAAGAATCGGCAAAGACCCTAAGACAACGACAATAGCTGTCCAAGGCCTAGGTAATGTCGGGTATTATTTTTCTAAAATTGCTCATGATGAATACGGCATGAAAATTGTCGCAGTTTCCAATTCCAAAAAGACAATATTATGCGATAAAGGTTTTGATTTCAGCCAGCAGACTTATTCCCGGCAAGCTATAGACAGCCTAGAGAAACAAAAAACTTCGAAAAAACTTGCCCCAGAAAAAATTTTAGAGCAAAAAGTCGATGTACTGGTTTGCGCTGCTCTAGCTGACGCCATTGTTTTTAAAAATGCTGATTCAATTAATGCCAAGATTATTTTAGAGCTGGCTAATGGTCCAGTTGATTACCGTTCGCATGAGAAAATGACAAAAGACGGCAAAGTTATAATACCGGATATAATTGCAAATGCCGGTGGCGTAATAGTCAGCTATTATGAGTGGCTGCAAAATAAAAAAGATGAGACATGGGAGCTAGATAAAGTAAGGAACGAGTTGGATGAAATTCTATCCAAGGCTATGAAGGAGACCATGGACTACTCTGAGAAAACCGGACTTTCATTGAAGCAGTCTGCTTTTGAAATAGCTATACAAAATTTGCGTAAAGACCCGGAGGCAGCAGAAGCTATAGTTGAAGAAATACAAGAAGAATTGGCAGAAGAAGCAGTCTCTTGAGCCTATCTAACGCAAAGATTCTTCAAGGTTGGATACCGGGGCATATAGACCTTGGTCTATTATGAATGTCTCAAGCTTCTTGTCATAACCCGTAGCTACGCCGAGCCCGACTATTATAAATAAGATGCCTATGGCTTTCCTGAATTTTCCATGCGGGTCATTGAGCCAGCCAAGCTTCTGAATTATGTTTTGCCCAAGGTAGGATACAATCAAAAGCACGCCGGAAAGACCTATTGCATAGGCGACCAATAAGGCGAAGCCTTCGGCGAATGAAATTGGCAAAACAGCAGCGACGATAAAGGCATAGGTCGGATTACAGCTGGAGAAGACCGGTCCTAGCGCAAAACCCGTAGCGACATCCCCGCCAAAACCTGACTTGCCGAAAGTTTTACCTAAGAGTTTGTTCGATCCGCTTACCAGTCCTATTTTTTGTGAAAATCTTTCCCACATTGACGGAAAAAGAAATGTCAGGCCAAGCGCGATTATTATGCCTCCGGCTATGAACTGCCAGACCATCGTAGGTACGCCCAAAAGCGAAGTTGAAGCTTTTAGAATGAGTGTAAAGATAATAACCGACAAGCCAAGACTTAGGCTGATAATAAGTGGTCTTTTCCATGAGTTCTTTCTGTCGTTGCCTGATCTAACAATGCTGCCACCGACTATTACCGGTAATAACGTAAACGTACATGGTGCCGCAATGGTTAGCACTCCGGCTAAAAATGCGACAACAAGTAATGTCATTTATTTATAAAATTTTCTACAACAGAGTCTATCGTAGGCTCATCATAGGCTACGTATTTGTCTATGAAATTTCCCTGTTTGTCGACTTTTACGAACGTAGTTTGCAAAGTTACCCCGTATTGTTTGCGCAGCTCTTGGTTTGAATCGTAGTCAATCTTATAAATTGTCACGTCGTTTGGTATATGGCCTCCAGCGTTTATACTATTTTCAATTGCGCGGCATTGCGGACACCAAGGAGCATGGAAAAATAAATAATTCTCGCTTTCGCTACTCGCAAGTTTTGCTTTGTCGTACTCGGTATATTGGCCGGCCGCCGAAGCATCTTGGGCTTCATCTTGGCTTACGCTTTTCTCTTGGTTGACGGGTTCAGCTTGGTTTGATTGTCCGTCTGTATTCTCAACGGCTGGAGCATCAGCTTTTTTTGCTACTAAGACAAAAACTACCGCGATTGCTATAAGTACTACTATTGCAAGGGATATCACAGTCGTCTTTTTCATAATCTTACTAATTATAGCAAAAATCCTTAGAGATTCCTTGTATCCCGGTGTGCTAAAATTATTGGGACATGGAGCCTGTTTACGACCCGCATAAAACCTTTGACGACAACTTTGATAACGGGCCTTTTGGAAAGTTTGCCTCCGGCGACGGATATAAAAATAAAGGTGAGCCAGAAAATAAATTTCTTGGATTTCCGGTTTACGAGCCGTTCGGGATAGCTGCCGGGCCTTTGCCGAATAGTAAGCATACTACGGCTGCATTTAATAACGGATATGACGTCG
The DNA here is from genome assembly GCA_036276695.1 of Saccharimonadales bacterium (SeqCode). Classification (GTDB taxonomy): domain Bacteria; phylum Patescibacteriota; class Saccharimonadia; order Saccharimonadales; family 2-12-FULL-41-12; genus JANWLD01. Next base: position 6,104 of record DASUOI010000053.1, on the reverse strand, counting down.
TAGTTTATAAAACTCAGAGAACAGTTCCTGTCCAGGCTAATCAATTCCCCAATATAGTACCTATAGATACGCAAGGCGATGTTACTTTGGAGCAGGCTGAAAAAGGACTAGTAGTAAGAGATGAATTCAATGAAGATCCAACTAAGCTGACTATTACGAACTCATTCGGCAACCCTTCCCGCGGGCCCGAATACTGGGTAGATGATGCTAAGCAGGCTTTAGCTGGCCAAGGCAAAGGCCAGATTCTTGTGGTGAGCGTCTGCGGTACTATCCAAAAGAATCAGACACAGGATGAATATTTTCAAGATTTTGCTAATGCGGCAAAACAAGCATATGAGGCGGGAGTTAATCTAATAGAACTTAATCTTTCCTGTCCCAATGTAGCGAACGAGGGAATCATCTGTTATACGCCCGAGGCAGTGAAGTCCATAGTAAATAAAACCAGAGTGCTTGTGCCTGATGCTAAATTAATTCTAAAATTCGGATATTTTTCAAAACAGCAGCAAAGTTTGCTTGAACAGATTATAAACAGTATTGCCGATAAGGCCGATGCTATATCAACCATCAATACTATTCCGGCTGCTGTTTATAAAAAAGATGGTACGCAAGCCTTGCCGGGCGAGGGGCGGTTGAAGTCCGGGCTTTGCGGGGCGGGCATAAAATGGGCCGGACTTGATATGGTTAAACGGCTAGACACTATAAGAAAAAAGAATGATTATAAGTTTGAAATCGTAGGCGTAGGCGGTGTTATGACACCTAATGATTATAAAAAGTACAGGGAAGCCGGAGCGGATTGCGTCCAAGCCTGCACCGGGCCTATGTGGAACCCCGGACTAGCCGCGCAAATAAAAACTAATTAATAATTTTTCCTGAACCGGGTTCGGCCAAGACTTCTCCGTTTTCGTAAACTAAATTACCGCGTATATAGACTTTCTGAATTTTGCCGATTACTTTGCGTCCAGCGAAAGGGCTCCAGCCGCATTTGGTTTTTAAATCTTCGTTTTTTATTTCATATTCACTCATGTCAACTTCAATCTTTGTTCCCGCATCTGGCTTAATGCCTATAAGCTCTGCCGGCTTTCTGTGCAATTTTTCTAATATCTGTTCGCGTGATATTTTTCCGTCGGCTTCAGCTTTTAACATCAAGGGAAGAGTTGTCTCAAGCCCGGGAACACCAAAAGGTACATCGCCACTATTTTTTTCACTAACAGTATGCGGGGCATGATCGGACTCGATAACATCTATTGAATCTAGATTTTCCCACAGAAAATCCAAATCAGCTTTAGGCTTTAGATGGGGCTTCATATATCCGAACGCGCCAAGATTCTCCTGAGTTTTGTCATCTAAGAAAAGATGATGCGGAGTTACTCCGCAGGTAATCGGGTAGCCTTGCGCTTTAAGCTCCATAATAAAGCTCAACTCTGCTTTAGAGGATATGTGGCAAATATGCGTTCTTTTGGGGTATTTTTTTATGACAGAACTTACCAGATCCGATACATCTTCTTCGCTATGTAGGAATATGAGTTTGTCAGATTCCCAAGCTTTATAAATGTCGGTTAGTTTTTCTTTATCTATAATAAAACCGCCAGTTGTAATGTTTAAATAAACTTTAAGTCCTATAGCTTTGTCATAAATTTTCGTGAATTCGTCGAAATTGTCACTTAAAGTGCCGAAATTAAAGCCTATATCGCAAACGGCTTTTTGCTTAGCCAAGTTAATTTTCTCATCAAGCAGGCTTTCGGTTGTCACGAGTGTTTTATTATTGGGCATATCAACTACTGTCGTGAAACCACCGGCTAAAGCAGCCGATGTCCCGGTAGAAAGGTCTTCTTTATGGGTTTGGCCAGGGTCCCGCAAATGTACGTGTAGATCAATCAGGCCAGGTAAAGTTACTATTTCACCCATACTGTCTTAGTGTTAACAAATTCTTTAATTCCGTAATGGGAAAGCTCGCGTCCATAACCGGATTTTTTGACTCCGCCAAAAGGCAGGCGCGGGTCGGATTTGATCGGCCCGTTGATGAACACCGCCCCAGCTTCTATCTTCGGGGCTATTTCGGCCATGGCTTTTTCGGCATTGCCGGTGAATATGTTTGAGCCAAGACCGTAAATGCTGTCATTTGCAACTTGGATGGCTTCGTATGCGTCTTCTACGCCTATAATCGCAAAGACGGGGCCGAATGTTTCCTGGTTGCAAACCGGCATGTCAAAAGTAGTATTGGTGACGATAGTCGGCGGATAAAAATATCCTGTGGTATCTTCCGTGCTGCCTCCGGCTAAGATTTTCGCGCCCTTTTCCACGGAAGCCTTTACTTGCTTATCTACATCATCAACCATTTGCTGGTTGGCAAGCGGACCTACATGGGTATCCGGGTCGGCTGGATCACCGACGACAAGCTGGTTGACCGTTTCCACCAGCTTTCTTTCAAACTCGGGCAATACGGTTTTAGCGACGATGAATCGCTTGGCAGCTATACAGCTTTGTCCGCCGTTATATTGAAGCCTGGCTGTAACTGCCGCTTCAACGGCTGAGTCTAAGTCGGCATCTTCAAGTACTATGAAAGGATCGCTCCCGCCAAGCTCCATAACGGTTTTTTTGATTTGCCGGCCTGATTGCGAAGCCACGGCTTCACCGGCTTTTTCGCTTCCCGTTAGGGTCACTGCTTTGACTTTATTGTTGTCTATGACTTGAGCCACCTTGCCAGAGCCTATGCATAGATTTATAAAAACACCCTCAGGCAAACCGGCATCCAGCATGATTTTTTCTATAGCTTCGGCGCTCATTTGTACGTTTGAAGCATGTTTTAAAACTCCGACATTGCCCGCCATAAGCGCTGGGGCGGCAAACCTGAAAACTTGCCATAGAGGGAAATTCCAAGGCATGACAGCTAAGACTACACCCAAGGGGTCGAATCTGACGTAGCTTTTAGACGCATCAGTTTCTACCTCTTCGGGCTTTAGAAAATTTTCTCCATTGTCGGCGTAATATTCGCAGGTAAGCGCGCATTTCTCAATTTCTGCTTCTGAGGCGCTTAATGTTTTCCCGACTTCGTCAGTCATGATTTTTGCCAGGTCAGGTTTCTGGTTTCTTAATTCCTTAGCAATAGACTTAAGATGCTTTGACCTTTCGCCGAAGTCAGTATCTCTCCAAGATTTAAAAGCCGCGTCGGCTTGGTTGATTTTCTGCTCGACTTGTTCATCGCTAAGTTCATCGAATTTTTTAATCAGTTTTTTATTTTTCGGGTTTATTGATTGCAGGGCCATTAGCTTAGCTCCTTTATTTTTTTAGCCAAATCAGTGCCGAAATATGTGTTGTTTTCCGAATAATCCACAGGCAGTTCTATAATATTTATGCCTTTAGATTCTATCGCTTCTTTAAGCGTTTTCTCAAAGTCGGCGACAGATTTGATTTTTTTACCGTGTCCTGACGCTCCGAAGCTCTCAGCGAGTTTTTCAAAATCAGGGTTTGCGAAGCTCAAGCCGTAGTCTGCCAGGTTCATGGATTTTTGCTTCCATTTAATCATCCCGTATCCGTTGTCGTTTAGGACTATTATCGTTAGATCCAGTTTTAATCTGACTGCTGTTTCCAGGTCTGCCAGGTTCATCAAAAAACCGCCGTCTCCGGCGACTACTACTACTTTTTTATCCGGCTGGAGCATCTTAGCGGCCATGCCCACGCCGAGTCCTGCCCCCATGGTGGCTAGGGCATTATCTAAGAGCACGGTGTTTTGGTCGTATGCCGGATAGTTTCTGGCTACCCATAGTTTGTACATGCCGTTATCCAGGGAAAGTATGGCGTCATGCGGCAAAATAGCCCGAAGGGAAGCAGCAAACCTTTGCGGTTTTATCGGGAAGTCGTCAGAATCAGCTTTGTATGCGATATTTTCTGTCAGCTTGGCTTTTATATCGTAAAATTTTTTAAAATCCCATTGGCTTATCTTTACTTTTTCGGTGGCTGCCCATAGAGCATGGGAGATGTCGCCGACTACTTCTACGTCGGGCGTATATACATCGTCAATCTCTGCGGGAGAAAAATTAATATGTATGAATTTTTGATCGCTTTCGTCTAGGACAGGAGGTTTCTCCGTTATGTCATGCCCGACCATTATTATCAGGTCCGCATGCTCTAGCGCTTTATGGACGAAATCGTTATCGCTTAGCGCAGCTGTGCCGATATAACGAGGGTCGCTTTCGTCTTCGACGCCTTTGCCCATTTGCGTGCTGATAAACGGTATATTGGTCTTTTCGATAAAGTTTCTTAGCTGTTTTCTGATTAATTTACGGTTAGCCCCGGCGCCTATCATTATTATCGGTGATTTAGCTGACTCTACGGCTTTTACCAGCATATTTATACTTTTATCATCGGGAACGGGCCGGCGGATTTTTTCCCAAGCTAGAGGCTTGGCATTTGTTTCTTCTCCGGCTATGTCTTCGGGGAACTCCAGGTGAACGGCACCAGGCCTTTCGTTCTCAGCTGTTCTGATAGCATGGTATACCGAGCTTGGCACGCGGTCGGCGCTGACTATCGTTTCGCTGAATTTTGTTATCGGCTTCATCATCCTGACTATATCTACTATCTGAAATTTCCCTTGTTTGCTCTTTTTGATGGGCTTTTGCCCGGTAATGACTAAAAGCGGCATTGCGCCCAACTGAGCGTAAGCGACGCCTGTTATTAGGTTTGTAGCTCCGGGCCCCAATGTCGATAGAGCGACCCCGATTCTTCCCGTGAGCCTGCCTATAGTCGCGGCCATGAATACCGCCGTTTGCTCATCCCTCGTAGTTACCATCTCTATGGATGATTCTCTCAGCGCTTCCAGTAGCTCTAAGTTTTCTTCGCCCGGTACGCCGAAGACATATTCCACCGAACAAGCTTCCAGACTTTCAACAAATAATTTAGCGGCTTTTATTATGTACCTCCATAAATTAGCTTACGTTTAATAATAACATCTTACTCGCTGGCTATTTGGTCCAGCAAAGCCATGCGAACATATAATCCGTTTCCGGACTGTTCAAAATATCTGGCTCTAGGATCGCTGTCAACCTTCGCGTCTATCTCGTCAACTCTGGGTAGGGGATGCATAACTATCGCATGCTTTGGCAATAAACTGATTTTTGACTGGTCGATTACGAACCCGCCGTTTTTAAAGCTGGCCGAACTTTCCAGCCTTTCTTTTTGGAGCCTGGTCCAATAAACTACATCGGCATCTTTAAAAGCCGTGTCTACATCGTCGGTTTCGCTGAATTTTGTGCCAGATTTTTTAAGCAAATTCTTTATATCGTCCTGCATGCTTAGCTCAGGCAGGGAAACGAAAGTTATTCTGTTATTCGGATATAAAGAAAGAAGCCTGCATAAAGACCTTATAGTCCGGCCGTTCTTTAAGTCGCCGCCGGCTACTATATGAAGGTTATCCAGCCTGCCGAACTCTTTTTTAATCGTGTATGCGTCAAGCAGCGCTTGTGTGGGGTGCTCGCCTTTGCCGTCGCCGGCATTTATTATAGGAACTTTACTTACTTTAGCGGCTTTTTGGGCAGACCCGGTTTCCGGATGACGAATAACGACGGCGCAAACTCCGTATTGGTTGATTACATTTATAGTATCTTCAAGGGTCTCGCCTTTGGCCGCGGAAGAGAAGCCACCGGCGTTTTCTGTAGAGACCACTCCCATACCGAGTTTTAAAGCCGCGGTTTCAAAGCTAAGCCGGGTTCTGGTCGAAGGCTCGTAAAACAATGTGCAAAGCTGTTTGTGCCGATATTTTTCAGCCAGTTTCTTGGCTTCTGCCGGAGTTTCCAGCTTCTTGGCTAGCGAATCTGCTAAATCAAATAATTTTTCTAAGTATTTCTGATCGAATTGTTCTACCGACAATATATTCATGCGTTCACCAAATTTTCTTTACCCATCATAAAGTAAACCTAGACTTTTAGCTAGAGAACAATTTCTCTACTTCCTGCCAATTGACTACTTTCCACCATGCATCTACGTATTCCGGACGGCGATTTCGGTATTTCAGATAATAAGCGTGTTCCCACACATCAAGACCCAGAATAGGGGTCTTATTCTCTGAAATCGGAGAGTCTTGATTCGGAGTAGAAGTTATTTCAAGTTTA
>DASUOI010000052.1:0-24445 GCA_036276695.1 Saccharimonadales bacterium (SeqCode) | reverse complement strand
GAAGACCTGCTATATTGGTTCCGCATAAGGTATGCAAACCACATAGGTATATCTTGAACCCTTACAACCTCATCCTTGCCTATGGATTTTTCGAGAATCTTTTTTATGCTTGCTGCATCTTTGGCTGCGGTTAATCCTGCCGCGATTGATCTTTGTACATCGCTCCTGTTGGTTGATGTGTATTCCTCAAAAATTTTATCCAAATCTGCTTTTTTGTTTTTTACGGCTGTCGCTAATATCAAGCTTCTTTGCTCGCTCGGCAAGTCAGTAACTTGTCTGGAGTTTTTGTAGCGGGACAATGCTTCTGCCACTACCGTTTTTTCTTCGGCCTGAAGCATAAGCGCTGTCATGGTAACTCGCAAGGCTTTGGTGTTAGGGCTGTCTGTTTCCCGATCATCCCAGCCTAAGTTCTTAAAATGCTTTTTTGCGAGCTTTAATTTAATTTGCTTTATCGCCTGTTCGGATTTTTCATCACCTTCTAAAAATAGTTTTGCTGCGGCTAAAGGCCGAAGCATTAGCTGCCATACGCTGTCACGGTCTTCTTCAGCGCAATTCTCAATAAGCTCTAACGTCTCGCTAAGGCTTTCACTGCCGTGTCGCGATAATAAATACGCGTCGTTGAACAGGTTCATCCTACCAACAGAATCGATACTTCGGTCTGAGGTTACCTTTTGTAAATATTTCTTGTCTTGCGCGCTTTCGTAATTGACTACTGCGTGGGTGCTTCCCGAACGGTTAAAGACAACAGGCTCGTCATTATCCAGCTCCAGAGTTAGTTTTTCCTCTTTCATTAGGTTGGTCGGTATTTTTTTGTTAGCGAGAAGGGGTATAGGCCATTTTTGACTGTCGCTGTTCTCGTCAAGAAGAAATCTTTTTTGAACTATATCGAGCTTACGGTCATTTCTATGTATATTCAGAAGAGGCATGCCGGACTGAGTTAACCAGGGGTCCATTAGTTTCTTAACGTCTTGCCCGCTTGCCTTGGAAAAATGTCTCCACAAATCATCACTCACGGTATTTTTATAGGCGAACTCCTTAAAGTAGCTTTTCAACCCGGTTCTTATGGCGTCTTCGCCTATGAAGTCGTACATCATTTTTATCAAACGTGCCCCTTTAGCGTAGACGATGGAAGGGTCAAATAGAGTGAATAGCTCGTCAGGGTGATTGACTTTAGATTTTACGGCCTGGACATTGGAAGTCACGTCCCGATTTGAAGCAGCTATCATGTCTGCTTCGGCAAAATTTTCCCACATGTGCCAATCCGGGTGCAGGGCGTCTAGGCAGACATATTCCATAATACTGGCGAAGCTTTCATTAAGCCATAAATCATCCCACCACTTCATAGTTACTAAATTGCCGAACCATTGATGGCTTATTTCGTGTGCCACGACAAGCGATATAAGTTGCTCGCCCGATTGAGAACGGTTGCCAGGGTCTGCCAATAGCCCGACCTCGCGGTAGGTTATCAGGCCCCAATTTTCCATTGCCATACTGTCAAAATCAGGCAGAGCTATCTGGTCGAGTTTTTTAAGCGGGAAAGGAGTTTTAAAATAATCGGTAAAAAACTCTAAGACATCCACGGCCTCTTTATTTGCGTACTCCAGATGCGATTTGCTCTGGGCGACGGTAGCCCAGGAATTTACTTCTACTCCGTCCTTTGTTTTACTTGTCACTCTATGGATCTCTCCTACGGCAAAAGCCAGCAGGTAAGTCGACATAACCGGTGTTGTCTCGAATTCAGTCTTGAGTCTTGAGTCTTGAGTCTCGAGCTGTTTTTTGACTGGCGTATTTGATAAGACACTTTCCGTTGCTGGAGTAGTAAGGGTCAAGTCAAAGGTAGCTTTGGCTTCCGGCTCGTCAATGCAAGGAAAGACCTCGCGGGCATGGTGAGATTCAAACTGGGTGGCAAAAAGCTTTTTCTCTTTGCCTTTGTGTCTGTAGTTGCAAGGGTAAAGTCCGTGCATCTGCTCGGTTATGTGTCCTGAAAATCCTATCTCTACTGTATATTTTCCGGGATATAGCAGAGTGGGACTATGCAAGCGTACTTCATCAAAACTTTTCTGGGAGTTAATCCTTTCAAGTTCAATTGTTTCGTTGCCGGTTTTCCCTTGTTTGATTACTTTTGCCGAGGTAATCTTAAGGTCTTTTTGGTGCAAGGTTATGCGTTTAGCCGGCCTTCCGATTTTTTGGCCGGAAATCACCACCTTGCCGCTAAAGAGCATTTTTTTGGCGTCAATTTCTATAGATAATTTGTAATTTTCCGGCCTAAAGCTTTCCGCCAGCCGGGGAGCTGATTTACCCATTAGATATATTCTAACTTAATATTGACACAGTGCCATAAATATACTTAAATAATATCAAATGTCAGAATTAAATAAACGCGAGGAAGCGGAGTCGGCTATTTTTCGACGGATTAATCGTTCAAAATTAATGACGCGCGTGGTTACACCTTTAGCTGTATTAGCAGGTATCGGAGCCGGCCTAAAAGAGAAGGAAAATGTTCCTCTAGTCGCTTTGGGGACGACTGTAGGTTTGTCGGCATTTTGGTTGGGGGATAATAGAATGAGACACCGTAATTTGCGAAGAACAGTTGAAGGCTATGCTCAAGCTAGAGAGGTAGATGAGGTTTACTCAAGGTTTTCGGTCACAGATGTTTCAGTTGGCGAGGATAACGAGATAATTACCACAAAAGAATTAAATTCTTCTTCACTGCTACCAAGAAGTATTGATATGGGTATACAATCGCTTTCAGTACTGCCCAGCGGCACGGGTGGAGTGCATGGAGGAGATATACTAGCCAGAGCTTTATTAGAGGGTCAAGATATCTCCCCTGAGAAGTTAGCAGTAGGAGGAGTTTTATTCGCAGGTGGTCTTGGTGCGGGGATAGCTCTTAATAACGCCACACTGAACAGGGAAGCGCAGCCATGGCTTAATAGGCTTGATAATATTGATTCGGCTGCGTTCCAACAACATTCCTAACCTTCTTGTTTGCTTTGTTGATTGAAAAAGAGTAAAATAGAACTAGTTACCGGCCGGAAAAGGTCGGTTCTTTTAATTTAAGGAGACCTAGATGGACATCGATTTAAAACAACTAGCACAGGTAATCAAGGCGATAGCAGAAGAAAAAAACCTGCCGGAAGATTCAGTCAAAGAGGTTGTAGAGCAAGCTTTGGCTGCGGCTTACCGGAAAGATTTCGGCGACCGCGACCAGGAGATCAGGACTGAGATTAATTTAAATAACGGCAATATTGATATATATATTTCCAAAGAAGTGGTCAAAGAAGTCGGAGATAATAGATTCGAGATAAGTCTAGAGGATGCGAAGAAAAAGAAGAAAGACGCAGCAGTAGGCGATGAAATTGAAATCCATGAAAAACCCGAAACTTTTGGACGGGTTGCAGCACAAACTGCCAAGCAGGTTATTTTGCAGCGGCTTAGGGAAGCTGAGCGGGAAATCGTAATGGGCGAATACCAGGATAAGATCGGCACGGTGGTAAACGGAATAGTTTCAAGAGTCGAGGGAAGACTGGTACGGTTTGAGCTAGGTAAAGCCCAGGCAATAATGCCGATTAGCGAACAGATTCAAAATGAGCGGTACCACCCCGGACAACGACTCAAGGTCTATCTTAAAGATATAGAGCGGGGATTCAGGGGCCCTCAACTGGTAGTGTCGCGCGGGAATACAGAATTCATGGAATGGTTATTCAGAGCCGAAGTCCCAGAGATGGAAAGCGGCGCTGTAGCTATAAAAGCCATAGCCCGGGAAGCTGGTGTACGCAGTAAGATTGCTGTCGCTAGTACCGTCCAAGGCGTAGATCCGGTAGGTACATTCGTAGGCGGGCATGGTACGCGGGTAAATGCAGTAATGAGCGAAGTCGGCGAGCAGGAAAAAATCGACATAGTAGTGTGGGATGAAGATTCGCAGAAATTCATAGAAAACTCACTCAGTCCGACAAAAATTAATAAGGTTACTCTTAACGAGAAGGACAAGAAGGCAGCGGTTGAAGTTGACGAAGATCAGCTGAGCATAGCCATAGGCCGGAGCGGACAGAATGTGCGCTTAGCAAGCAAATTGACCGGCTATGAGATTGATATAGTCTCCGCCGACCAAGACGCGCCGAGCCAAGATAAGCCAGAAGCTAGCAATGGAACTGGTAGCGGCGAAGTTAAAACTTCAAAGCCAGCCGGCGGGCAAAAACTGAAAAAGAAGGAACAATTAGAATCCAGCTTGCTTGAAGCAATCGACGAACACGGCGAAGGCGATAAAAAAGAAGCAGACAAAGAAGATAAATAAAAAATTAGCACTCGTTGGGTTAGAGTGCTAGACATAAAAAAACCAACTTGATATAATGTCTGTATGCCACCATCAGCAGATTTTCAAGATTTCTTAAACCACTTAACGGAAAATGCATTAGCCAGCTTGCGTAATGCTGACGAAGTAGCCCGTTCAAGCGGTAGTTCATACGTTGGTACTGAGCACTTGCTTTTAGGTGTACTTGCACAAAAATCATCAATAGGCGCAAAAATGCTGGATAATGCCGGGGTTACTATGTCCAAAGCCCGCGTAGCTCTGGACTCAAGCCCAAACCAGCTGTCTAACCCTACAGGCGCGAAAGGGCTCAGCGAGGTAGCTAAATTAACCCTCAGGATGGCCTATGAGATTTCCCAGGATTTTCATCAGGAGTACTGTGGAACGGAACATATTTTATATAGTATTTTGAGCCAAAAAAATGCCCGGGCATGCGAAATGCTTCGCTCGATGGGCGTTGAAATAGAGCCATTGTTAGGCGAGCTGGAGCAATTTTTAAGCAAGCGCCAAGGGGGAGACATGGCTTCTGTGCGAAAACAGAAAAAAGTTAAAAAAACCGCGCTTGATTTCTTTGGAACGGACCTGACGGCAAAAGCCAGCGAACGCAAGCTTGATCCGGTTATAGGCCGGGACGACCAGCTTGCAAGGGTCATAACGATTCTTAGTCGTCGGACAAAGAATAACCCTGTACTTATTGGCGAACCCGGTGTCGGCAAGACTGCAATCGTTGAGGGCCTGGCAGCAAGAATAGTCGCTGAAGATGTGCCTGACAGCCTAATAGGCAAGAAGCTTATAATGCTCGACCTTGCCGGAATGATAGCCGGTACTAAGTACAGAGGTGAATTTGAAGATAGGCTTAAAAAAGTCATGGCTGAGCTTGAACAAGACAACAAGACCATAGTTTTCGTTGATGAGCTGCACCTGATTGTCGGCGCAGGCGCCGCCGAAGGCGCAATGGATGCCGGAAACATGCTAAAACCTGCCTTAGCCCGGGGCAAGATACAGCTTATAGGCGCCACGACCGTGGGAGAATATACTAAATATGTTGAAAAAGATGCCGCACTTGAACGACGGTTCCAGCCAATCCTGGTTCCCGAAGCAACCGATACAGAAACCGTCAACATCCTAAAAGGCCTGAGGAAACATTACGAATCATTCCACAATGTAAGTATTTCTGACGAAGTTATTGAAGATACCGTAAGATTTGCAAAGCGCTATATAAACGATCGCTACATGCCGGATAAAGCTATAGACCTTATTGACGAAGCATCAGCTCACGTCAAGGTTGGCCGGGGCAAGACTCCGCCCGATCTGCGCAAGGCACAAAAAGACCTGAGGCTGCTTCAGGTAAGGATTGAAGATGCCGCCATAGCTGAGGATTACGAGACTGCGGCAAACCTAAAGACCAAAGCCAGCCGTCTAAGCGAGGAAATCATCAAGCTTCAGTCCAAATACAATAACGGCAAGGTAATAAAACTATCAAGCGATGACGTAGCGGACGTCGTTGCCCGTATTACTGGCGTACCAGTAACAAAAGTCATCAGAAGCGAAGCAAAATATCTTTTAAATCTTGAGAAAACGCTCAAAAAGTACCTAATAGGTCAGAAGGATGCCGTTGAAGCTGTTTCAACTGCCATCAGAAGGAATAGGAGCGGAATAAGCGACATCAAACGGCCAATAGGCTCTTTTGTTTTCTTAGGTCCTACAGGCGTTGGAAAAACCGAGCTAGCCAGAGTCTTAGCAAGGGAGTTCTTTGGTTCGGAAGATTCGTTGGTAAAAATAGACATGAGCGAGTTTGGCGAACATCATAATGTATCGCGCCTTATGGGTGCTCCTGCCGGCTACGTCGGCTATGATGACGGAGGCCAGCTGACAGACAAGATTCGCCGTCAGCCTTACAGTTTGGTTTTGTTTGATGAGATTGAAAAGGCTCACCCGGACGTATTTAATGTGCTTCTACAGATATTGGAAGATGGACGCCTGACAGACGGCAAGGGCCGGTCAATTGACTTTAGCAACACCATAGTAATTATGACTAGCAATATAGGCGCTGAAAAACTTCAAAAAGAGTCAGAGCTCGGCTTTTCCGTAGTGAGCGAAAACGATAGGGATAACCTAGACGCTTTGCATGACCGAAATAAGCAGAATGTCTTAGATAGCTTGAAATCCATGATGAGGCCGGAGCTTCTTAACCGCATAGATAAGCTAATTGTCTTCCGAGCTCTTACTAAGAAGGAAATAGCCGAAATTTTAGAACTACAGCTTGACGAGTTAAGGTCTAGGCTTTTGAGGCAGGGGCTAGGACTTAAGGTCAAAGACGGGGCTAAAAAATATTTGGTCAGCGAAGGTTACGACCCGGCTAACGGGGTAAGACCGATGCGCCGGCTTTTGCAGGAAACGCTTGAAAATCATATTTCCGAAGGAATCCTAAGCGACAAATACCAAAAAGGATCGGTCGTAGTAGTAAATGTAAGAAATAAGAAGTTGTCGTATTCGGTTGAGAACGAAAGTGTCAAACGCAGCCGAGTTTCTGTATAATTTTTGATGTGAATCGATTCAGGAATTTCATAAGCTGGGCCCTGCTGATACTGGTAATAGGCTTGGGCATCTTCGCGCTGGCGAACTTTCAGGCTATAACTGACTATTTTCGCCTGAGGAATTATGATCCTCCAAAACGCATAGAGGAGCTTGCCGACAAAACCACCATGCGCGGCGATACCAAGCGAATTTTCTATGTTAATCACCCCCAGCTGTCCGACAAGGTTGAATTCAATGCGGAGTGCAGGACTACTGAGCAATCAATCATTCTAGGCTGTTTTGTATCCAATAAAGGTATTTACCTGCTGGACGTACAAGAGCCAAAGTTAAATGGCGTTATAGAAGTCACAGCGGCTCATGAGGTGCTTCATGCTCATTATGAACGATTGAATGAAAGCGAACGGGAAAAAGTTGACCGAATGACCACTGACTTTTTTGAAAATAATGTGAAAAATAAGCGCATTATAGAAACCGTAGAAAGTTATCGCGAGAAAGATTCCAGCGTCGTTCCAAATGAACTTCATTCTATCTTGGCCACTGAAGTTAGAGATTTAAGTCCTGAGCTTGAAGAATACTACAGCAAATACTTCACCGACAGGACTAAGATAGTTGATTTTTCTGAGCAGTATGAACAGGCATTCTTAGACCTGGAACAACAGGCCAGTTATATCGAATCGCAGCTAGCGGCTCTGAAGACCCGTATCGAGATTAATAGAGGGCAGATAGATGCTCTCTCGGCCGAGCTTAACAGTGAAAAAGCTCGGCTCGATGAGCTGCTCAGAAACAATGACACCGAAGAGTACAATAACTCGGTAGATGATTTTAACCGTCGGGTTGCCAGCTACAACTCTTTAATCAATCAGACCAGACAGCTCATCAACCAGTATAATGACCTGGTGAAAAAACAGCATTCTCTTATTTTGCAACAACAAGAGCTGAACGAGGCGATTGACAGCAACATATTGAAAGATAAATTGTAATGAGTCCAGCTAAGGCTAAGACCAGATACGTTTGTGCTAGCTGCGGAGCTGTGAGTTCGACTTGGGCTGGCAAATGTCCTACGTGCGACGAATGGAACACCATATCCGAAGAGCCGGAAATTATCGCAGGTACATCTTTTAGCAGCAAAGGCGGCAAACTGAAGGTAGAAAATTTTAAAAATGTATCCAAGCAAAGCACGGTTTCCAGGCTAAAAACCGGCGTGTCCGACGTAGACAATGTCTTAGGCGGCGGTTTTGTCAGCGGGAGCGTCAGTTTGATAGCAGGACAACCGGGAATTGGAAAAAGTACTTTAGTGCTTCAGCTCGCTGCTAATTTAGCTGCGAACAATAAAGTCTTATACGTAAGCGGAGAAGAATCTGCCGATCAAATTGCTATGCGAGCAGGCAGGCTGGGAGCTAAAAGCGAGAACTTGAGTGTTGCTACGAGTACGTCAGCCAATCAAATAGCGCAAACTATCTTGTCTAATGCTTACGATATTGTTTTTGTAGATTCCATACAGACGATGAATGTAGATGAAGTCAGCTCTAGCGCCGGCAGCGTCAGCCAGATAACTAATAGTACCCACATGATAATGAACACCTCCAAACAAACCAATACGGCGGCGGTAATCGTCGGGCACGTAACTAAAGAGGGAAATATAGCCGGCCCGAAGCTTTTAGAACATATAGTAGATGTAGTTTTAAATCTGGAGGGCGATCGCTACGGGGGCTTTAAAATATTGCGCAGTATAAAGAACAGGTTCGGCTCTACCAACGAGGCAGGGATTTTTGAAATGCTGGAAAAGGGCCTTATGCAGGTAGACAACCCGTCAAAAAGCCTTCTGGAACAACGACAGGAAAGCGACGGTTCAGTAGTGCTTGCTACCATGGAAGGAAATCGTCCGATATTAGTAGAAGTCCAAGCACTGGTTAATAAGACCAGCTACGGCTATCCTAAGCGTGCCGCCAGTGGTATTGACCTGAACCGTATGAACTTGTTAGTCGCTATGCTTGAGAGACGCACAAAGCTTAATCTTTCGGACAAAGACATCTACATAAACATAGTAGGAGGAATAAAGATTACAGAGCCGGCTGCCGATTTGGCAGTTTGCATGGCTATCGGCTCGGCGGCCAAAGGCTTAAAATTGCAAAATAAGGCGGTAGTTTTTGGCGAAGTCGGGCTTTCCGGCGAAATTCGACGGGTTAATTTTGCCGACAAACGCATTAGCGAAGCCCAGAAGCTGGGCTTTGATGTTATTATCGGTCCGCCTGATAAATCAAATAAGAAAATAAATCCCGTTTCTACGGTAAGAGAGGCACTTAATAAATACTTAAAGAAATGATAATTATAGATATAATCCAAATATTACTGTTGGGAGCCATAGTATATTTGCTGCTTGGCAACAGAAAACCAGAAAAAACTCCCGCTATATCGACCGGCAACCATGGCGGCGGCGATAGCAAGCTCATCCTAGACAGTTGCGGCCTGATAGACGGACGCATCATAGAACTTAGCGCCGCTGGCTTTATTAAAAGCGACATTATCGTGCCGGAATTCATAGTCAAGGAGCTTCAGACGCTAGCGGATGGCAATGATTCGCACAAACGCGCCCGCGCGCGGTTCGGCCTAGATATGATCAAACAGCTTAAGGAAGATAATAATATAAACCTGAGCATAAACCGCGAAGAATTCACCCAGGTCAGAAAAACCGACGACAAACTGGTTCTGTTGGCTAAGAAACTGGGCGCCGACCTATATACTACCGACTACAACTTGAATAAAGTTGCCGATGTTGAAGATGTGAAAGTTTTGAATGTCAATGAACTTGCTCTAAGCCTAAGACCACCAGCCCTACCCGGGGAAGTTAAGAAAATCAAGATTATACAAAAAGGCAGCGGGCGGGGGCAAGGCGTAGGCTATCTGGATGACGGAACCATGGTCGTGGTAGAGAATGCCATTAAGCTAAAAGACAAGACTATTTCGGTTGAGATAGAGCGCTATCATCAAACTGAATCAGGCAAGATGATCTTTGCTAAGCTAAGGTCCGCCGGAAATGGAAGCAGAACCTGACTTCTTACCGTTAGAATCTTCGGCGTACACAGATCTTGATAACACTGACGGATTATAACCGTCTTCGTTACAACTATTTCCGTTGGAGTCACAGATAAACTCATTGTTATCTGAAAAATATATGCTTACATTTCCATCTCCACCGTTCCAGTTAAAATCTAAGGTACCACTGTCATAATTTGCGCTTAGATTTGAAGGTCCGCTACTGCTAGATGCTCCGCTGAACGAAACCGATTTGTTGTCAGATGAATCATATAGCACACTGTCTATGACTTCTGCGCGTACTGTTCTTGTCCCGCTGAAAGTTGGCTTGTAATTAATTGATACCGTGTCGCCATTTGAGTTAACCCCACCGGACTTTACAAGCTTTCCATTCACATAGATATTTACCGTACCGGGGAACTCGTCGCTTGATAATGGGTGCGTACCGCCTCTGGCGGTTGCCCGCAACACACAATTGTTGTTACAGGTTGACGGAGCATCCAGCGATACGAACGGTTTGGCATCTTCACATTTATGAACATCATCTTTTTCTTCCGTGTTGCCCGCGACCGGTCCGTGGAATGTGTCGCCAGAGAACAGGTTGGCCTGGGCATTGTAGACTTTTTCCTTAGCTCGTTCCGGGGTGCAATCCGTAGCTAGCTTTTTAGAGACCTTGTCTATTACTGCGCCGGAGTTGGAATTGGTCTTTGATTTGTACCATGAAGGATACAAATCGTTAGAAGGGCTTGGCTCTATCGAACCAAAGCCGACATGGCTCCTTACGACATATGCGGGTGCTTCATGAACACCTTCCGGGCGCGGTCTTTCTACTGCTTCTAGCTCAGAATGCACGCGCTGCATAAACCCATCCCAGATAGGCTGGGTCATCGACTCCATAGCTCCAGACATTTCCACACTTCTGTCATGGTAGCCTACCCACACACCGGCGGAATATTGGGTAGAAAAGCCCATCATCCAACCGTCTTTACGGTCGTTGGTAGTACCGGTTTTCATAGAGAATTTATGGTCGCCGAATACTTGGGACTTACGGCTGAAATAACTGGCTCTAGGGTCGCTCATCATATCGGCAACGATATAGGCGGAATCCGGCCGGACTACTTGCTCACCCTCCGCCGGTTCCCATTCGCGAATAATCTTACCGGAAGCATTTTCGACTTTAAGCAAGTAAGTCTGCGGTATAAGCTTGCCGTTCCTGGAAATTGTGGAATAAGCATGTACATGCTCATCAAGCTTCAAATAAGCGCCATCGCCTATTGCAGCCGAAGCGTAGCATTGGGTTTCTTTAGTCAGAGTGTTGTCGCCGGGTTCGTAGCATCTGTAGCCATTTCCTTCTATGTTCTCACTTTCATGACCTAGATCCTTCAACCCCAGCTTGTCGGCAGTTTCGATGGTTTTATCAATACCAGCTATAAGCATCGCTTTGACTGCTGGTATGTTCCTGGAGCCGCCGAGTGCATAGCGAAGGGTTATCGGACCGACTTGGCGGAAGTCGTAGTTGTTCAAACAGTTGCCGCCCTCGCTTGTTCTACCTTTTCTCGTGCAAGGATATCCAGGCAAAGGGTCTTGGTTGTCATACAGCACGGATCCGGCGCCAAAATCATCAGTATTCTCAATAAGTGATAAATAATCATATGGCTTAAAGCTGGACCCAGGCGGTAATTTCAGTCGGGCGTAGTTATTTTGTCCGTAGTCTTTGTTGCTGAAATCCGCGCCGCCGACTAGCGCCACTACTTGGCCGGTTTTTACATCCTCGGCTACGAAGGCAGCGGTATCTCCGCCTTGGTATCCTATCTGTGTCATACCTTTCTGCACTTCTTCTTCGGCAATCTTTTGCTTGTCCATATCCAGCGTTGTCGTAACTTTGAGTCCTCCAAGTTGGACTGTTTCTGCACCTCGTTCTTCGATAAGTCTTTCTTTAGCCGCTAAAACGAACCAAGGAGCCTTAATACCTTCGTATTTGGGCTGTCGAGGTTTTATCTTCTTAAAAGTGTTAATCTTTTTGGCTTTGTCTCTCTGCTCGGTCGTAATCTTTCCAGT
The DNA here is from genome assembly GCA_036276695.1 of Saccharimonadales bacterium (SeqCode). GTDB lineage: Bacteria > Patescibacteriota > Saccharimonadia > Saccharimonadales > 2-12-FULL-41-12 > JANWLD01. The sequence goes on along the minus strand of DASUOI010000052.1, from coordinate 12,507 downwards.
TTGCTCCATCAGGTCCAAGACGTAATGCTGCCGCCCTACAAGCTCTTCTTTGTCATACCTCGCGCCATATGGGGAAAATGTACTGGGTGACTTAGGAATGGCTGCTAAGAATGCCGCTTCGTCCAAGGTCATATCTTTAGCGTTTTTTTGGAAATAATCACGCATAGCAGCTTCTACGCCGTACGTTATGTCGCCATAAGGCGCTGTATTAAGGTAGCCCGTTAAAATCTCGTCTTTACTGTAGCTTCTTTCCAGCTCAACGGCTAAGATAAGTTCCTTTATTTTTCGCGCATAAGTACGCTCCTGAGTCCACTCTCTGGTCAACTTAACCAACTGCTGGGTTATAGTAGAGCCTCCTTGCTGGTTACCATCTCCGAAAACATTACTTATACCGGCGCGTGAGATTCCCTTTACATCAAAGCCGTTATGGTTGTAAAAATTCTGGTCTTCTATAGCTATTGTCGCGTCCTTTACGTGCTGGGATATCTCAGAACTCTCAACCGGGTTGCGTTTGACAGCATCATAGTCTTCCCAGAGTAAAATCTTTCCGGTGCGGTCGTAGTATCTGACAGATCCGCCGATATTATTGCCGGAGATATCCCTTAGGTTGATAAGGTCTTTCCTGAAATAGGCAAAAACACCGACCAGCAATAAGAATATAGCTAGGAAGCCTACACCTGTTAATTTAAGCGCCATCAAGCCTCCGTCTCGGCTGAACCAATACTGGGCTGCGCGCTTCGGATGCATTCTGTAAATTATTCGCTTGAAACGGTTTTTCGGCATGGTAGCCAGATACGCGGCTTTGGCCCGCGCCCGCGCGTCTTTCTTAGCCTTACGGCGGCTTTGGAAATTATTATGCAGCTTTATACTGTTACCTTTCTTGGTAACGTAATGGCTTCTAGGGCCGCCTGACTTGCGCTTAAGTTTTATTTTGGGTCGCTTTAAAGGCTTGCTCATTATGTGTTATATAGCTCCTTAGAATCACTGTAAATCATTCATTTGAATCAACTTACATTATAGCATTTCCGCGGGTTTTTAAAGCCTGTATTTATAAGCTGTTATACTTTTAGTGATGAAAAGTTTATCAGAAGAGCTAAAGTGGAGAGGCTTCTATAACCAGACTACTTTAAAAGATCCTTCGGAAGTGGATAAAAATAAATTTACTTTCTATTTTGGCGTGGATCCAAGCTCGGATTCCATGACGATAGGCAATCTTTCTACAGTCATGATGATAAAACACTTTATTCGCGCCGGCCACAAACCAGTTTTACTGGTTGGCGGAGCAACCGGGTTAATCGGCGATCCGGACGGAAAGAGCGAAGAAAGACAGCTCATTGGCCAAGACCAGCTTAAGAAAAACGTTCAAGCTATAACCGGCCAATTCGATAAGATATTCGAAGGTGAAAAATACGAAATAGTCGACAATATCGACTGGTTTAAGGACATCAAATTCATCGACTTCTTAAGAGATGTCGGCAAGCATGTGCCTATGCGCCAGATGCTGGGACGGGATTTTGTCCAGTCCAGGCTGGGCGAAGACGGTTCCGGTATAAGTTATGCGGAGTTCAGCTATTCGCTTATGCAGGGTTATGACTTCCTGCATTTATATAGGACAAAAAAAGCCACCTTGCAGTTATGCGGTTCCGACCAGTGGGGCAACTCCATAGCCGGAGTGGAACTTATCCGCCGGGTTGACGGCGGCGAAGCGCATGTATGGACATCTCCTCTTGTATTAAACAAAACAACAGGTCAAAAATTCGGCAAGACCGAAAACGGCGCCATTTGGCTGGATCCGAAAAAGACAAGTGTCTTTGATTTTTATCAGTTTTGGCTGAACGTAGAAGACGATTCGGCGGAGGAGTATCTGAAGATATACACTTTGCTTGATAAGACAGACATAGAAGAAATTCTGGATAAATTCTCAAAAGACAAAGGTTCGCGAACTGCTCAGAAGAAGCTGGCTTATGAAGTGACTAAGATCGTACACGGCAAAGCCCAAGCCGACTCGTCTGTAAAAGTAACCGGAATACTTTTTGAAGGCTCGGATTATTCCGGCCTTACCTCCAGTGAAATTGAATTGTTAAAAGGTGCATTCGGATCGGTTAAAGGCCGGGCAGGCGATTCCTTGGTAGATGTGCTAACAGGTGTAAGACTAGCCAGCTCCAAAGGCGAAGCCAGAAGACTGCTGGAGCAGAACGCCATCAAACTCAACGGAAAACCGGTTGGGGCAGACTACAGCTTGAACAATTCCGACAAAATTGCCCAAAACAGTGCTGTGTTAAAGAAGGGCAAGAATAACTTCGCCGTAATAGACTTATAAACAGCAGGTTCAAATGGATGAAGATATTGCCAAACTCAAAGGGGTAGGAGAAAAAATAGCTAAAAAGCTGAATATCCTGGGCATTCAAACCAAACACGACCTGATTTCATACTACCCGAGGAAATATGATGATTTCTCTGAGATTAGTAAAATTACTGACTTGGAGCCTGGAGCAGTCAGTATAAAAGCAAAGATTAAACAGGCAACAGGCAGGTATGTTCGGAGGGGTATGCATATAACAGAAGCAGTCGCCAGCGACGATACAAACAGCGTTCGCCTCGTGTGGTTCAACCAGCCCTACAGGGCTAAAGCTTTGAAGGCGGGTTCGGAATACTACATATCCGGCAGCTACGAACTCAGCCGGGGGCGTTTTGCGATTATGAATCCAGGGGCTGAGCTTGTAAGCAACTTTCCAGTAAACACTGCCAGGATAATACCAATCTATAGAGAAACAAAAGGAGTAAAATCAAACCAGATTAGAAAGGTATTAGCTTCAGTCAAAAAGGACATCGGAGAAGTATCCGAGATACTGCCGGAATTTATAATCCAAGAACAAAAATTACTTTCAAGAGCGCAAGCTTTACTGAGCATACACTTCCCGAAGTCTGCAGAAGACCTAGCCGAAGCGAAGCGCCGCCTAGCCTTTGAGGAAGTATTTACTCTTGTGCTGAGCGCTCTTATCAATAAGAAAGACAACCTAAAGTCAAAAGCGCCTAAAATTCCTTTCGACGAAAAGCTCATTAAGTCATTCGTAGAATCTTTGCCATATAAACTGACAGATGCCCAAAGAAAGGTCGCTTGGCAGGTTTTTCAGGATATTGAGAAAAATATTCCGGCCAATAGGCTGATTGAAGGCGATGTGGGTTCCGGCAAAACTATAGTTGCCACTATGGTTTGCTTGCTCGCAGTAAAACAGGGTGGGCAGGCGGCTGTTATGGCACCGACGGAAATCCTAGCTCGCCAGCATTTCCAAACATTTTCCGAGCTATTAAAGATTGTCGGCCTGGAAAAGCAAATACATCTATTACTTGGCTCAATGAAACCTTCGGAAAAAACCAAAGTCCAAAAAGCTATAGAATCCTCCGACTCTGGCTTAATAATAGGGACGCATTCGTTGATAGCCGAAAAGGCGAATTTTAAAAATTTATCTTTGGCCGTTATTGACGAACAGCACAGGTTCGGCGTTGACCAGCGTAAACAACTGCTCAAGAAAGCCGGACATATTCCACATCTTATTTCCATGACCGCTACGCCTATACCGCGCTCGCTGGCTTTGACCGTTTATGGCGAGCTCGACATCTCGATTATCGATGAACTGCCTCCAGGAAGAACCCGGCCTATTACTAAGATTGTCTCACCAAACTCAAAAAGCCAGTTGTATAAACAGCTTGATAAATCTTTAGGCGAGGGTCGTCAGATGTTCGTGGTCTGTCCGCTAATCAGCGAGTCAGATTCGCTGCACTATTTATCTGCCGAAGAGGTTTATAAAGATTTTTCGGAAAGGGCTTTTAAGCACCGCCGGGTCGCCTTAATCCATGGCAAGCTCAAAACCGAAGAAAAAGTTAAAATTATGGACGACTTCACAGCCGGAAAAATAAATATCCTTGTTTCCACAACAGTTATAGAAGTCGGCGTGAACATACCCAATGCCAGCATTATGCTCATTGAAGGCGTAGAGCGGTTCGGCTTAGCCCAGATACACCAATTGCGTGGGCGCATCGGACGAGGAGAGCACCAGGGTTACTGCTACCTTTTAATGAGTGATTCAAACCCCCCAAGCCGTAGAGTCAGGGCGCTGGAAAATACCAGCGATGGGTTCAAACTGGCTGAGCTGGATTTAGAGATCCGGGGGCCAGGAGCTATTTACGGCGCCAGCCAGCACGGCGTGCTCGATCTAAGGCTGGCAAATATAAGCGATACTAAGTTAGTCGCCCAAGCAAGGAATGCCGCCCAGAGCTTCTTAGAAGGAAATAATTTGGATGACTACCTTGAGCTGGCAGAAGAAGTCTATAAAAACCGCACCATAACATCGCTAAATTAAAATTCCCGCCAAAAACAGTCCGGCCGGACCAAAATTGGCGGAAGTTTGTTGGTATAATTTGTTTCTATGAGGATTATTGCAGGCAATCTAGGTAAAAGGAATTTTGATGCGCCCAAAGGCCACAGAACACACCCGATGAGCGAAAAGGCTCGCGGCGGATTGTTCTCGGCTTTGGGCGACATATCGGGGCTAACCGTCTTGGATGCATTTGCGGGCAGCGGGGCGCTTTGCTTCGAAGCTATCAGCCGAGGCGCGAAAAATGCGGTAGCAATAGATATAGATAAAAATGCTGTAGATACGATAAAAAGAAATTCAAAATCGCTTGGTACCTCCGATAAGCTGAAAGTAACCCGGGCAAATGCATCGGGCTGGAGCGACAATAATGGAAATACTGTATTTGATTTAGTCTTTATTGCTCCGCCTTATGACGATCTCCAACCTAGCCTGGTCATTAAATTAGCTAAGCATCTTAAGGACTCTGGTATTTTTGTTTTGGACTGGCCTGGAAATGAACCGGTCTTGGATGTAGAAGGGCTAGAAGTCGTAAAACAGAAGAATTACGGCGATGCTCAGCTGGTTTTTTATAAAAAAATTCGTTAAAATAGTCGGGTCAAACTGCATTATTAATTATGCAAAACCAGGCGGGCGAGTGGTGAAATTGGTATACACGCTAGTCTTAGGAACTAGTGCCGCAAGGTGTGAGAGTTCGAGTCTCTCCTCGCCCACCATTAAAAAACGATGACATCTTGTCATCTTTTTTTAATGCGAGAGACTCGAACGTAGTCATAAATGTCCGGTGGACATTTAAGCTTTTTTTAATTTGTAAGCCTAAACTTTGTGGCCTTGGAGCTGTTGATAGCGCAAGGCAAGTACTAGCGAAAAAGTAATGGACACTACTACAGCTGCAAGCGGTCCTAGGAGGGGTATGATTTCCAAAAGCCCGGCGAACAAAGCGGTCACTACAATCATAACTAATAATGCCGCCCAAACTTTTCCAAAATATTTTTTGCCAAGTTGATTGCTTCGTTTTAGGGCTTCTTCAACTCCGACCCTTTTTTCAACCATGATGTAGGGCGCCATTGCTAATCTGCCTATGGCGATGATTCCAGGTACCACAAGAAGTAATAAGCCGATACTTATGATTACGGACATGATAATGATTAGACCTAGCAAGGGAAAGAAAAATTTCTTGCCGTCGTTGATCAACTCGCTATAGTCAGGCCTCTTATTTTTAGCGGCTTTAACCTCTAAGCTTGTAGCCATAGTAAAGAAAAAGAAATTAACAGCCAAGAACAAGAGTAGTATGAGCAGCCCGCTGGCTATGATAAGCGAAAGCTGGAAACCTGAAAGATCGGAAGGTAAGGTAAAGAAATGATTATTATATTTATTAGTGTCGTAATCTTTCGGGTTAAGCGCTTCCATAAGGGCATATATAATGCCGAAAATATTGACGAAAGCAAAAACCTTCCAGTAGTCTTTGACTGTCTCGTAGCTTTTGCTAAGCAGATCAAAGGCGCTTCCTGTTTTAACTTCTTTTGACTTTTTCTCTGCCATCGCCACCTCCTTGACTTTAGTTAAATTATCTACCCAAAAACCAAGAAAGACAAGAGCAGTGTTCAAGCAGTTGATTTTCTGCAGGATTATGAAATAATAGAGAAGTATGAAAACTTTAAATGTTTCAGACCATCATCATATACATATTTCGCCGGAGCTTGTCGGTTAGCTTACATATTGCCTTTAAAAATTGTAACGCCGGAACAAGCTTCCGGCGTTTTTGATTGTTGAGATATAATGAAAGGAATTTTATGAAAAAGTATATAGAACCCACAGTTCTTAAAGGTACACGAGATTTATTGCCCGAAGACATGGTATGGCGCAACAAAACGATGCTTACCATCATCAAGGCATTCAAACAGTTTGGTTACCAACAGATTGAAACACCCATATTGTCCAAAGCGGAAACTATTCTAGGCAAGACGGGCGGACAGAGCGATGAAAAGCTGGCCTATACATTTGAAGATTACGGTGGCCGCGAAGTAGCACTGCCGTTTGATCTGACTATGCCGTTTGCTAGGTTTGTCGCTGCTAATAACCAGAATTTGCCCATGCCATTCAAGCGGTTCCAGGCTCAGCCGGTATGGCGAGCCGAGAGGCCCCAGAGAGGCCGCTTACGCGAATTTTACCAGTGCGACGCGGACATCATAGGCTCAAATGAAATTGTCTGCGAGGCTGAGATTACCAAGCTAATATATTCGGTCTTTGAAAGACTGCAATTGGATAAAATAGTCATTAGGGTCAATTCTCGTAAGTTATTAAACGAAATCTTAAAAAGCTACGGCGTGTCCGAAGGTCAGACAACCCAGGCTATAAGGCTGATAGATAAGTTAGAAAAGATTGGCGAAGAAAAGGTTGCAGCCGAACTGGAAAAAATTGGCATAAAAAAGGCAAGAGACATCTTGAAACTTTTAAAGCCAGCGAGTAATAACAAAGCAACTCTGGACAAGCTAGAGGAGTTTAATACCGCCGAGCTGGAAGAATACCTGGAAAAATGCAAATTGCTAAAGGTTCCTGACGGTTTGATTAAATTCGATCCAAGCCTTGCCCGCGGGCTGGACTACTATACCGGCATGACATTTGAGGTGGTTTATCCGGATTCAAATCTTGGTACAATCTGTGCCGGCGGACGATATGACAATCTTGCCGGGCTGTTTTCCAAAGACGAATTCTCCGGCGTAGGCGTTTCTTTCGGATTTGAAAGAATAATGATTCTGCTGGAAGAACTAGGCCTTACCAAAGGAGGCATTAGCGGAGTGTCCTCACTCGTCACGGTATTCGATAAAGATTCTTTGAATGATTCGATAGAAATCTATAACACCTTATTGTCTGAGCGTCTTTCATCAGAGCTGTACTTAGGCTCGGGTAACTTATCTAAACAGTTTAAATTTGCCGATAAAAAGAAAATTCCTTTTGTAATAGTCCGGGGACCGGACGAAAGGGAGAAAGATGAAATCTTGATTCGCCGCATGAGCAATGGTGTCGAAAAGCGCCTCCCTGCAAGCCAGCTCGTCAGCTATATTAAAGGTTTTTATGAAGCGGTCTAATCTGCGGATTGCCATACAAAAATCAGGTAGATTACGCAAAGACAGCCTAAAATTCTTAGAAAAACAAGGAGTAAAAGTCCCTCAAAGCAGCAAGAACTCTTTCATAGTGCCCTGCGAAAACAATCTGGAAATACTTTTTGTGCGCTACGGCGATATACCTGAATACGTAGCCAGCTCAGTAGCTGACTTCGGTATAGTTGGCGAAAATCTGCTATATGAAGAAAACAAGAAAATTGCATTGCAATCTAAGCTTGGATTTGGCCATTGCAGGCTTGTTATTGCTGTTCCGAAAGGCTCTAAGATTAAAAAAATAGCAGATTTAGAAGGCGAGAGGATAGCAACCTCTTATCCGAACAGCCTGCGAAAATTTTTGCGGGCTAATGGTTTAGGCGCGGCTATCGTAAATATCCGGGGCTCAGTTGAAGCTGCTCCGGCTATAGGGCTGGCAGACGCTATCTGCGATTTAACCCAGACCGGCGAAACGCTTAAAGCCAACGACTTGAATGTTATCGCTGAGGTGGTTAATTCTGAAGCAGTGTTGATAACTCCGAAAGAACAATCAAAAAAAGCTGAAAAATTTCTTAAAAGTCTAAGCGAGGTAAACAAATGAGCGGTATCAGGATTTATGACTGGAAAAAAACATCTGAAAAAGATAAAAAAATAATACTTGAGCGTTCACAGGCGGACATGGAATCAATCCGGGGTTATGTCGCCGGGATTATAGACGAAGTGCGCAAGGACGGCGATAAAGCAGTCGTAAAATATGCCCGGAAATTCGACGACCCTGAATTTGAAGCCAAAAGTCTGAAGGTAAGCAAAGAAGATATAGAAAAAGCTTATAAACGCGTTGATCCTAAAGTCATTTCCGTAATGCGCGAGCAGATAGAAATATCTTCGGCTTACGCCAAGGCCGAGAGGGAGCATATAGTCGATTCATGGGAGGTTGAAACTACTCCAGGCGTGGTAACTGGGCTGAGACACACCCCTATTGAAAGCGCGGGTCTGTATGTACCGGCCGGCAAAGCGCCTTTACCGGTAGTAGCCCAGATCTTAACTGTAGCTGCTAGGACTGCTGGCGTTGCAAGGAAAGTCGTATGTTTTCCCCCGACGGGTGAGCTTCCAGAAATGATAGTATCTGCGGATTTAGCCGGAGCTGACGAGATATACAGGATAGGCGGAGTGCAGGCAATCGCAGCCCTAGCTTATGGGACTGAAAGCATAAAGCCGGTGAGGTTTATAGCCGGGCCGGGCAACCCTTATGTCCAGACGGCAAAACTTCAAGTATTCGGCCGGGTGGGCATAGATATGCTTTCCGGGCCCAGCGAAGCGCTGATATTGGCTGACGACACAGCCAACCCTGCGTATTTAGCAGCCGATATACTTGCCCGGTGCGAACACGGCGGAGACTCAGCCGGCGTGGTAGTAACCAACTCAAGAAAAGTCGCCGAGCAAACTGCTAAGGAAGTAGAAAAACAAAGCCCTGCGTTAAAACGACAACAGTATATATCGGAAGCTTTAAAGCGCTATAGCGCGATAATCTTGGTCGACTCCCTTGAGCAAATGATTGAGTTTTCTAACGACTATTCGCCGGAGCACTTGGAGGTCCAGGTTAAAAATCCGAAGAGCTTGCTTACAAAACTCACTAATGCAGGGACGGTTTTCCTCGGCGATTGGGCGCCTGTGGCAGTTGGCGATTACGCCAGTGGTACCAACCACTGTCTTCCTACAGGTGTTGCGCCTAAATTCGCTTCGCCGGTAGGCGTCAGGATGTTTTTAAAAACTTCCGGGTATCAAGAGCTTACCAAGGATGGACTCGACCGGTTGAAGCCGATAGTCGAGACCTTGTCCGATGTAGAAGGATTGGATGCTCACAAAAGATCAGTACAAATCAGGTTCGAAAAATGAAATCAGCTCAGGAAATTGCCGGTCTGACTATTGGCGGATTTGAGGCGTCTAATATTTTAGAACGCAATCAGCTTTTTTCCGAATATATAAATAATGCTTTGCCTTCGAGTAATGTTATTGATGTAAGGGTCATTTCCAGCCCGGCTTCCCTAAACTCGGTAGCTGCCTCCGGGAGGATTGCCAGAAAAAAGTACTTTTTCAAAGTCCACATAGAAACCAACTCAAAAGTAGAAAAAGAATACGAGCAAGCTGAGCTTCTTGCCAGTTCAGGCTGGCCGGTCTATGCACCAGTAATGAAAAGCGAAAATCCCAAGTTTCCGCTACTAGTTTATCCCTGGACGGATAGTCCGACGCTTTTTGACAAGCTAGCGCTCACTTATAAAAACAACCAGGTTGAAATTGACAAAAAAGACCTAAAAAAGCTTGAAGCCATGAACCAGGCTATAGGACGGGCTGAAGCCGGCTCATTTAAAAAAGTTTTAGCCGAGCAAGCCGCAAAATCGCCTATTCAGATGTTTTTTGCCCGTCGTTTTGAGGCGGGCGGGCGCATAGATGATTGGTACAAGCCTGAAACGACATTTGTCCTGCCTGCAGATGACGGCAAAAGTCTTACCCTCAGCTGGCAGGTTATCATGCGCTCCAAATGGCTTATAAACGGCGAGGTCTATCCTCAGACGTTAGAAGATACCGTTGAAGAAGCCAGGAAATCTTTGGCCTATTCCGGTGAAGATGATGCATGGGTAAATACATCGCACGGGGATGATCATGCCGGTAATATTTTCTTGACCGGAAACGGCGCGAAGGTTTTTGACCCGGCAGCAGCCGGCGATAATAACCCGGTTATTTTGGCGGATGTCAAAGCACTGGCGCACAGCGGTTTTTTGCCTATGGCAGGCATGTATTACGACCCAAAGCTGCCTTACAGTTATAGTTACGACGAAGAAGGCAACACTATAAAGGTTGATGCGGATTTTTCAAAGTCGCCTGCGTTTGAGCCGCACATGGCAATCGCCAGCCAAATAATCAATCTTCGTATAAACCCTGCTTTGAATGCTCTTAACAAGAATGGCGCTGATATGAAAAATGAATACAAAAGATTCAAGGCGGCTTTGGCGGGCTGCGCCCTGCTGACCGTCAATATAGCAAAATTACTGGAGAAGAATGATAAAAGAGGAGCTGGCCTGCTGGCCATGGCTGTTATGCTAAATGGCTTGAGCGGTTTCGAGGTCCTTGGAAAGATAGGAAAATGATGATAAAAGCAGTTATTTTTGACATGGATGGAGTCATACTGGACAGCGAGAGTGTGTGGGAAAAACACGATATGGAGTTTTTTGGGCCCGATATATACAAAAGCATGAAGCCCCGGATCAAAGCCTCTTCACTGGATAAAATTTATCGTATGGCTTCAGAGCATGGATTCAAGGTTAAAAAATCTGAGTTTTTAGCTAGGTACTTTGAATTGGCAAAAACCGTTTACAAGGAAGCGAAGCTGACCGAAGGCTTAGAAGGATTGCTGGAGGAGCTAAATAAAAAAGGGATAAAAATAGGCCTGGCGACCTCTTCTCCTGGGGCATGGGCTGATCAAGTGATGTCCAGACTGAGCAACCCGCACCTGTTTGAATGCATGGTGTCAGTTTTTGACACGCCTGATGTGCGGACAAAACCAAATCCGGACTCATTTTTGTTGGCGATGAAAGAGTTAGGCGTCAAACCCGAAGAGTCGATAATTGTCGAAGATTCGCTAAATGGCATAAAAGCCGCCAAAGCCAGCGGCGGCTATGTGGTTTGTCTGACGGAGCATTTACCGGCGGACGAATATCCTGAAGGTGCCGATAAGTACATAGACACCCTAAAAGGTCTAATCGGCTTGATAGAAGGGTCAGATAAAAGATGATAGCGATAGTTAGCTATGATGCGGGTAATATCGGTTCGGTTTCAAACGCCTTAAGGCGGCTTGGAGTAGATTCGGTAATCACTTCTGATGTAGCAAAAATAAAATCGGCGAAAGGTGTTATATTCCCCGGCCAAGGCAGGGCTGGTCCTGCGATGAAGTCGCTGGCTAACTCTGGTCTTGATAAGCTCCTGCCAAAACTAGAACAACCTTTCTTAGGTATATGTCTGGGAATGCAGTTGATGGTCGATAGGATTGACGAGGACAATCAAACCGGATTGGGAGTCATACCCGGTAAGTGTGTTCGCTTTAAAGACATAAAGCCCATACCACATATGGGCTGGAACCAAGTCAAAGCCAAAACTTCACCGTTGTTCAATGGTATAAAAAACGATTTTTACCAATATTTCGTACACAGTTATGCTGTTCACTCCCCCGACAGGTATATTTTGGCCGAAACGGATTACGGCGGAAAGTTTGCTAGCGCCATTGCTAGGGATAATTTTTACGGCACTCAGTTCCACCCGGAAAAATCCGGCGAGACCGGCGAGCAAGTGCTTAAAAACTTCTTAAATATATGCGGAGCAATTAAATGACCAGAATCTATGCACTTGAGTACAGAGCAGCATTTCTTGCCGAGGAACGCAGTAAAACGTACAAGCGGTACGATGCACGAGTACCGCAGGTAAAAATGCTGATCTGTGCCAAGAATGACTTACAAAACCAAGCTTTGCTTGGTTTGGAAAGGCGTGGTGCATAATTCTGATGAGAATATATCCTGCTATTGACTTGATTAGCGGAAAAGCTGTAAGGCTTGAACAGGGAGATTACGCCAAAATGACCCAATATTCCGATAACCCTGCTGATGTTGCGAAACAATTTGCTGAAGCAGGGGCGGAATATATACACATGGTTGATTTAGACGGCGCTAAAGCTAAACGCCCCTTGAACACAGGTGTAATCAAGCAGGTGTCAGGGGCAGTAAATATTCCCATCCAGGTTGGCGGAGGAGTCAGGACGGAAGAATCGGCCGGTCTTTTATTAGAGTATGCCGACAGGGTGATTATCGGTACTGTGGCGGTAACCGATCCGGCAATGTTGAAAAGGTTGATCAAGAAATTCGGGGCAAAAAAGATAATTGTTTCCGTCGACTACAAGGACGGCCAGCCTTCCGTCAATGGCTGGCTGGAAAAAGTTCCATTAGACACCGGCAAACTACAAAGCCAACTACAGAAGAGCGGGGTAAAGA
>DASUOI010000051.1:0-2967 GCA_036276695.1 Saccharimonadales bacterium (SeqCode) | reverse complement strand
GTTTAAGGTGTCTGACAAAACCCGGTCCGGGTCTACGACGATTTTACTCCATGCTAGCCAGCCCGCAGCTACAAGAACTACCACTAAAACGATCCCGAACACGATGCTTAGAACTTTTTTATTAACCTTCTCCATAAAAACTACTTTAGTTCCCTCTTATTATTTCAGTTAATTATACCAGAAGCAGATGAATTTGGTGGAGCATATCGGACTTGAACCGATGACCTCATCGCTGCCAGCGATGCGCTCTAGCCAGCTGAGCTAATGCCCCATACGTGCGCGCCCACCCTGCGGCGGGCATTTTTATTTTGTTGTTTTTATTTTTACGCGCCGCGTGCGCACGACTAGTTGTTTATTATAAAACATATTCATTGCTTCCCAAAATGTATCATTTTGTTCACGATCGTGAACAAAATGATACATTTTAACCATTTAACAGCTTAAGCAGTTGCTGTTCGTCTATTACTTTCGTACCGTATTTTTTAGCTTTATCCAGCTTGCTTGAGCCTACATTATCCCCGGCTGCTAAATAATCAGTGTCTTTGCCGACGCTGGACTGGAAGACACCGCCCTTAGACCTTATCCGCTCGGCTGCTTCATCCCTTCCCATGGAGTTCAAAGTACCGGTGACTACGAACTTCTTGCCTGTTATATTGCTTTTTTCTATATGCACTTTTTTGGGTTCGACTCCGACTTTTTCAAAATCTTCCAGGAGTTTCTGGTTTTGCGGGCTTTCAAACCAAGCTACTATTGACTCCGCTACTACTTCGCCCACGCCTTCAACTTCCCTGAGGTCGTCTATGGTAGCAACTTTCAATTTATTAAATTCCTTATAGCGATTAGCTAAATCAACCGCTGTTTGCGCGCCTACATGGCGGATGCCCAAAGCATATATAAAGCGGTGGAGTTCGGGATTTTTCTTTTCCGCCACGGCTTTGACTAGCTTGTTTGCCGAAATATCGGCGAATCTTTCCAGGCTCTGCAATTGCTCCGGAAGTAGACGATACATATCGGCAGCATTATTTATCAGGCCTTTTTCTAGCAGTAGCCCCACGTTCTTCTCCCCCATCCCCTCAATATCCAGGGCGCTTTTGCTGGCAAAATGCTGGAGCTGGTTGGACAGCCGGGCCGGGCAATCATTATTCGGGCACCTCCATACGGCGTCTTTCTCTTTTGTTTTTACCAAAGTAGTTTTGCACTCCGGGCAAGTCTTGGGCATTTTGAATTTTTTTTCTGAGCCGTCCCTTAGCTTAACCATCGGCTCTATTACTTCTGGTATTATGTCCCCTGCTTTATGTACGGCCACGGTGTCGCCGACTCTTACGTCTTTTCTGGATATCTCGCCTTCGTTGTGCAATGTGGCCATCTGGACCAGACTCCCGGCGATAACTACCGGCTCAAGCATAGCTACGGGGGTAGCCGAACCGGTCCGGCCGATTGAAACAAATATATCTTTAACCTTTGAAGTCGCCTGCTCGGGGGGGTATTTATAAGCGATAGCTCCGCGGGGGGCTTTGCCTACCGAACCCAGCCTTTTGAACAAGCTTTTATCATTGACGGTTATTACCAGGCCGTCGGTGTTAAATTCTAATGTATTTCTTTTGTATTCCCATTTTTTTATTATGCTGTTTATTTCATTCAGGTTAGCGGCTTTCTGGAATTGGGGGTTAACAATAAAACCTAGTTTTTTAGCCATTTCGTATTCTTCATTCTTTGTCTGCAGTTTATCGTCCAACAAGCTCCATGCATGAAATCGAAGAGGACGAGCGGCCACAAGCGCTGGGTCAAGTTGTCTTACCGTGCCAGCGGCAGTGTTTCTGGGGTTCATAAATTTCGGTAGGTCCTTTTTTTCTCTTTCTGCATTTATTTTTTCGAAGTCTTTTTTATACAAAAGAATTTCACCACGAAGTTCTATCGTACTATTGTAATAATACGATGGAACAGATTTGTCTTTTCCTAACCGCAAAGGCACTGATTGTATAGTCCGCACATTCTGTGTTACGTCCTCGCCTATTCTGCCGTCCCCGCGCGTTAAGGCGCGAACAAATCGGCCGTTTTCATATATTAGAGCGCAGGCAAGGCCGTCCATCTTAAGGTCCACATGATAGTCCAGCTTCATATTAGGCAAGAGCTTGGTTATGCGATCAATCCATGCCTGTAATTCGCTTGTTTCGAAAGCATCATTCAAGCTGAGCATCTGTCTGGAATGAGGCGCCGAGACGAATTTCTCAAGCGGTTTTCCGCCCACTCGCTGCGTAGGTGAATCCGCAGAAGCTAAATCAGGATATTGTTCTTCTAACTTTTTAAGTTCCTTAGTGAGGGAATCATACACTTCGTCGGTTATCATGGGGTCGTCAAGCACATGGTAGCGATATCTGTACTCATCTATCTGCTCAGCCAGCTTTTCCATCCTGTCTTTGATCTTTTGTTTACTCATAGAAGTTCGCGGTACAAGTTATATATATAGCTATGGACAAAAAACAACCCAAAACTGCTTAAAAGCGCGAATATTGGAACTGCTAAAACAGGTATAGCTATGATTGCCGGCAACAAAACAGCCACATACACAAAAATGCCTAAAGCCGGCAGGCCTAGGAGCCTCAGTCCTATACTGACTCTTCTGTTTAGTACCAGCCCTCTGGCGGACCTTAATGCTTTTAGCGGGGCCATACCTGGCAGGGTAACTATATACAGGGCAAAAATAGAAGACAGCAGCATATACAAAGACAAAAGCGTTAATAAGCCGAATAACACCCACCAGATAAATTGCTCGACGAAAGTAACGGCAAGGCCTCCGGATATAACTGTCGTCAGAAGGAAGCTGCCTATGGTTGCAGGTATAAGTTGTAGACCGAGAACAAACAAGACTAGTAAAAAGGGAATGATGGGATACATGCCTTCGTAAAAGGCTTGTCTGAAACGTATGCGCTCGCCGGCTAAGACCTGCCGTATAGACCAAATAATAGC
>DASUOI010000050.1:0-8615 GCA_036276695.1 Saccharimonadales bacterium (SeqCode) | reverse complement strand
TTGTTCCCGGCAACCCTCGCAGATTAAAACCAAGCGGTTGCAGGATACGTCCGCGCAATTTTCAAAATTGCTGGTTTTGCCGCTGCAGTGCACGCACTCGCCGATGTCTTTGGCTTTGTCGGAGAATTTATGGCTCATACGTCCATCGAAAATATACAGGTTGCCTTCCCAGAGGCCGTCATCCGCATATTTTTCACCGTATTTCACTATACCGCCGTCTATCTGGTAAACCTCTTCGAACCCGCGGTTTTTCATAAGTACGGATAGGACTTCGCAGCGTATACCGCCGGTGCAATATGTAACGACCTTTTTATTTTTCAAATCATCGTATTTACCGGATTCAATTTCCTTTGGAAAATCCCGCGTATTCTTCACATCGGGTATGACTGCATTCTTGAAACGGCCTACTTGGGCTTCGTATTGGTTGCGCCCGTCAAAGAACACTACGTCATCGCCGTATTTCTCCACAAGCTCATGAACTTGCGCTGGTTTTAGGTGCTTACCGCCATTTTTAATACCCTTTTCGCTGAGTTCAATTTCGTCCGACTTATTAAATGCTACTAGCTCCGGACGAACTTTTACGCTTAAACGCGGAAACTCGCGGCCTTGGCCATCGCTCCATTTGTACTGAATCCCCCTGAAGACTCCGCTGGCATTCATCTGTGATTTATACTGGCGCAGATTTTTAAGCTCTCCCGCGAGCGTGCCATTTATACCGTGCTCGCTGATTATTATCCGGCCCTTTAAACCTAGGCGGGTGCAAAGCTCGCGCTGCCAGCGCATGGTCATCTCCGGGTCAGCAACAGGAGTGAACTTATAAAATAGAATCACCTTATTCATTAACAAATAATTATACCAAAAAACCTTCCCAAAAATTCCCGCCAAAACTTGACCGGCCGGACCAAAATTGAATATTATTTTCTAATGAGAAGGCCAAGCGAAGCTACAAAATATCTCCTTAAAGCTTTTATACCTTATACAGAAGCGAACCTACTGCTGTCATTCAAGCCGTCTTTGTTCTTTAATGAGCTTGAAAAGAAAAGCGGACATAAAAAACGCTCCCTTGAAAGCGCCTACTACCGCTCTATAAGGAAGGGTCTTATCAAGCTGGATGAAAAGAATATACCGCGGCTGACAGAAAGAGGCCGGGCAAAAGCAAAGCTTTATAAACCGACGCGCCTTAAGTTCGGGGCAAATCTGATAGTCATATTCGATATACCTGAAGAAGAAAGACAAAAAAGACGCCGGTTGCGCCTGATCCTGCAGGAGCTATCTTTCAGGAAAGTTCAACAAAGCGTTTGGGAAACTGAATACGATTACAGAGAATATCTGCGAGTCGAAATAGATAAAATGAACTTGCAAGAATACGTTCGTGTCTATGAAGCCGCACAAGTAGAAATATAAACTTGCAAAACAGGTCCGGCCGGACCTGTTTTGGCGGAATCCTTTGAATTCACCGTAACCTGTGGTATAATGTACTTTAACGTTGCAAAAATAAAGGAAAGGGCCAGCAAGCAAATCATGTGGATAAAAACGCATAAGTTTCTAAATCGTACGGTCTTTTCCGCTACTCTTTAGACAAAACCGAATATCAATTTATAATTAGCATTAATATTATGCTGGCATTTTAGGAGGAGCCAGTGGACCACAATACAACCAAACAAACTCTTTTGATTTATTGGCAACACGCGCTGAAATATAAGCGCTATTTAATTCCTTTGCTTATAATATCGCCTCTTACTACTGCTGGGCTTCGATTAGTTCCACCGTTAATCGCAGCCGAAGTTATACGGAGACTAGGAGAAAGTGACTTTATTTTCGGTGATTTCTGGACAAGCTTTGGTACAGAAATAATTTTATATACGATCGTTGCAATCTTAGGCGGTACTATATTAGCAAGGCTGGATGTCTATTTAATATGGAAACTGGAAACTTATGTAAACAGAGATTTATCACGGACTATGTTCAACCATTACATGAGGCTAGACGCAGGGTTTCATGAAAATAGCTTCGGCGGGTCTTTAGTATCCAGAACGAATAAACTTGTAGGCAGCTATATACGTTTCGCTGACACATTAGCCTTCCAGATGCTGCCAACTTTTACAAGCTTTGTTTTCATAGTTGTTGTAATGTACCCGAAGTCTCCTATCTATGTGTTAAGTTTCGCTGCATTTTCGTTTATTTTTGTAATTGTAGCCTATTTTTTCAGTAAAAAAGTTAGAGTTTTATCAGAAATTGAAGCCGATGCCGAGCACAGAACTACCGGTGCTTTAGCAGACGCAGTAACAAATGTCATGGCAATAAAAAGCTTTGCCTCCTGGAGATACGAGAAGAAAAAATTCGAATCAATTTCGGAAAGCACACGATTAAAAGCAATGGACGTTATGAGATCATCGCTTATTAGGGATTTTGTTGCGTCGATCATCACAACTGGTCTTCAGGTGGCAGCTTTGATTATCGCTATAGTTGCCATAGTCGAACGTAATTCAGATCTGGCAATAGTTTTCTTGATGTTGACTTATACCGGCTTGATTGCTGACTATCTCTGGCAGTTCAGCTCACAGATTTTGCGTAATTTCAACCGGTCTATGGGAGATGCCCAGCGAGCAACTATAACGCTCAATACTAAACCTAAAATCATCGACAAGCCTCATACAGAAGCTTTTGATGTATCTGAAGGAAAAATTAAATTCAGTGCAGTCACGTTTGACCATAAAGATTCTACAGACGAAGAGTTAGCGCTATTTAATAACCTATCCTTTTCAATAGGAGCAGGAGAGAAAGTCGGCCTAGTGGGCCATTCCGGAGGAGGCAAGACTACAATTACCAAGTTATTACTTCGTTATATGGATATTGATGGCGGGGAAATATTAATTGACGGAACAAATATAGCTAATGTTGCACAAGATGACCTAAGAAGGAAAATAACTTACGTCCCGCAAGAGCCACTGCTTTTTCATCGCAGCCTTGCAGAGAATATAAGCTACGGCAAGAATAACGCATCTGAAGCTGAGATAGAAAAAGTATCAAAAGACGCCCATGCTCATGAATTCATTAAGCTTTTGCCTCAAGGTTATAAAACCCTAGTTGGAGAAAGAGGCGTCAAGCTTTCAGGCGGGCAAAGACAACGCATAGCCATAGCCCGAGCTATGCTCAAAAACTCGCCGATTTTAGTTTTGGACGAAGCAACTTCTGCTTTGGATAGCGAGTCCGAGAAGCTTATACAGCAAGCACTCTGGAAACTCATGGAGAATAAGACGGCTATAGTAATTGCTCATCGACTGAGTACGATACAAAAAATGGACCGGATAATAGTCTTGGAAAACGGTGAGGTAATCGAGCAAGGAACCCATAAGGAATTACTTGCTAAAAAAGGCGTCTACGCCAGCCTGTGGAAGCATCAATCCGGCGGATTTATAGAAGAGTAGTTAGCCTTCTTTTGGTTTGGACTCGTCAGGTTTTTCTTCGGCAGTCTTTTCGGAGCTTTCGGAAGATTCGGGTTTTTCTCCGCCTTTGCTTTCGCCAGCTTCAGCGTCTTCAGCTTCTTCACTCTCGCCCTCTTCACCTTCGGCCATAGCACCTTCTGCAGTTTTTTGTTCTTCAAGCGCAGCGTCAGCTTCGGCTATTTGATCTTTAGGCATCTCTACGCTGGCAATCACTAGCTCGGGATCAGTCTTAAGCTCTATAGTACTTGGAAGCTTAATGTCGCTTACATGCAGTTTGTCTCCTACTTCAGCAAGAGAAGACGCGTCTACTTCAATGGAGTCAATCAGGTCGCCGGGCAGAGCTTCCACATTAATATGGTCTTGGCTTCTCAGGACCAATAAATTAGCTCTTTCAGCTGGGATTTCTTCAGACAGTTTTATAGGTAGCTCTGCTGTAACTTTTTCATCTTTTTTGATGGCTTGAAAAACGATATGTAATATATCAGTCCGTGCCGGGGCAAAAACTACATCTTTCAAAAGAGTAGTGAATTTCTTGCCTTCGACATCTACCTTGATTGCATGGTGTTTGCCGGCTGCATTAAATACTTTCTTAAATTCGCGAGCATTAACCACAACATGAAGGGAGTCTTTCCCTCTTTCGTGTATCACGGCAGGAGTCTGCCCATCGTTTCTGAGCTGCCTTACCTGCTTGCCTAAAACTTCGCGTTTTTTGGCACTAATTTTAATATCGTCATTACTCACTTGGGTATAATCTCCGCATTTGAATTAATAATATTTCCGTGTTCGATAAATTATATCACAAAATAACAGATTGCAGTGTATAATTTCCGTAGTGATTGATATATTCGGCGCCGGTTTTTTTGATCCTGAAAAGCTCATTATTAGCGGAGGGTTGCTGCTGATAGCGGCAATTATTTTTGCAGAGTGTGGTTTGTTGTTCGGTGTGATTTTCCCTGGGGATACTCTTTTGGTCGCCGTAGGCGTGTTTGCTGCCCAAGGGCAATTTTCCATCTTTACGGCAATTTCTGTAATTGTTGCCAGCGCCATTTTAGGCGGAATCGCCGGATATTATATAGGCCACAAGGCAGGACCGAGGTTATTTACCAAAAAAGACGGGATGTTCTTTCGCCACGAATATATTCAGCAAGCTGAGGATTTTTACGAAAAGCATGGCGGTAAGACAATCGCCTTGGCCCGCTTCGTCCCTGTCGTGAGAACATTTGCCCCAGTTGTAGCTGGCATAGGCAACATGAATCTAAGTAGGTTTATGTTTTATAACGTAGTCGGAAGCTTAGCATGGGGAGTAAGCATAACTATTGCAGCTTATTATCTTGGAGGTAAATTCCCTTTTATAATAAATAACATCGAGTATGTCTTCTTGTTCGCCATACCATTTATACTAGGACCGCCTATTTATCACATTTATAGAAACTACCAGGAAAAATCTTAAGCTGGCTTTGCAAGCTTTCTGCCCTCTATGATTTCACGAAATTCTTCATGAGGGAAAACACCATCCATCATATGTGCTGTTGCTATTTTGCCCAGTCTTCCATGGCAAATATACCTGTAGATATTTTCGTGGAGGAAAGCTGCCGGACGAAAATAACGAATTGAATCCATAAGCAGATCTCCTCTTTCTGGATCAAGCACAAATGCTTGGTCCACCACTGCTTCCATGTGACCGAGAGCATCTTGGTATCCGTCTTCCATATTTAGCATTCTGTCTCGTATTGCAGGGTCATTAGAATACCTGATAACTTGACGAGCCCCTTCAAGCATTAATACTTCCGCCCGGGCTACAAATAGTTCTTTGTTCTGGTCAAATGGCTGGTTGTGGATGTTTTCTGTAGCTACAGGATCATGCAAATAAGCAACTCCTCCCAGATACCGTACATAACCTTCACCAGCTAAAGTCTCATCTGGCAGATTTATTTCAAAGTTACTTCCTGTCATAGATATACTATAACATTTTTTTCAAAAATCGTCCAGTTAAACTTGTCTTCGATTTAGCGACATTTTCCGGTGTGCCTTCAGCTATGATCTCTCCTCCGGCATTGCCTCCTTCAGGCCCTAGATCAATTATATGGTCGGCAGATTTTATGACATCCAGATTGTGTTCTATAACCACCATGCTGTTGCCCGTATCTACCAGCTTATGAAGGACATGCAGAAGTTTGTCTACGTCGGCTATGTGAAGGCCGGTCGTAGGTTCGTCCAATATATATAAAGTTCTGCCTGTAGGGCGGCGAGACAACTCAGTAGCTAATTTTATTCTCTGGGCTTCACCTCCAGACAAGGTCGTAGCCGCTTGTCCTAAGTGTATGTACCCTAAGCCGACATCAACAAGCGTCTGAAGTTTGCGGGCAACAGCCGGAATGTTCGCGAAAAACTCCAAAGCTTGCTCGCAAGTCATATTCAACACATCGCTGATACTCTTGCCTTTATAGTGTATCTCCAGCGCCTCTCTGTTGTAGCGCTTGCCTTTGCACTCTTCACACGGCACATATACATCCGGTAAGAAATGCATTTCTATCTTTATTATTCCGTCGCCGCTGCAGTTCTCACACCTCCCGCCTTTGACGTTAAAGCTGAATCTGCCTGCGTTATATCCGCGCATCTTAGCTTCCGGAAGGCCGGCGAATAGCTCGCGAATCGGCGTGAATAGCCCGGTATAAGTTGCCGGGTTACTTCTAGGAGTTCGTCCTATTGGGGATTGATCAATTACTATGACTTTGTCTAGGTGCTCGATGCCTTTGACTTCATCATGTTTGCCGGGAACCGTCTGGGCGCGCATCAGCCTGGCTTGAAGCTCTTTGGCCAAAATATCGTTTATCAAGCTGGACTTGCCCGAGCCTGAGACCCCGCTTACTACTACCAGCTCGCCGAGCGGTATTCTAGCGTCTATGTTCTTCAAGTTATTTTCCCTAGCGCCGGCGATTATCAGTTCGTTGCCATTGCCTTTTCTTCTGGATTTGGGTACGGCTATGGATTTTTTCCCTATAAGGTACTGCCCTGTTATGCTGCCGGAAATTTTCTCTATTTCCTTTGGAGAGCCTTGGGCTATTATCTTTCCGCCGTGTATACCGGCGCCCGGACCTATATCCAGGACGTGGTCGCTGGTTCTGATGGTTTCTTCGTCATGCTCGACTACTAAGACCGAATTTCCTAGATCGCGGAGGTGTTTAAGCGTATTGATTAACCGGTTATTGTCTCTTTGGTGCAAGCCTATGCTCGGCTCATCCAAAACATATAAAACCCCCTGGAGTCCGCTGCCGATCTGGGTTGCCAAGCGGATCCTCTGCGCTTCGCCGCCGGAAAGCGAGGATGCGCTTCTTAGCAGATTAAGATAATTCAACCCTACGTCCTGTAAAAAACTCAAACGAGCATTAATCTCTTTGAGTATCTGTTTGGCGATGATTTTTTCGTTTTCATTCAATGAGAGTTTTTGAAAGAATTGCGCAGCATCGTCTATAGATAGCTCGCAGATATCCATGATTGATTTCTTGTGGACGGTAATCGCCAGAACTTCCGGCTTAAGACGCCTCCCGCGGCAGGCGTGGCATGGCCTTTCTTGCATAAATCTTTCTATATCACGGCGCATAAAATCACTGTCGGTTTCTTTATGCCGTCTCTCCAAGTTAGGGATTATCCCCTCGAAAGTCGTGTCAAAATATCTGCCGCTGCCTAATTTTACTTCGTAGGTCTCATCACCGGTACCATACATAAGCTTGTCCATTTGTTCTTTTTTTATCTGCGCTGTCGGAACATGCAAAGAAAACCCATAACGATCAGCCACGGCTTGCATTTTTTTCATATACCAAGCATCGGTATTGACCCTGTTAAAAGGACGTATGGCGCCTTCAGCGATTGTCAATCTGCCGTTAGGTATAACAAGGTCCGGGTCAACTTCTAGCCGGCTCCCCAAGCCTGTGCAGGCCGGACAAGCTCCGTGAGGGCTATTAAAACTAAAAGTCCTAGGCTCCAGTTCCGGTATGACTGCTTCCGGATGATCTTCGCAGGCGTAATTTACCGAATATAGGCGCTCCGACTTTTCGTCAGCATCCTGGATTATCAACTTTCCATCCGCCAGACCAAGGGATTGTTCTACGCTCTGAGCCAGGCGTCCGCGGCTTTCATCATCGTTTACTAGTCTGTCGACTACTATTTCAATCTTGTGTTTGTAATTCTTATCAAGCTCTGGCCATTCGTCCAAAGCATAAATCACCCCATCTACCCTGGCTCTAGCAAAACCTTGCCTTTGGTATTGTTCTGGGATGTGCTCAAATTGGCCTTTTTTGTCTATGACAATAGGCGCCATAACTATCAGCCGGGCTTTGTTTTTATAGTCGTTGAGCACTTGGTCAACTATCATGGTCGGTGTCTGCTTTGTGACGCTTTTAGCGCAAATCGGGCAATGAGGAACGCCTACGCGGGCAAATAAAAGCCGAAGGTAATCATAGACTTCAGTCACGGTAGCAACCGTACTACGCGGGTTGCGGCTAGTGGATTTTTGGTCTATCGAAATCGCCGGGCTAAGGCCGTCTATCTGGTCTACATCCGGTTTATCCATCTGGCCTAGGAACTGCCTCGCGTAAGCGCTTAAAGATTCTACGTATCTACGCTGGCCTTCGGCATAAATCGTATCGAATGCAAGGCTGGATTTACCGGAACCGGACAAGCCGGTTATAACTACAAATTTATTGCGTGGTATGTCTACGCTTACGTCTTTCAGGTTATGTTCGCGCGCTCCGCTAACCGATATAAAATCCATTCAACTCTTTTCTGTTACAGGGCAAATATTATAGAGGATTTTATTAACTTTTTCCAGTATTGCGGACAAAAACCATAAGTATTTTATGCTAATTCATTGACATATTAGCAAAATTATGTATAATAACGGTCAATTATGTGGGACTTTATTATCACAGGGAGAATTCCATTTACCGACACACAGCTATCTTTCATAGCTTCTTGGATATTTGTTATCTTCATTTCAATAGTCATCTACAGCATTTGGGCAAATTTTTACTTGATACGCGAATCAAACTTCTGGCAAAATACTTTGGCAGTAAAGATGAAGTTCTTCAAGCAAATACTTTTTACTTTTGTCGACTTTACCAGAAGCCAGTTCGTTAAGGCGCTTATTAAACTTAGCAATACTGCTGTTTT
>DASUOI010000049.1:0-4647 GCA_036276695.1 Saccharimonadales bacterium (SeqCode) | reverse complement strand
TGCGCTTCGTCTATAAATTTATGTTTTTGTTCGTCTGGCACGCTGATGCAGATGTTTTTGCCGCTGACTTCCTGTTCGGTCGCCAGCCAGGAATTATAAAAAGCTTCTTCCATGGTGTCGCCAAAGCAGGCTACTTCGCCGGTAGAGGCCATTTCTACCGATGCAACCGGGTCGGCGCCTTTCAGCCTGTTATATGAAAATTGCGGATTTTTAACTGCGACGTAATCTAAGTCCAGGGTATTGTATTTCTCTTTCGGATCAAGCTTTCCTAGTATGGCTTTGGTTGCCAGCTCTATAAAATTGTGTTTTGTCACTTTAGAAACAAAGGGAAAACTGCGCGAGGCTCGGACATTGCACTCTATTACTTTTATAGCGTTATCTTTGGCGATGTATTGGACGTTAAACGGGCCGGTTATATTAAGCGAGCTGACTATCTGCCCGGTGATTTTCTTAACCCGCCTGATAGTCTCCAAATAAAGGTTTTGGGCCGGTAAAACCACGGTCGCATCGCCGGAATGTACGCCTGCGTGTTCGATATGTTCGCTTATGGCGTAAATTATCACTTCTCCATTATTAGCCACGCCGTCTATCTCTATTTCTTTTGCGGCACTGATAAAGTCTGAAACAACTACGGGGTGGTCCGGAGACAAATTAGTTGCTTTGTCCAGGTATTGCTTTAAGTCAGTTTCGGACTCAACTACGCTCATCGCTCCACCAGAAAGTACATAAGAAGGCCTGACAAGAACAGGATAGCCTACTTCATGAGCAAAACTTTTTGCTTTGGCTAGAGTCGTCACCTCCTGCCATAACGGCTGGTCTATGCCTATTTTTTCTAGCATTGTAGAGAATAATTTGCGGTTTTCGGCGTTATCGATATCTTTTGCTGTGGTGCCTAGTATCTTATATCCGGCCTTATCCAGCGGAGTTGAAAGGTTATTAGCGATCTGGCCGCCGACGGATATTATAATAGGCGCGCTTTTTTCAAAATCTGCTATATCGCTCACCCTCTCAAGGGTTAACTCGTCAAAATACAACCTGTCGGAAATATCAAAATCAGTAGATACGGTTTCCGGATTAGAATTGATTATAATAGTATTTTTTTTGTTTTTTTTCAAAGTTTTCACGGTATTTACCGCACACCAATCAAATTCTACCGATGAGCCTATGCAATATGGTCCCGAGCCAAGCGTAATTATGCTTTTTTTCTGAGGGCTGACATCGTTTTCTTTACCGCTGTAAGTCATGTAAAGATAGTTAGTCTGGGCGGAAAACTCCCCGGCTAATGTGTCTATCAGCTTAACAATCGGTTTTATACCGTAAGATAGTCTGAGCTTTCTCATTTTATCCTCGGTAGATTTAGCGAGCTTCGCTAAAGTCTTATCAGAAAAACCAAGAATTTTTGCTCTTTGCAGAGTGCTTTTATCCAACTCTTCAGATTTTTTGATTATTTGTTCGTGCCTAGCTATGTGGTCGATCTGGTATAAGAACCATTTGTCAATTTTGCTTATTTTGTTGATTTCATCGATTGTCTTACCTTT
This sequence comes from Saccharimonadales bacterium (SeqCode), assembly GCA_036276695.1. GTDB lineage: Bacteria > Patescibacteriota > Saccharimonadia > Saccharimonadales > 2-12-FULL-41-12 > JANWLD01. The sequence goes on along the minus strand of DASUOI010000049.1, from coordinate 3,109 downwards.
GGTCAAAGCTTCATAGACCGCAAATATGCGCCTGTATGTAGGGTTTTTTATCTCATCGATCGGGTTTTCAAATTTATGTACATGGTCGCTTAAACCATTAGAACCGGTATTTTGCATGCGGATTGCTTTTTGCAGCGCTTCGGGAAATGACCGAGCTAAGGCCATGACTTCACCGACGCTTTTCATTTCCGAACCGATTCGCATGTTGCTGTTTTTAAGTTTCGTTAAATCCCAGCGCGGCATTTTTAGTGCAACGTAATCCAACGCAGGTTCAAAGAACGCAGAGGTTTGGCCGGTTACGGAGTTGCGTAGTTCATACAACTTCTTACCAAGAACAAGCTTTGCTGCGACATAAGCTAGCGGATAGCCAGTTGCTTTAGAAGCTAAAGCGCTGGAACGGCTTAACCTGGCATTGACTTCAATTACCCTGTACTCTCCGGTCTTGGAGTTCAGCGCGTACTGTATGTTGCATTCGCCAACTATACCCAAATGTCTTATGGTCTTGATGGCTACTTCGCGTAGATGATGATACTCATGATTCGTCAGTGTCTGGCTAGGCGCTACGACGATACTTTCACCGGTGTGTATGCCCATAGGGTCCAGGTTTTCCATGTTGCAGACAGTAATGGTATTGTCTTCGCAGTCCCGCACTACTTCGTATTCAATCTCTTTCCAACCTTCCAGGTATTCTTCGATTAAAACCTGGTTTATTTTATGAAAAGCTTCGTTGGTCCTCGCTATTAATTCTTTCTCATTCTCCACTTTGCCCGAACCGAGGCCGCCTAAGGCAAAACCAGAGCGCATCATTACCGGGTAGCCTATGCTTTTAGCGGCTTCTTTAGCCTCAGCGACACTATATGTGGCTATGCTTTCAGCCGTGCTGACGTCAATCTGGCTTAATGCTTTTTTAAATAATTCCCTATCTTCGGTCGTTCTGATTGTTTTCAGGGATGTTCCGAGGGGTCTGACATCATATTTCTTAAGTATGCCTTTGTCGTCCAGCTCCAAGCCCAGGTTAAGAGCTGTCTGTCCGCCAAAGCTGAGCAATATACCGTCCGGGCGTTCTTTTTTGATAACCTTCTCAGTCTCAGCCAGATTAAGCGGTAAAAAATAAACTTTATCGCTCAAGCCCGGGTCGGTTTGAACCGTAGCTATATTCGGATTGATCAATACGGTCTGGATACCCTCTTCTTTAAGTGCCTTGATTGCTTGCGAGCCGGAATAATCAAACTCACCCGCTTGTCCTATCCTAAGTCCTCCACTGCCTAAGATAAGTACTTTTTTCATAAGGCCTCCACGAATTTATCAAAAAGAAAAGATGTATCGGTCGGTCCCGGGCAGGCTTCAGGATGGAACTGTACGGAGAAAAACGGTTTATCGCGATGAATGATTCCTTCGACCGAACCATCGTTCAGATTATAAAAATATACTTCCCAATCTTTCGGTAGTGTTTTTGCTTTTACGGCATAGCCGTGATTCTGGCTTGTGATGTAGCACTTGCCGGTTCTCATATTCCTGCAAGGCTGGTTATGTCCCCGGTGGCCGAACTTCAACTTATATGTTTTTGCACCGGCGGCAAGAGACATCAATTGGCTGCCTAGACATATGCCAAATATAGGCTTATCGTCTTTTAAAATCCTCTTGATAGTCTCTATCGATGCCTGATAATCTCTCGGGTCGCCTGGTCCGTTAGATAATATGACTCCGTCATATTTTTCGTTCAAAATACGATAATCATATGGTACGCGCAGGACATTTAATTTTCTCTCCTGCAGCGACCTGACGATGTTTTCTTTGGCTCCGCAATCAATTAGAACAACTGTTTTTGTGGCTCCTTTGGTTTTGTAAAGCTTTGGCTTATGAATTGAAACTAGTGGAGTATTAATCTTGAAGTTCCGCATCGTAGTGTTCGAGACGATATATCCGTTTTCTACGCCTTTAGTCCTAAGATGGCGGGTCAGGGCTCTTGTATCGACATTTTGTATGATAGGTACGTTCTGATTACTCAACCAGCTTAAAAATGAATATGCGGATTGTGGGTGGCTCCAGTCGTTAACTAAGCTGCTTACTACCACGCCTTTGGCATGAATTTTTTCTGACTCCCAGCCTTTTTCGTGTACGCCGTAATTGCCTATCAAGGGGTATGTAAAAGTTAAGATCTGTTCAGAATAGGATGGATCGGTCAAAGACTCTACATAACCGGTCATTCCGTTATTAAAGACTACTTCAGCCGCGTCAGAATCTTCTTGCCATGCGGGCATTTCACCGCTAAAAACTTTTCCGTCTTCCAATATAAGATTAGCCGGTTTGGTCTTTAAAAAATCGCCGGGTGGGCGATTAAAACTTTCTACTTTTTTTACCCTAGTATTTTTATTCACACTAGGACTCTACTTTAGCAACTTGTTTCTTGTCTTGCAAATAAAAAATTAATTATTTTTTGGGTGTAAAACTGCTGAAAGTAGCGCGGCTACTATTAGAAATGTCATGCTATAAAAACCTACTTCGCCGTACAGCTCTACCTTATAACCTTCATTGAAATTCCAGGTAAAATACGCGATACAAGTAAGAGAATATATTGCGATTGAGGCTATGGCCGTGGCATATAGCGCGCTTTTACTTTTAACGAGTCCGCTGATTATTATCGGGATGATAAACAATAAGACTGCCCGGCTGGCCATTCCTCTGGTTGAGTAAACGCTGAACGAAGCTAAAGCCAGGTCGGTTATTATCATGGCTAACAGCAATGCTCTGTAGGGTATGATATTTCCAGATTTTGACTTTACGAAGTACCAAATGAAACCATTCACTAGCAGTAGCATGGATACGACAAACCATCTATCCAGTACAACTTCCGGCTCAATCAACATTGACGCGTCGTATAAGATTATCTGGGCAATAAAAAGTCCGGCTAGCGCAAAATGAATTTTACAAAAGCTCAGCAATCCGGGCCCAAGGCTAAAGGCATTCTTTTTGTTTATGCTTTTCACTTACCTTAATAAATATCAGATATGAAGATGTCGTGTCAAATCCGACTCTGGACTCTTATTTTCTATTAAATAAAATGGAGCCGTTGTAGGTGTATCGAGCTAATGAATATTTGCTAAAAATA
>DASUOI010000048.1:0-11419 GCA_036276695.1 Saccharimonadales bacterium (SeqCode) | reverse complement strand
TTACATCATGCCCATGCCACCGCCCATGTCAGGGGCTGGGGCTTGAGGTGTTTTTTCTGGCACTTCGGCGACTAATGCGCCCATGGTCATGGCCGTACCGGCGATTGACGCGGCATTCTGAACGGCTTCTTTAGTAACCCTGGCCGGGTCTACCACGCCGCTGGCTTTAAGGTCTACTAATTTAGCAGGGTTATTTACATCAACTCCCTGACCGGCTTTGGCCGCTTTGACTTTTGGTAGCCATTCATCGGCGTTAAGACCGGAATTAGAGAGTAAGATTCTAAAAGGTTGTTCCAACGCTTCTTTGAGCAGGTTGACTCCAGCTGAGAATGCATCGTTTTTCGCGCCTGCGTCAAGTCCAGCAGCTATATTTACCAGTGTTACGCCGCCGCCGGGGACTATTCCCTCTTCTAGGGCAGCTTTGGTAGCAGCTACGGCATCGTCTACACGGAATTTCTTTTCCTCAATTTCAGTTTCAGTCGCACCGCCTACTTTAATGACAGCGACTTTGCCTTGAAGAGCTGCTTTGCGCTTTTGCAGGTTTTCTTTGTCGTATTCGCTAGTGGACGCTGAAATTTGGGCAGTAATCTGGTCAATCCTAGCCTTAAGCTCAGTCGTGTTGCCGCCGCCCTCAATAATAGTAGTGTTATCTTGGTCGACGATTATCTTTCTAGCGCTGCCAATCACATCCGTATCAACGTTTTCGAAAGTCATTCCGCGGTCTTCGGTAATTACCTGCCCGCCTGTTAGGATAGCGATATCTTGCAGGACATCTTTCCTGCGGTCGCCAAAGGCCGGAGCCTTAACGGCAACAGCATTCAGCACGCCTTTTAGCTTGTTAAGCACTAATGTTCCAAGTATCTCGCCTTCGACTTCCTCTGCAATGATTACCAGGTCTTTCTTACCGGCCTGGGCCAGCTTTTCTAAAATAGGCAGGAACTCTTGCGTGCCGGAGATTTTCTTGTCAGTTATAAGAACAGCTGGTTTATCGACTACTGCTTCCATTCGGGTCGTATCGCTAACCATGTAGGGGCTAACAAAACCGCGGTCAAAAGTGAAGCCCTCTACGACTTCGCTTTCAAGCTGTAGGCTTTGGCCTTCTTCCACGGTAACAACGCCGTCTTTACCCACTTGGTCAATTACATCGGCAATGAGGTCGCCGATTTCCGAATCTCCCGCGGAAATCGTAGCTACTTCCGCCACGCGCTTCTTATTGCTTTTAATATCTTCGCTGGCTTTGCTAAGCTGGGTTATTACATCGGCAGCGGCCTTCTCTAAACCTTTACGAAGCTGCATAGGATTATGCCCTGCGGCAATCAGCTTATTAGCCTCATTTAAAATATGGTAAGTAAGTACTGTAACTGTGGTAGTACCGTCGCCTGCTACGTCGTTCATCTTGTTTGCAGCTTGCTTGATAAGCTCAGCACCTACTTTGTAGCCGAGAGTCTCGTCGTCCTTGTCTTCAAGATCTACTGATTTTGCGACAGTCACGCCGTCGTGGCTAACAGTCGGGGCGCCATAACTCTTGCTAATAACCGCATTGCGTCCTTTGGGGCCCATAGTGGTTTTGACTGCGTTGTATAGAACTTCCGCTCCGCCTAACACCCGCCGGCGAGCATCTTCATCGTAAAAAACTTTCTTTGCCATATCTGTAATATCCTCCTATTTAACTGTCGCTAGGACGTCTTCTTCTTTTACTAAAATGTATTCTTTGCCGTCGACTTTTACATCGTTGGTGCTGTAGCCTTTGTAGATGATTTTATCGCCTACTTTCAGGTCTTTTACCTGTTTTCCGATAGCTGCTACTTTAGCGATTTTTGGCTTTTCTGTGGCGCTGTCCGGCAAGTAAATTCCACCGGCTGTTTTAGTTTGGGCTGCCTCCGCTTCGGCAACTACATAGTCAGCTAAAGGACTAATTGGTACGCTCATTAACTCCTCCGTTTTAGCTTTAGATTTTAAAGGAGATGTCTTCTCGCAAATAGACACCTCCTACTAGCACTCAATATACCCGAGTGCTAACAACCCTGTCAAGCACTTTGCTTATTGGTCTATAACCCACATTTTCAGAGGACTGCCAGCTACAGGTGTCTCCAATCTTTCAACTAAAACATTGCCTTCATGCCAATCAGTCAGGTATTCCGCCGGATTATACCCTCTGTCTTCCAAGGACGCCGTTAAGATATCATGCGCTTCTTCATACCGCTCTCCTACTTCATCTACCTCAGCTTGACCAATATCGCCAAATTCTGCTTCTAAGGCCGCGGCCTGCTCGTCTGACATTTCCCCAGGTGTTAAAACATTCTGAACCGTTACCCCGGAGTCAATCTTCTGCATAAGCAAGTATTGTTTTCTTAGGTGAGAGGCGAATAGCAAACCGTAGTGATCGGGTATGTCTATCCAGCGCGGAACATTAGACTCAACAACATTCAATAACCTGTCCATTCTTTCGACAGTGAAAAATAAAGAACCTGTAAGATGGGCTTCTTTTACTGCAAGCCCCTCGCTCAGGGTATAAACGTCTGAATTTCCCCCGCTGGCAAAATGTTCTCTGACGACCGGAAATGATTGCAAAGCCGGAGCACCCATGGCTCTTTTCTTATAGCTGCGCAGCTCTTTCCAAGTCTCGGGCCTCTCCCGAAAAAGCTCTCGGCCCTTACTGGTCAGAACAATTTTACCGCCTTTTATTTCAAAAGATTCCCAAACGGCGCCATCAGGCTGCTCGAGCATTTCTCTTTTTAACAACATATCTTCTATATTATAATATAAAATTAATATTTTTGCAATCTTGGGTCTTATTGGTGTCGTTTTATATATTTTTCAGCGATTTGCTTGTCGCTCCAAGGTACAAGCTTGCTGGCCATGTTGCGAGTAGTTTCATGCCCCAAACCTGTAATTAGCACTATGTCGCCGGATTTTGCGTCTTCTATTGCTTGCTTTATCGCCTCCTCCCTGTCAGGTATGACTTGGGTCTTTTTAGTCGCCTTGGCCTTTTTTATCCCCTCGTATACGGCATCGATTATCGTCTGGGAGTCTTCACTATAGGTTTCATCATCGGTCAGATACACATAGTCGGCGTTCTTGCCGGCGGTTTGGCCCATCAACGGCCTTTTTGTTTTATCCCTATCGCCGGTAGCGCCGAATACTATGCGTACCTTGCCTGTGGTGATTCTCTTTAAGGATTTCAAGGAATTCTCTATTGAATCCGGCGTAACTGCATAGTCTATCAATACTTTAAACTTTTGATCTTTGCCAGTTCCGACCGGCTCAAATCGGCCGGGGACTGACTTCAGCGAGCTTATACCTTTTTCGATTTTTTTCGGCTCAATGCCCAGAAGCAGACATGCGCTTGCCGCTTGAGCAGCGTTATAGAGGTTAAATTCGCCGAGCAAACCTGTTTTCAGCTTCAGTTGTGCGTCCTTCAGCCCCAAGTCCGCGCTTGAACCGCTTTCAGAAAGTTTCACGGATTTGAGGCGCCCATCTGAGATTTTTGACTTTCCGACAGAAAATATCTTGGCCAAAGAATGGTCGCGGAAATACTCGTACCATTCATCATCGGCATTTAAAACCGCCCACTTTGCCTGATAGTTCCTAAGTAGTAATGATTTTGCCTTGGCATAGTTTTTCATAGTTTTGTGGTAGTCAAGGTGTTCGGTGGTCAGATTGGTTACTATGGCTATATCTACCTTGACGCCCATTATTCTGTCTTGGTCCAAAGCGTGGCTCGGTGTTTCCAAGACCGCCCAGTCGACATCCGCCTTCTTAGCCTCATTAAAAAAACTCTGTACTTCGGACTGCTTCTCTAAAGTTCTGGTAGTTGTTCTGGGGCGTTTATGACCGGCAACCTCCATCATCGGCGTGGTTATCATAGCCGTCTTATACCCTCCTGCTTTCAAGGCTTCGTTTACATACGCGCTAGTCGTGCTCTTACCGTTCGTGCCTGTCACAGCTATGACTTTTATTCCCCGCGCCGGGAAACCGAATCTAGCCTGCCAAAACAACCCCCGGCTTTGGCGGTATGATTTTTCCATGAGTCCGACCGCTTTAGCTGGAACTGCTTTCCTGATGATTCTTTTGATAGGTTGCATCCAATAAATAATACCAGTGTTTTGATATGCTGTACGCAATGAGTAAAACCTTCACGACATTTCTCGGCAAGCCAGGCTCTGCATGGATTGAAGGAGAAATGTCGTGAAGGTTTTAGGGATAGAGACTAGTTGTGATGAGACAGGAGCGGCTATAGTCGAAGGAAACGGCAACAAGCTAAAGCTTTTATCCAATTTCGTAGCCAGTTCGGCTGATCTGCACAAGCAATACGGGGGTGTAGTTCCTGAAATAGCAGCACGCAGCCATATCGAGGCGATAAATCCTGTGGTTCGACAAGCAATGGAGGAAGCTGGATGTAATTGGGGTCAGGTAGATGCTATATCTGTTACTAAAGGGCCCGGTTTGGGTGGCAGCCTGCTTGTCGGGGTGCTTACCGCGCGAACTTTGGCCATACTACGAAAAAAGCCTTTGTATGGAGTCAACCATGTCTTGGCTCATATGTATGCTTCATTCATAACTGACGCGCAAGATAGCTACAAGCTGGCTGAAACAGCTCCGGAATTCCCGTTGCTTTCGTTGACAGTCAGCGGAGGGCATACCCAGTTGGTTTATTTTGAAAGCCATTTTAAATACTCCTTGTTGGGAGCCACCTCGGATGATGCAGTAGGCGAAGCATATGATAAGGTGGCAAAGATACTCGGCCTCCCCTACCCTGGGGGACCGTCAGTCGAAAAACTGGCAAAGGAGGGAGACCCCAGCAGATACCCCCTGCCTAAAGCAAAGACCAAAGAAAAATATGGCTTTAGCTACTCCGGCCTGAAAACCGCCGTCCTACGCCTTGCGCAGAGCGAAATAGGCCAGGACTATAGCTTTCCTTCTCATATGGTTTCAGAGAGGCTCTCAGCGCGTCAGAAGAAGGATATTGCAGCCTGCTTTAATAAGGTGGCGATGGAAGTATTAGCAGACAAGGCCAGACAAGCCGTCGAAGAATACGCTCCGAAAAGCGTAGTAGTATCTGGCGGTGTTTCTGCCAGCCCGGAGCTCAGAAGGCAGATGAAAGACTCCTTGTCGATCAGCCCTATATTCGCTGACCCGAAACTATGCACCGACAACGGAGCGATGATAGCCGCGGCCGGATACTTCATGGCTAGGGGGAAAATCAGTCCGGACGACCCTAAAGATCTTGATATTATCCCTAACCTTTCTATGTGATATTCATTACGCTTATGCTAAAATATAAATGCAAAAACAAAAATGTGTGAAAGCAGAAGACAGTAAAAAATAAAGGGATAATTTGCAATCCTCTGGTTTTTATTGTCTTTTCACGGGAAAATATGTTCTGATTTTAATTTAGCTAACAGAGGTGATATACTCCTACTTTATGAGGTTGCCAAAAAATTACGAACCGCAGGAGTATGAGAACGACATATACCGCCTCTGGGAAGAAAGCGGATCTTTTAAGCCCGCAAACAGCGACGAACAAGCTTACTGCATAGTTATGCCCCCGCCGAACGCTAATGCCGGCCTGCACATCGGCTATGCTTTGACCAATGCGCTAGAGGATATTTCGGCCAGATACAACCGGATGCAGGGTCGGCCGACTCTTCTGTTGCCAGGTGCTGACCACGCCGGGTTTGAAACGCAAGTAGTCTATGAGAAAAAGCTTGCCTCGGAAGGGAAGAGCCGGTTTGACTTCACCAGGGATGAACTTTATAAACAGATTTGGGATTTTGTCCAGGACAACAAAGGGATTTTTGAAAGCCAGATAAGAGCTATGGGCGCTAGTTGCGATTGGTCTCAGTATACTTTCACGCTTGACGATAAGATTATAAAAAGCGCCTACAGCACATTCAAAAAAATGTGGGACGAAGACCTGATATACAGAGGTGAAAGATTGGTAAATTACTGTACATTTCATGGAACCGGGTTCGCAGATATTGAAGTAGCTTACGAAGATGCTGATACGCCTCTTTATTACATGAAATACGGCCCGTTTGAGCTGGCGACTACCCGGCCTGAAACCAAATTCGGCGACACAGCCATCGCTGTCCACCCGGATGATAAGCGCTATAAGCAATACGTCGGTAAAGTTATAGAGGTAGAAGGCGTGAACGGCATGTTCGAGATACAGGTGGTAGCCGATGAGATGGTTGACCCTAAATTTGGTACCGGAGTAGTTAAGATAACCCCCGCTCATGATTTCAACGACTGGGAAGTAGCCAAGCGACACAATCTCCCGGTTGTTAAAGTTATAGACAACGACGGCAAGCTGAATGATAAGACCGGTCGTTTTTCCGGATTGACAGTTGAAGAAGCTAGAGAAGAGGTAGTAAAAGCCCTTGAAGAAAAAGGCCTGCTCACTAAAATCGACGAAGGATATAAAAACAGGGTCGGTAAGTGTTATAAATGCGGGACTGTCATCGAACCTATGCTTATGAAGCAGTGGTTTATCAACATGAAACCGTTAGCCAAAACCGCTATAAACGAACTCAAAGCAGGGAAGATAAAGTTCTATCCCGAATCGAAAAAAGGCCAGCTCATTAAATACCTTGAAGGGCTGAGGGACTGGAACATTTCCCGGCAAATAGCTTGGGGCATACCGATACCAGCGTTCGTAAACGTAGAAGATGAAAACGACTGGATATTTGACGAAAACGTAGGGGACTTGACCATTGTTAGGAATGGACGCGAATACCGCAGGGACCCTGACGTGTTTGACACCTGGTTTTCCAGCTCAAGCTGGCCATATGCCACTTTAGAGTACCCTGAAAATAATCAGCTCAAGCAGTTCTATCCTAACGGCTTGATGGAGACCGGCGGGGAAATCCTATACCCCTGGGTATCCCGCATGATAATGCTGGGGCTTTACGTAACCGGCAAAGTGCCTTTTAAAGAAGTATACATTCATGGATACGTAATGGCGGAGGACGGTTCAAAAATGAGCAAATCCGTTGGAAATGTAGTAGACCCGATGCCGATTATTAAAGAATACGGCTCCGATGCACTTCGGATGGGCATAGTCTCCGGAAGGTCGCCGGCCACTAACACCGGTTATGACGGCAGAAGGGTAGTGGAAGCGCGTAATTTCTGCAATAAACTCTGGAATATAGCCCGGTTCATTGAAAGCAAGGTGAAAACTTCTGAAGCCGGGCAAACTCCCAAACCCACTACGCCGGCGGAACACTGGGTTCTTAGCCGCCTAGACAATGCGCAGTCCAAGTTAAAACAGCAGCTTGATAGGTACGAGTTCAGCGAAGCCTACGAAACTGTTTACCACCTTATATGGGACGATATAGCCGACTGGTATATAGAGGCCGGTAAGGATAAGATTAACCCAAAAATGCTGGATTATGTCCTGGAGTCTTCACTTAAACTGGTTCATCCTTTTGCGCCGTTCGTAACCGAAACTATCTGGCAGACGCTCTACCCTAAGACGAACACGATGTTAATGAGCCAAACATGGCAAGGCGTGATTGATTATAATCCAGCCCAAGCCACCGATTTTGAAAAACTAAAATCCATAATAACAGAGGTGAGGCATATTAAGACCGTTTTGAATACTTCCGGGGGGAGCCTGGTGCATACTGACTCTAAGCTGATTGAAGAAAACCACAAACTCATCACCAAGCTTGCCGGACTTGAAAATATCAAGAAGCTCAAAGATAAGAAGGGTATAGCCCTGACTCAGACCAGCGAAAACTGCTCAGTAGACTTAGGCGAAAAAAACGCCAAGAAACTTATAGAGAGCTTGAGGGATAAAGAAGATAAGCTGAATAGAAGTATAAAAACCTTAAATGAACGGCTTGCTAATAAAAATTATCTGGCAAAGGCGCCGGCAAAACTGGTTTCCGAGACCAAGGCCCAGCTGGAATCTACAGAGCTAGAGCTCGAAAAAACTCAAAAACTTATTGAAGACTACTCTTAAAATTCAAGGGTTTGCTTGATTCGTTTGGTAGACTCTGCAGGATGCGAATCGTCAAACCATAAGACATGCCAGCCCATCTGCCCAGCAGCCATTATGTTAGCCCGGGAGTCGTCGATAAACAGTATTTCCTCGGAGTTAGCTCCGCTGGCTTCCTGTGCCTGCTTGTATATCTCCTCTTCGGGTTTGATGTGACCGGTTTTTGAAGAATCTATCACGGCGTCATAATCCAGCTCCGGCAGAAGACCGCGTTTTAACATCTCGTCTATGAACCCTGGCATTATATTGCTCAAAAGTCCGATTCTGTAATGTTTGGCGGTCCATTTTATCAGCTCAACGGTTTCTTCTATAGGTTCTACGGCTTTCATGTAATATTCGGTCCAATCCAGGTTTTTTAAGCCAAGTTTCCCGCCAAGAATATTGTTGAACTCGGCTATAGACATGTCTCCCCGGCAGACCAAGTCGTTGTACTTCCAGAAGGTTGTTTCGATAGTATCTACCGAAGTTCCGGTAGCATCGGCTAAGGAGGCAAATGCCCTATGATAAAAATGTACTAGACAGCCGTTTATATCAAAGTATATGAACTCAATACCGCCTTTTGAGCGCTTCTTGGGCTGTATTCCTCCGGACGCTTTTTTGATGCCTATAAGCTCGTCCATGCTCATGCTTAGTGTCTGGGCAATCTGCTGTATGGTGAAAATCGAAGGAGCTTTTATAGCTCCGCGTTCAATCTTAGCTAGGGTAGAATAGCTAAGCCCTGAATTCTGACAAAGCTCCTGCTGGGTTTGCCCGGCTTTTTTCCGAGCTTGCTGGATTTTAAGCCCTAGGCTCTTTTCCATTTCTTCAGAATTTTTCAATTAGTCGTTTCCCACCTTCATAAAACTGTTAATTTCCTCAAAACAAGAATATATAACCTTATAATACCAATTTAGGTCCAAAATTTGAATAAAAATAGCATTAAAATGCTATTTTAGTGATCAATCAATTACAGAAAATAAAGTCGCGGTAACTAAGAAGGCGAGCAAACCGACGACGACCCCAGCGATTATTGCAGTCTGGGTATTATTGCCGGTGCGCCCCATGGTCTTATTGTAAACCCATACCCCTGTGGGTACCCCTACCAATGACGCTACTAAAAACCAAGACATATTATTTTTTGATTATATATCTCAATTAATCAGGATACAACTCATATATAATTATCGTCAGTGAAAGAGTTGTTTTCGGTTAACTTTAACGGTTTCTTCAGGAATCTGTTTTTTTCTATACTTGGTACAGCTTTAGTATTCTGCTTGTTTTTTCTTACTTACAGTTTAGTATTTAACCTCATCACTTCCAAGCCGGAGAAAGTAAAGGACATATTTGAACGAAGCAGTTTATATTCTGACCTGCCTGCCGTCTTGTACGATCAGACTTTGGAAAAGACAGCCGAAAAATCCGGCTCGGATATACCGCTGAGAGACCCTGAGATTCGCCAGATTGCCCTGGATGTCTATAGCCCGCAATTTGTCCGGTCAAATACTGAAAAGCTGGTAGACGGCATTTACGGGTGGCTCGAAGGACATACAGACAGTCCGGAAATAAGCCTGGACTTTACCGAGAAAAATAAAGAATTCGCCGCCGAGGCAGGTAAATATGCTGAAAAACGGGCGAAGGGGCTACCGGTTTGCAGCCCGGCTCAAATTCAAAACGCCGAAAAGTTCAATGCGCTTAGCTCTGAGTGCTTGCCGTCGCAAGTGAGTCCGGCGCAAGTCAGAAAAGAAATATCAGAAGGAGACAACGCCCTTCTGGATTCCAAGCTTACCGCAGGGGATATAAAAACAAACGACGGAAAACCCCTGCACGAAAGCTTCTCTAACCTGCCCAAGTCTTTTTCTTTATTGAAGAAAATTCCTATTATTTTGTTTATCCTTGCTTTCATACTTGCCGGAATCGCTGTTTATTTCAGCGAGAGCCTGGTAAGCGGGTTGAAGCGCGTCAGCCGTACATTCTTAATAGCCGGGATCTTGACAGCTTCGGCTCCTATACTGCTCGCTTATTTAGTGAAGAGAATCTTAAGCGGGGCGTCTATCAGTTCGGAAGCGTCGGATATTACAAGAACGCTGTTTGTAGAATTTATGAGCAACGCTAGCAAAATTTATTATTTTTCAGGGGTATTGTTCATTTTAATCGCTGGCGGGTTATACGTATACGCCAAGAAGTTAGAAAAAGATACCGACAAAATACCCAAGATGAAAAGCTAAAGGGTTATACTAGTTATTATGGAAAGCCAGGTTATATTCACCGATAACACTGCCAAGGAACTGCCGAAACTCTGCAAAGGCTACTCAAAAATAATTATTATCTCAGGAGATGATACGGCCCATCACTGGCTAAGCAGCATACAAAAGGAAGTCAAGCAGGACTCTGCCAGCATAGTTTTTGATTCAGGCGAAGCTAGTAAAACTCTCTCTACTATAGAAAACCTTTGCCGCCAGCTAAGAGGCCTTGGGGCTGACAGAAGAAGCCTCGTAGTAAGCCTGGGCGGAGGAGTAACGAACGACATAGTTGGATTTGTCGCTGCCACTTATATGAGGGGAGTCGATTGGATAACCATACCTACCACGGTAGTTGCCCAAGCGGATGCATCCATAGGCGGGAAGACTGGGGTCAACCTGAGCGGTTATAAAAACATGATAGGCAACTTTCATATGCCGAAAGCAGTCCTGATAAACCATAAATATCTTAAGACCCTGCCTAAGGAATACTTAGTAGAAGGGTTGGGCGAAATCATCAAAATGGGCTTTATTTACGACAAGCGCATACTGGATTATCTGGACAAGCTCAAGCCGGGGAAGATAGAAGGAACGGCGCTTCAAAAAGCCATAGAGCTAGCAGCCCAAGCAAAAATTAAAATCGTAGAAAAGGATAGGTTTGAAGGCGGACAGCGCAAGCTGGTCAATTTCGGCCACACCATCGGCCATGCTGTAGAGACAACTTCACTGTGGTCGGATAGACCTCTGAAGCACGGTGAGGCTATATCCGTCGGAATAATAGCAGAGGCTTACCTAAGCGAGCTTGAAAGAGTCTGTCCGGCCGGGTTGTCCGTCCAGGTTAAAGCATATTGCCAAAAGTTCGGCTTACCGCAATCCGTGGACCAAAAACCGGAACAGATCCTGGAGAAAATTACCGCCGATAAGAAAAATATAGGAAATATTATCTACTGGGTCCTGCCAACAGAGGTAGGCAAGGGTATATTCGACCATAAAGCCGACCCTAAAAATATAAAATCCGCCATAGAGCAAATAGTTAAATAAGCTTGGCGGAGAGGGTGGGATTCGAACCCACGGTACCGTTTCCGGCACGACGGTTTTCAAGACCGTTACCTTCAACCGCTCGGTCACCCTTCCATATTAATTTTATAGCGTATCGGCTGGTAAGTATAGCAGTATACCCCTGTTTATTCCAGCTACT
>DASUOI010000047.1:0-11310 GCA_036276695.1 Saccharimonadales bacterium (SeqCode) | reverse complement strand
CTGGGCGGTAAAGCCCAAAACGGCGGCCAGAGATTCGGAGAGATGGAAGTCTGGGCGCTGGAAGCTTATGGCGCCGCGCATACCTTACAGGAAATGCTTACTATCAAATCTGACGATGTTTACGGCCGAAGCAAGGCATATGAGTCTATCATCAAACAGACTGACATTGTAGGACCGAAAGTCCCGGAAAGCTTCAACGTGCTAGTCAAGGAACTGCAAGGTCTTGGTTTGAAGGTTGACCTGATTGATCAGAATGAAATCATAGATGCTGAAGCTGTATTGGCTGAGAATATTAAAGACGAAGCCAAGAGCCAGTCGGATGTAGAAGTTCCCGCGCCGGAAGCCAGCAATGTTGATGTTACGGAGAATGCTCAAAGCGATGAATTCGCTGTGATGGAACTGGAAGACGATATACCTGCTACTACAGTTGCAACCGCCGTTGATGAGGATGAGCAGGGCTCGGAAGACAAGATTGAAGTAAAAGAAGAAAAGGAAGCCAAAGAAGATGCGTAGATACCACTCAAGTACCAATATTTCCGATTTTGACGCTGTCAGACTGGCTGTTGCCAGCTCAGACGACATTCTAGATTGGAGCTATGGCGAAGTCACCAAACCGGAAACTATAAACTACAGAACTCAAAAACCGGAACGCGACGGGCTTTTCTGCGAGCGAATATTCGGCCCTGCAAAAGACATAAATCCGCATGACGCCAAATACCGCGGTGTACGTTCCCGCGAAGCAGCAGTGGATAAAAAAGGCGAGCTTGTTACGAAATCCATAGTGCGCCGCGAGCGAATGGGGCATATACAGCTAGCATCTCCCGTTACGCACATTTGGTTCCTTAGGGGAACTCCAAGCGCTGTAGGCTTGTTACTAGGCATGACAGTGAAGAGTTTGGAAAGAGTCGCATATTTTGCCAGCTACATTATAAAATCCGTTGATACCAAGAAACGCGACCAGATGCTTACTGATAAAGAAGCCGAGTTTGCTGCTGCACAAGAAGCTATCAAAGCTCGCTACGAAGAAGAAGCCAAAAAAGATGACGCAAACGTAAAAGCTCTTGCGGAAGCCCAGACCAAAGAGATTGAAGAGCTGACGAGCGAGTTCAATGAGTACAAAGACATGCTGGTCTCGCTTGAAAAGTACAACCTGCTGAACGAGAATGACTACCGGGCAATACCGGAAGAAGTTCAAGACCTCATAGAAGTCGGTATGGGCGGAGGCGTCTTTAAAGAATTACTTGAAGAAATAAACCTTTCCAAACTTATAGCCCAGCTTAACGAGGAAGCCGAAGAAGCTAAAGGCCAGCGTAAAAAGAAAATCTTGAAACGATTAAGACTGCTCGAGTCTATGGAGCGGGCAGGCATAAAGCCGACAAGTATGTGTTTAAGCGTGCTTCCAGTGATCCCTCCAGACCTTCGTCCTATGGTCCAGCTGACAGGCGGCCGGTTTGCTACAAGCGACTTGAATGATCTTTACCGCAGGGTTATCAACCGAAATAATCGTTTGAAAAAACTTATAGACCTTAATGCTCCGGAAGTTATCTGTCGAAACGAACAAAGAATGCTCCAAGAAGCTGTTGACGCTCTAATAGATAATTCCAGCGCTAGAAGCGGTCGGGCTGTAGCTGCCAGCGGACAGAGAAGAAGGCTGAAGTCTCTTAGCGATATGCTGAAAGGCAAGCAAGGGCGATTCAGGCAAAACCTGCTTGGAAAGCGCGTGGACTACTCAGGACGATCGGTTATTGTTGCCGGACCTGAACTCAAGATGTTCCAGTGCGGTCTTCCTAAAATGATGGCGCTTGAACTTTTCAAACCATTCGTAATCGGACGGTTGATTGACCAGGAGTTTGCACACAACATCCGTTCAGCTACAAGGATGATTGAACTAGGCGAGACGGCCGTATGGGATGCTTTAGACGAGGTCATAAAGGACAAATATGTACTTCTAAATCGTGCACCGAGCTTGCACCGCCTAAGTATCCAGGCTTTCCAGCCTGTTCTTATTGAAGGTAAGGCTATCCAGCTCCATCCTTTGGTGTGTAAAGGTTTCAATGCTGACTTTGATGGAGACCAAATGGCTGTTCATTTACCGCTTAGCGCTAAAGCTCAAGATGAAGCAAAAAATATAATGGCAGCTAACAAAAACCTGCTTAAGCCGGCTGACGGCTCACCGATTTTGCACATCGAACAAGATATAGTCTTAGGTTGTTACTACTTGACCTACGAGCGGCCCGACAGCGACAAAAAAGATACAAAATTCTATTCCAATCTGTCTGAGGCATTGATGGCCTTTGACGGAGACAAGATAATGTTACAGGACAAAATATCCATAGAATTCAGAGGCGAGAGACGGGCATCTACCTTAGGGCGCTTTATTTTTAACGAAATTTTCCCAGAAGATTTTAATTTCCAGGATACGGCTATGAATAAGAAAAAGCTTTCCCAGGTAATGAGCGAAGTTTACCGCAAATATGGTCAGGAAAAGAGTGCTGAGATTGCAGACAGTCTTAAGACGCTGGGCTTTGACTACGCTACTAAGTCTGGGCTTTCCATGGGGATGAGCGACTTCGTTGATGTTGAAAAACTCAAAGAAATCCTAGACGGTGCTGAAGAACGAGCTAAAAAAGTCAGCGAGCAGTTTGACGAAGGATTCATAACCGACGAAGAACGCTATAGATTGACGATTGAGACTTGGACTGACGCCGACTCGAAAGTGCAAGAAGCAATCACAGAGCAATTTATCGGCGAAGATAACGCCATGTCCCTATCCGTTACTTCCGGTGCGAGAGGTTCTATCGTCCAGGTTAAGCAGATTATCGGCTCAGTTGGAATTCTTTCAGACGCTACCGGCCGCGCTATGGAGCTGCCTGTAAAAAGCAACTACCGTGATGGGCTAAGTCCGTTGGAATACTTTACCTCTAGCCGTGGCCAGAGGAAGGGTCTGATTGACACAGCGCTAAAAACTGCCGATTCAGGCTACCTGACAAGGCGTTTGGTAGATGTTGCTCAAGATGTATTCACTATTGACGAAGAAAGCAACGACGACCCAGGCTTTGCTCTTTATCGTTCTGACGCTAAAGAAGTCGGTGTTTCTTATGCATCCCGCCTAAGCGGACGATACGCAGCAGCAGCCGTAGCAAAATATATTAAAAAGGGCCAACTTATCACTCAGGAAATCGCCGAGCAGATTGAAGCTGATGAAAATCTTGACGGAGTAAAGATAATGAGCGTATTAAGCAGTAATTCAATACGCGGTGTCCACCCGAAAAGCTATGGTCTTGACCCGGCTACGGGAGATATTGTCAAATCTTACAGTCCTGTTGGCGTAATCGCCGCACAAAGTATCGGCGAACCAGGCACTCAGCTTACACTTAGAACTTTCCACTCCGGCGGTGCGGCGATTGCCGACGATATCACCCAGGGTCTGCCGCGCGTAGAAGAGCTCTTTGAAGTCCGTGTACCTAAAGGAAAAGCTTTCTTAGCGGATATCTCAGGAAAATTAGCAGTATGGGAAGAAGATGAGCAATACATAGTTCAGGTCACTGACGATAAAGCAAAAGCAGCCAAACTGACCATAGGCGACAGGAACGTCCAAGTGGAAAGTGGTACCGATGTTGCAGTTGGCGACGTGGTTGCCAGCGCCGAAGGCGGTAAAGATCCACTTATAGCTCCGGTTGCTGGCAAAGTCTCGCTTACAAAAAAGGCGATTACCATTACTCCAGCCGGACAGAGCGTGGTCAAATACGAAATTCCTAGCTATAAACAGCTTCTGGTAAAAGATGGCGATACTGTCGAAGCTGGTCATAAGCTGACGAATGGTTCTGTTAATCTACATGATCTAATGAGACTTAAAGGCGTAGAAGCTACTCAGCGCTACATCATGAACGAAATCCTAAGGATTTTTGCCAGCCAGGGCCAGTACATTTCCGATAAACATCTGGAAATTATCGTCAAGCAGATGTTCTCAAGGGTTCAGATTGAAGATAGCGGTGACAGCGAATTTGTAACTGGCGACATAGTAAGCAAATTGCTTGTTGTTGAAACCAATGAACAGTTGGCCTCCAAAGGTAAGAAACCAGCTGTGTTTAACCAGCTTCTGCTTGGTATAACCAAGGCTAGCCTAAGCACGGATTCATTCCTGTCTGCTGCTTCCTTCCAGGACACGACTCGCGTACTGATAGCTGCTGCTACCAGCGGCAAGGTTGATCGCTTGTTCGGCCTTAAAGAAAACGTAATCTTAGGTAGAAGGATTCCGGTTGGAACGGGCGCTATACCAGAAGAGGATGAAGAAGATTTTCAAAATATCAACAATGAAATCCAGCCTAAAGAGGCCGTGATGCTTGAGGATAATCAATAAATATGCTAGAGTCTACTTCTATGTTACAGATTAGAAAACAGGGGTCATTTTAATATGCCTACAATCAATCAACTAGTCCGGAAACCGAGGAAAAAGGCATTTACCAAAAGTAAATCGCCAGCTCTTCAGCGCGTCACGAATAACCTTAAGACCCGTAATTACGAAAAAGACTCTCCTTTCAAAAGAGGTGTTTGCGTAAAAGTAACCACTAAGACCCCGAAGAAACCGAATTCTGCGCTACGCAAAGTAGCTCGCGTCAGGTTAACCAACGGGCATGAAGTTTGGGCTTATATAGGCGGGGAAGGACATAACCTGCAGGAACATGCCGTGGTCTTAGTCAGAGGCGGTAGAGTTCCCGACCTTCCTGGTGTCAGATATCACATAGTGCGCGGTAACCTTGACCTCCAAGGCGTGGAAAACCGCAAACAAGGCCGTTCTAAATACGGTGCTAAAAAGGCGGGTAAATAATAGATGCCTCGCCATAAGACCAAATCTTTAATTCGCGATATAAAACCGGACAGGGTTTATGAGAGCGTAATTGTGCAGAGACTAATCAACAGGGTGATGTTAAACGGCAAAAAACAAGTAGCTGAAAAGCTTGTATATGGCGGTATGCAAAAAGCTGCCGACAAACTGAAAGTACAAAACCCTCTTGATGTTTTTGAAAAGGCCTTTGCTAACGTTCGGCCGCATATGGAAACACGCTCCAGGCGAGTTGGCGGCGCGAACTACCAAATACCCTTTGAAGTAAAGGGCCAAAGGCAGACTCACCTTACTATTATGTGGTTCGTCGAAGCCGCCAGGGCCCGCAAGGGTATGAGCATGGAAGACCGTATAGCATTGGAGCTGATTGACGCTTATAACGAAACTGGTACCGCTGTAAAGAAAAAAGAAGATACGCATAAGATGGCCGACGCAAACAAAGCTTTCGCCCACTTCGCGAGGTATTAGTATGACCGTTGAGTCTGCTTATTGTGAAAGGATAGGTGCTGAATGCAGATTGAAAAAGCAAGCTATAGCTGCTCGGGATATGCATACACTGACTTCTGGTTCTTTAAAACAGCACAATGAATCACTACGCGGTCGTGCTGCTAGAGCTTTCTCTGGGTTTTTGCCATTCGTTAAAACGCTTGACGAAATACCTACACAATGGATAGATGATAGGCGGGAACGCTATGATGAACACATAGCCCAACCCTGCGAAGATGATGTGTGCGCGATGACTGTAGGACTTGAAAAAATTTAATTAAGAGGTAATGAAATAAATATGGCTGAAAAAGAATACAAAATGGATAAAATACGAAATATCGGGATTATCGCCCATATTGATGCTGGCAAAACTACCACGACTGAAGGTATTTTGTACCGAACCGGTCTGAAGCACAAGATTGGCGCAGTACACGAAGGTGAAACTACTACTGACTGGATGGCGCAAGAGCGCGAACGAGGCATTACTATAGTGTCTGCGGCTGTCACCTGTTACTGGAAAGATCACCAGATAAATATAATTGACACACCCGGACACATTGACTTCACGGTTGAAGTACAGCGTTCATTACGCGTGCTTGATGGAGCTGTTACCGTATTTGACGGCAAAATGGGCGTTGAGTCCCAATCAGAAACGGTTTGGCGCCAAGCTGACGGTTATAACGTGCCGCGAATCTGTTTCATTAACAAGATTAACCAAACCGGCGGCGATTTTTACAAATCTTTGGATTCCATACACAATCGTTTGACTAAACGGGCTTTCCCGATCCATCTGCCTATCGGCTTTGAACAATCTATCAACGGCATAGTCGATCTGGTAGCTATGAAAGCCTACACCTACAAAGAATTCACCGACAAAAATTTAGTAGAAGGCGAAATTCCGGAAGATATGATGGATAAAGCTAAAAGATACCGGAGCCTGCTTATAGAAAACGCTGTGGCTGAAGACGAAGAAATGCTGGAAAAATACCTGGAAGTAGGCGAAGAAGGCTTGACCACTGACGAGATTACACATGCCATACGTACAGCTATGATGACTGGTAAATTCTTTATTGTCAGCGGTGGCGATGGACGGGGCGTCATAGTAGAAAAATTGCTCGATATAGCCACCGAATATCTGCCAAGTCCAATAGACAGAGGCGGAGCAGTGGGCACCCATCCAAAGACTGACGATACTATTCGACGTAAACCAGATGTCAAAGAACCTTTTGCCGGCTTAGCATTCAAGATAGCTACTGATCCTTTCGTAGGGAAGCTTGCTTATTTCCGCGTTTATTCCGGCAAAATTGTAGCCGGCAGTTATGTGTATAACAGCTCAACTGGCCAGAAAGAGCGTGTTGGCCGAATCGTGAGAATGCAAGCAGATAAACGCGAAGATGTTAAAGAAGTAAATGCCGGCGACATTGCTGCTATAGTCGGGCTTAAAGGGACGACTACAGGAAACACGCTGTGCGACCAAAACGACCCTATTATCCTAGAAACTATCAACTTCCCGGAACCACCAGTCAGCATTGCTATAGAGCCAAAGACTAAAGCCGACCAGGAAAAAATGAGCCTGGCTCTTCAAAGGCTGGCCGAAGAGGACCCGACTTTCCGCGTTAAAGTAGATGATGAAACCGGCCAGACCATCATCAGTGGTATGGGCGAGCTTCATTTGGAGATACTTGTAGATAGAATGAAGCGGGAATTCAAAGTAGAGGCAAATATCGGCGAACCACAAGTCGCATACCGGGAGACCATTCGCAAAGACGGCGTGGAAGTCCAGGGCAAATACATCAAACAAACTGGAGGCCGCGGCCAATACGGTGATGTCTGGCTTAGAGTTAGCCAGAACGAGGCCGGAGAGGGCTTCGAGTTCATTAACTCTATAAAAGGCGGCAATGTCCCTCAGGAGTACATTAAGCCGGTAGAAGAAGGCATCAAGGAGGCTATGAGCAATGGTGTTCTAGCGGGCTATCCGGTAGTAGATGTTAAAGCCGAGCTTTATGATGGAAGCTATCATGATGTTGACTCATCTGAGATGGCCTTTAAGATTGCTGGTTCAATGGCTTTCCAAAGCGGCTTTAAAAAAGCCAACCCCGTGCTCTTGGAACCGATAATGAAAGTCGTAGTAGTAACACCGGAAGATTTCATGGGCGACGTCATAGGTGACTTAAACAGCAAGCGAGGGCGCATTGAAGCCATGGAGGACCTGCCGAACGGTATCAAGCAGATTACAAGCTTCGTTCCTCTGGGTGAAATGTTCGGCTACACTACGAATCTTCGTTCTATGACACAGGGCCGTGCGAGCTCGTCAATGGAACTTGACCATTATGCA
This sequence comes from Saccharimonadales bacterium (SeqCode), assembly GCA_036276695.1. Lineage (GTDB taxonomy): Bacteria > Patescibacteriota > Saccharimonadia > Saccharimonadales > 2-12-FULL-41-12 > JANWLD01. Next base: position 3,646 of record DASUOI010000047.1, on the reverse strand, counting down.
GACGTACCGCCTCATGTTGCGGAAACTATTATTGCCAAAGCTTCAAAATAGCTGTATTATAAGTCGATAAATTCGTAAAATTTAGAAAGAGATTATGTCGTCTACTTGGGTGACCAAAGAAATCAATACAGGCCAACTTGAAGTTGATGGAGAATCAATCGGTATAAGAGTGCAACACAGAGCTTCAGTTTCCCCGCAGGCCGAGTGGGATGAAGTAATGGCTGGGAATGGTAATGGTTACAGCAGTAGGCGAGCAGTTTCTCTTTCTGGTTTGAGGACAGACAAAGGCACTATTGTTAAAGAAATAGGCCGGGCCTTAAAGGACGGCCGCGAAGTAACTGCCGAAACGGAAAAGCACGGGAAGGCTGAATTTAAAAATTATGGCCCTTTTGTAGTAGGTTATACCGAGCATCAACAACTTCAATCCGTAGGCAGGTTTGGTTTAGGCGGCTTGCTCGGCCTTAAGTAATAAACATGACAACCGAACTGGAATCTAGCGCGGAAAGGCTTTTGAAATGGGATAGACGTCGTTCGCGCATTAACAGAATCCTTAATTATGATTTAAGGGAGCCTCCCAGACAACCGGTAGATGACAGATCTCGCGCTTGGGCAACGGGCGAACCTCGCGCGATACCAGCTTTGATAGTTGCTTCAAGAGTATGGAGAGCAAATGAGCATTTTTGCCGCGCTGCGTCACATGTTTTGGGTGTCGAAACCGTGAAGGACGAAGTTGAACTTCCGCCTCATCTTCGTAGACAAAGTTCGTTTGAAGATCCTTTGGTCAGGTTCCCAAACGGTCTGATTCTAAATACTGTAGATGCCGCTGAGCAAGTGGTTCAGCAGGCAGCATAATAAGCCTCAGAACTTTCAGCTCTGGGTGTCTGGGGAGATAGACCTGTACCTCAAATAATGGTCCATTACCACGAGTGCACTCATGGCATCGACTATGGGGATGGCGCGAGGAAGCACACAAGGGTCATGCCTGCCTGTTGCTTCCAGCTCCACCTCTTTATTATCCAGGTCAACTGAGTTTTGTTTTTTTGCTATGGTCGAGACTGGTTTTATAGCTACTCGGAAGTATATATCTTCACCGGTTGATATACCCCCAAGCGTGCCTCCGGCATGGTTTGTTCTTGTCTTGATTTTGCCTGAAGGGTCTTTGTAGAACTCGTCGTTATGCTGGCTTCCACGCATAGAAACCCCATCAAAACCGGAGCCTATCTCAAACCCTTTAACAGCGTTGATAGATAACATAGCCCGACCTAAGTCTGAATTTATCTTGTCGAAAACCGGCTCCCCGAGTCCTACCGGGCAGTTTTTTATCACGCCGAATACTACGCCTCCTATGGAATCATCATCGGCCTTTATTTGTTCTATAAGCTCAATCATTTTTTTAGCTGCGGCATCATCCGGACAGCGGACAATGTTGGATTCTACATCGTTTATAGTTACGTCTTTATAGTTAATGTCTGTCGTGATGTCGCCGACCTGCTGGACATAGCTTAGTATCTCAACCCCTAATTTTTCTTTAAGGTATTTTTTGGCTACTGCGCCTGCGGCCACCCTGGCGAGGGTTTCCCGGGCAGAAGCCCGGCCGGAGCCTCTCCAGTCGCGTATTCCGTATTTTTGCTGGTAGGTAAAATCGGCGTGTCCAGGGCGGTAGAGTTTTTTCAGCTTGTCGTAATCTTCCGGACGTACATCTTTGTTATGAGCTAACAGAAGTATCGGCGTGCCGGTAGTTTTGCCTTCATAAACACCGGACAATATAGATATCTCATCTTGTTCTTTGCGGGGCGTGGTTATGCTGCTCTGTCCGGGCTTTCGCCTGTCCAGCTCTTTTTGTATTTCTTTTTCCGTTATCTTAATGCCGGGAGGGCAGCCATCAATGACACAGCCGACGGATCCGCCGTGTGATTCACCGAAAGTCGTTATTTTGAATAACTGTCCAAAACTATTTCCTGCCACCTTTTATTCCTTCTATCATTTTTTCAAATTCCACCCGTGTTAATTGGCCCGGTGCGGAAGCATCTTCTTTTTTCTCTGTTATAAATGTTAACTCATTTCCCCATAAAGCGCCATAAAGCCTGGTCACTAGTCCCTCTTTGCCCATACCTAAGATTATGTGTTTTTTGTTTTGGTTTTTCATCTCCAGCATTATTTTTAGCAATAGCAAGGTGTCAGCCTTAGACCTGCAGAACGTCGCTAGCTTAGTTATTTCGGGGTTACAGGCGCTAATGTCGCTTAAGATTTTATTTAATTCTTCTTCTGCGGGGGTTTTTTTGTAGTTATGGTAGGAGATGATAGTTTTTAGCTTGTTATTTTTTGTAAGTTTGATTAGTTCCGACTGGTCGTATATATCAAAATCCACCAAACAATCCCCACCTTCAAATATCTTTGCAATATCCAGCTGTTCCTCCGACTTTAGTTTAGGTTTTTCTAAGTCCTTCCTGCGGAAAACAAAGACTAGCCTTCCGGTGTATTCGGCTAGCATAGTTGATAAGAATTTTTCATTCAGATCGGTTATATAATCCAGCCATATTTCAAAAAATCCGTAATTGGCTTCGTTTGTTTTAATCTCTGCCAGTACTTCAGACTCAGTGTTTTTTATGACCGGCAGGCAGTATTTATTTTTCATTTCAAGCGCTCCATTAATGCTTGGCGCATAGCTTCTGCCGGCGCTTTTTGTCCTGTGAATAAAACAAACTGGGCCACTGCCTGATGCAGCAGCATTTCCGTACCTTGTATAGTTTTTGCTCCTTTTTCTCTAGCGTCTTTTAGTAAGCGTGTCTGTAGGGGTGAATATACAGCATCAAAAACCACTTGTTTTTGGTGGAGGTTATTTTTGTTTACCGGGCTTTCATCAGAGTTCATTCCCACGGATGTTGTGTTGCATATAATATCCATATTTTTGATTTCGCTTTGCTCATCCAAAGACCTCAGTTCACAGCCAAACTGTATTGCCAACTGCTTGGCTTTTTCAAGCGTGCGGTTATAGATCGTGACTTTACAGCCAGCGTTTGTCAGCCCATAGACAAAAGCCTTGCCGGCACCCCCGGCGCCTATTACTGCCGCGTTTGAACCTTGCAGGTCGCAAATCTGTACCAATGGTTCAACCGCTCCGACCCAGTCTGTATTGTGTCCTCTAAGCACGCCGTTTTCATTAACTATAGTGTTGACGGCCCCTATGATTTTGGCGGTTTCGTCAATCTCGTCCAGATAGGGTATGACGGCTTCCTTATGTGGTATGGTGCAGCTTACGCCTGTGATATTTTCATCACGGATTCTTTGTATAAAATCTTTCAGTTCTTCCGGCTTCACATTTTCCGCGGTGTATTCGTATTCATCATCAATTCCAAGCGTCTGATAGCCAGCATTATGAATAACCGGTGAAAGCGAATGCTCTACCGGGTCGCCGATAATCACGCATAGTTTTTTGCCGGTTTTGCTCATGATTCCAGTTTACCTATTATATTTTTTACTACCAGCTCGGGTGCTTCTTTTGAGGTGTCGAAGATAAAATCCGCGTTCTTGAAATATTTTTCTTTTCTGTTCTCCCACACTTCGTCCAGCTCGCCCAAAAGGGTGGGTTGGTCGGTTAATTCATGGCGGTTCGCATCCCCCTTGATCCTCTTGGACAACAGGCTTG
>DASUOI010000046.1:0-2963 GCA_036276695.1 Saccharimonadales bacterium (SeqCode) | reverse complement strand
GCTATTTGTTTTCTTTGTCTGGTAGAATATGACAGATGAAGATTATTGGTTTGGCAGGAACGAATGGCAGCGGCAAAGATACCGTCGCCCAAATTTTATCTGAAGATTACGGATTTTTCGTGGTTTCTGCCACAGAGATGTTGGAAGAGGAGCTGAAAATCCGAGGATTTGCGTTCGAACGTGAAAACAAAAGAAAAGTCGGTAACGAGTGGCGCGAACAATACGGTCTAAGCGCGATTGTCGATAAAGCAATTGAACAGGCAAAGTCAAAAGGCGCTGAAAAGTTAGTTGTTGGTAGTTTAAGACACCCCGCAGAAGCAGAAAAAGTAAAAGAGCTGAACGGGATCGTAGTCTGGGTAGACGCTGACCCGCACAAAAGATACGAAAGAATCCAACAAAACAATAGAGGCCGAGTGGAAGACCAGAAAACTTTTGAACAATTTCTTCAGGAAGAGCAAGACGAAATGCAAAATAAAGGGGAAGCTACAGGGATTTCCGGAGCTGAAGTCAAAAAACTCGCTGATATTTTTATAAAAAACGACTCAAACCAACAGCTGCTTAAACAAAATGTCGATGATGGCATCCATGAGTATCTCTAGACAAAATACACAATAAATTATAAAATAAACATCTGTTTTAAAAAAAGAGGAGAGAAATGGCCGAAACGCTTAGATTCGATAATTTTAACGTGGGCACCGATTCCGTATTTGATATAGGAGCTCAGCCCGAAGGCGATGATGCGCCCCAGCGGCCGGGCGTTATTGAAGAAATAAAAACTGTTTTCGGGTATGAAGGCGAAGACTTGGGAGGTCTTATAGGAGAAGTTGCTCCGCATATGACACTGCAGGATAATATTGCCTATGCCGAAGAGAAGCTGTCAGAAGATGAGACTAGAGAAAAAATCGGATACGCCGACGAGGCTCCTGTAGATATTGCTCGCGCGTGGGGCGAGAGAAGCGGTTTGCAGGCCGGAGTTTTACGTCCTTTGATGGAACCGGCAAAAGAACTTCCGGATAATTTCTCCGCAGCGATTGTGACCGACGCCGTGGCGAACTGGATGAAAAGAATGACGAGTATAGCCATAGAGGTGGGAGGGAAAACAAAAGTAGACAGGTTGCTTTTTGCTGCCGGTGCGCGGCGCCTTGGAGCGACTGAAACTCATCTGGCACCCGGGGGAACGAGCGTAGCAGACTTTATGCGTCAGGAGCTAATTCCTGCTTATGGTGTAGCCAGACTAGGCGGACCTATATTATTCGATACAGTGGAATTAGTGCGCAGTACTAACAAAGACGGCCCTTCGGTAATGAGACGAGCCGCCAGACAGTTGCATGAACTTGAAGAAGTAGATCTGGAGCAGGACCAAATAGTGGTTCCGGCGGTAGCCGGTAACTGGATGCAGAAAGGCGTACAGGCTCGACAAGCATTACAAGGAGTGCAAAAAGGTTTTGATGAAGATCCCGAAGCGAGACAACTTTGGGTTGCAAGCCGTTTCTTCCCGCTTGGCTTCACAGGAAGAGAGCACAAGAGCACTTATCAAAATCCTTATAGTGCAGTTGGTAATATATTGCGCGGCGCCAAACTGTTTCAAGACATACAATAAAAGACAATAGAGTATAATTGACCTTATGGCGGAGGCCAATAAAAAATTCGCGATTATCGACGGAAAGTCAGTTTTTTACCGAGGTTATTACGCGATGCCGAATTTGAGCACTAAAGACGGATCGCCGACGGGCGGCGTGTATGGATTCGCGGTCATGGCGCTGGAAGTTATCAAAAGGCTTAAGCCGGATTATGTCTGCGTGGCTTGGGATAAGCCAAAGACAAACATAAGAAAAAGAAAAGAACTATATCCAGAATATAAAGCCGGACGCAAACCAGCCCCGCCGGATTTTTATGAACAAATCCCGTTGTTGCACGAATTGCTGGCCGCTTTCGGCTGGCCGCTTTATGAACTGGATGATTACGAAGCTGACGATATAATGGGCACTTTGGCAGTTCAAGCTCGCAAGAAAGGCCTGGACACGCTTTTGGTCACAAGTGATCTGGATATGCTGCAGGTAATTAACGGCAATGTACATGTCTATGCGCTGAAAAAAGGTTTATCGAACATAGAATTGTTCCACCCGGAAAGCTTTGAACAAAAATATGGTATTAAAACCGAGCAATTCCTGGACCTTAAGGCTTTGAAGGGCGACAGCTCGGATAACATACCCGGCGCAGCCGGTATAGGCGAAAAAACTGCGCTTGAGCTTTTGCGCGAATATAAAACTTTAGAAGGGGTGTATAAAAATCTTGACCTCATTAAAGAAACCACCCGAAAAAAGCTTGAAGCCAGTAAAGAAATTGTGCATCTAAGTAAAAAACTGGCAGAAATATGGACAAACGCCCCTATCAAACTTGACCTCAAAGAGGTAGACGGCAGCAAATGCGACCCTGAAAAAGTCCAGCACATTTTACAGAAATTCGAATTCCGAACACTGGCCAGGCAACTTCCTGAGTATATGCATCTTCCGGAGACGAGTGTTGAAAAACAAGCTAAACAACTTGTAGTACCAGGAATAACTTACGTAACAAATGATGAAGATTTAGAAAAGCTGATTCTTCCTGCTACAAAGGAGGCCATAGTATATGGTCTCAGTGACCAGGAACACGGTCGTCAGCCCTTGACTGTGACTGTGGCACCTAATGAAAAACAAGTCTTTAGCTTTAACTTAGCCAATATCAGTCCTGATAAATTCAGGCAAAAACTAGGAAAATATCTAGAGTCAACTGGCTTGATAGGACATAACTTAAAAGCCACTTTGCAGATACTTCGCGAACTACAGATATATCCGGAAAAAATTACTCATGACACACTGATAGGGGCGTTTTTGATAAATCCGCTTAATAGAAGCTTAAGCCTGGAAGATTTAGCCGCCGATGAGCTGGATATTCGCTTATCTGCTGAACAAGAACAGACCGCT
>DASUOI010000045.1:0-4692 GCA_036276695.1 Saccharimonadales bacterium (SeqCode) | reverse complement strand
AAGAGCTGTCCACACAACTAAGTAGGAACTGAATAAAACTAGGAAGAACGAGGAAGTAGCAAGATAAGTCTCGTTATGCACCCCGGGATTGATGAACCTGTCTGATACGTCAAACAACAAACCGAAGGGCTGAAGCACTATATCCCAGGTATTCCATCTGACAAAACGACCTAGATAAGTCGCAAAACTGCAAAGAAAGAAAATTACTCCTACGATCGCTAGTGTGAAGCTCGGAGAAAAGTATTTTTTTAATTCTTTGTGAATCAAGTAAACCGAATAAAAACCAAGTGCCAACCCATTGAGCATAAAGCTGCTCAGCATGACTACATCAAAATAAAAGCTGGCTTCAAAATTAGCCCTCAAATGAACCATGTCTGTAACAAGATAAAAACTGTTAGGTAGAAAGCTCAACCAGATAAGCGACAAGCCGATTTGCGGCCACTTGAACCAACCATAAAGCCGTATTCTCTTAACCAGCCAAAAGGCCAGGATTGCCGGGACAATAGCCAAAACCAGATTCCAGTATAGAAATACGAACCTTAGGCTGTCAGAAATCATAATCCTGGCTCCCAGCAAAAGCGAGCTAACTAGACAGGCCAGGATAAGACTGCCTAGGAAGCCTTCTTTTTCAAAAAACGCGCCAATCTTTTTTAAATACAAAACAGCCTTACTGATTTTTTAGTTCGCTTTTCAGTTTCTCGATTAAATCAACAGGGGTTGGGTTAAGTCCGTTTAGTAATGCTAGATACACGCTGACGAAATCGCCGAGCTGTATGGACCACAGAAGTTGTTCAAGTTCATTATCGCCTACTACATCGATAGTTTCCGGATGCGGCCGTTTACCTGAAAGTAGTTTTCCACTGACAGAAAGTCTTTTTTGTATCCGAGCGTGCTCTAAGTCGCTTTTTAGTTCAATGATCTTGTAAGGCTTATCAACCGGATGGGAAGTCCAGCCTATGAATTCATTATGGTTAAACTCCGGATATTGGTTGCACCATGCTATATTCTTAGCGTTTTCATTGATATTTATTTTCCATTTATAGGCTGCTGGAAAGAGCTTCGGGCCGGAGTATATCACTACCGAGTTTCCCATCAGTTCCTGGGCTATTTGCTTGGCTTTATTTTTTGAAGCCGGAGTATCAGCTTCTAAGTCTTGAGCTTGTCTGCCGAGCCAATCTGCCGCCTTGTGAAGTTCTGCCAGTTTATCTTGGCTGGTTAACCCGCATGATATGAAAAGATGCATAAGTGCTGCGAAGTTGTAAAAAACAGCCATTCTGGGCTGCAAGCCCCCTGGAAGCTTCAAAAAAGGATAGTTTTTAGCCGCCGCGACTTTTTCCAGCTCTCCCCCGGCAGCTATTACGGCGATTGCGCAGCCTTTTTCTTCAGCCTGCGCGAGAGCGCTCAGAGTTTCTTCTGTATTGCCGGAATAGCTGGAAGCAATGAAAAGCGTGTCTTTGCCTACATATTCCGGCAGGTCGTAATCTCTTACTATCTCAAAAGGCAGGTTTGTTTTCGGCCAGCTGGTGAATATTTCAGCAGCAAGGGCTGACCCCCCCATACCGGCAAGAACTATGTTCTTATAGTCTTTAGTCTTTAGTCCCCAGTCTTTAGTCTCATAAGTATATTTAAGTTGTTGCCACTGTTTAGACATAGACCCTAGGGCGTCTTGGGCATCTCTCTGGTGAATCATCTTTAAATCATCTAGTACTGACAATGTGCTCTCCTTATCTCATACTGCTTTTGTTTACGAGCAAAACTTTGCTACTCTATAATTGTAAATTGGAAAATGATAAAAGAAAAATCCGTATCTAAGAGCAAGGGGGTGGGGATGCAGGATGATCAAGCTAAATCAGTCGACGATATAGTAAAAAGTGCAGAAGATTCCGCGGGGGATGCGGCTGGCTTAAGTTTGGCGGGCAGTCCGCCTTCAAGCCCGGCAAAATCTGATAGCTCTATACCTGACCCGGCACTGGAAGCTTTAGAACAAAAGCAAAGCAAACAGCCTTCCGACGATACGGATGCACCAAGCACCAAAGAAAAGACTTCAACCACTTCTGAGCCTGAAGGCGAACCACCTGCTCCGCCAAGCGGAAGTCCGCCTGAACCCCCTGCTGATACGAGCACGTCAAGCAGCACGCAAGCCGACACCAGCAGTTTAGATCCGATCAAAAAAGAAGCTCTGCAAAAGTTGGAGCCTCTGGTAAATGAGCTGGATTTGCACCCGGAAGAAAAATACCGGGCTTTGATGATGATAATCCAGGCTACAGACAACAAAGATCTGGTTAACGAAGCCTATCAGGCAGCTGACAAGATTGAAGATAGCAAAACCCGCGCCCAAGCTTTATTAAGCATCGTAAACGAAATTGAATATTTCAAAAATAAAGATATAGCTTCTTCTAACCAATAGCTTGAGAAGCCGGTTGATATATATCTAAATTATATTCCGGAGGGAGATCCGGTGGCAGGTAAGCTGTCGCCTGTGGAAGGTATGCTTCCAGATGATCCGCTTCCGCTCTGGCCGTCGTTATCGTCTTCTGTGTCGTCATCAGATGTACCTGAAGATACGCCGGGAGTCTGATTCGTCCCATTAGAGCTATCCGTATCCTGTGTATTTTTTTCTTCAGATGAAGGTTGGTTTTCTTCTTGTTCTACTGTAGTTGTTCCGTCATTGCTGGTTCCCGTAAGCGCCCTGTATACAGCGCGTCCACCGAAAAATAAACCTGCTGCGACAATTAGCGTAACTACCAAAGCAAACAATCCGTATAAAATGGTCGAACCATGGCTGGACTTGTTTACGTCCTGATAATAGGCGTCGGTTTCCTCTGTTATATCCTGATTATGCTCGCCACCCTGGTTGTCGTTAATTCCCATTTTTCCTCATCTCCTAAATAGTTTTGCTATTGTATACTGAAGTAGCTTTTTTTGCAACCTTTTGTAAGAATTTAGTTAGTATATGGCAAAAGTTTACTTATCTGTCGGCTCAAACATAGGCGACCGGCAAAAATTTATCAGGCTCGCGTTAAAATCAATAGCTGATTTTTGCAAGGTGCTGAAGGTTTCCTCAACATACGAGACAGAGCCTTGGGGCAAAACAAACCAGCCTGTGTTTTTGAACCTCTGCCTAGAGATAGAAACCTCCCTAAAGCCGAAACAATTGCTTGAAAGACTGAAAAGCATCGAAGAGGACCTGGGACGGACAAAAACGGATAAATGGGCCGAACGGGAAATAGATATTGATATCTTGTTTTATGAAAACCTTATATTAAATGACCCGGAGCTTGTTCTTCCCCATCCTAGGATAGAAGAAAGAGCCTTTGTGCTAGTTCCGTTAGAAGAAATAGCGCCAGATTACACGCACCCCGTCTTGCAAAAAACCATCCGTAATCTAGCAAAAGGTGTCGGCAACAAAGGAGTCCGTAAACAAGTTAAAATTATGGGCGTAATAAACATGACGCCGGATTCTTTCAGCGATGGCGGAGAACTAAAGAATAAAAACCTGCTAAAGGAAAAGGTGCAGGAAATGGTATCTGCCGGCGTTGACATCATTGATGTCGGCGGCGAATCAACCCGGCCGGGGCATAACGAGGTGGAAGCTAGGGAAGAAATTCGTCGAGTTTTGCCTGCCATAAGGGCCATCAGGGAAATCTCCACCGATATTTCAATCAGTGTAGACACCCAAAAAGCCGAAGTAGCAGAAAAGGCGCTCCAAGCGGGCGCGAACATCATAAACGATGTCAGCGCACTATCAGATCAAAACATGCCACAAGTCATAAAAAAACATGATTGCCAGATAATTTTAATGCGTAATCGTCCGCTGGACGAAAAAAATCTGGTTGAAAGCTGTAAAAACCAGTTTGAAGAAATAGTAGAAAATTGTCGGGCGCTGGGGATAGACGAAAATAAAATAGTATTAGACCCGGGCTTAGGTTTCGGAGATTTGGCCTCAGGCGATTTTTCTTCCCTGCCTGGAGGCAGTCCGTCAGCCAATACTCAACTTGTGCTTTCCATCAATGATTACAGCTTAGGTCTGCCAGTGTTAATCGGTGCCAGCCGCAAACGTTTCCTAGGTGAAATGTCCGGACAAAAAAATGCTAAGAAAAGGCTGGCTGAATCACTAGCATTCGCGTGTTTGGCTGAAAGCTGCGGCGCTTCCATAATACGAGTCCACGATTTTAAAGAAACGATACACCTGCAGCCGTAGTCTTGATGTTATTTTTTTCTATGGCGGATAGCTGCTACAGCTGCTAACCCTCCGATACCGATAGCCGCTACAGATAACCTCTTAAGGCTTTTGAGTCTATCCGCTCTGGCCGACTCGCCATGCGGAGAAATACGCTCGTTCAGACCCCGCCTTAGTAGGCCCATTGCCCATCGGTCGGAAGGCGGGCCGATTCTGCGCATTAGCTTCGGATTCTTCAAGTCGGCCATTCTGGTTCTGGCAAGAACATCGGTTCCGCCGCGCGGATTTGCCCCTACTACGACTTGCCATGAATAATGCATGCCAGGCCTTCCGCTCTTGCGCCGGGGCCATTTGGCATCCAACACCATGGTTTTTGTCTCGCTTTCGCCGTCAACCTCAATTACCCGAGCTACCGAATTCGGACCATCCTTTAGTTCTTCACCAACCTGTACTTGACGCACATCTTCAATATCGCCATGCGATGAGCGATATCTCTTCCGCAGTAATCTATC
>DASUOI010000044.1:0-29666 GCA_036276695.1 Saccharimonadales bacterium (SeqCode) | reverse complement strand
GATCATGCGGGCTTTGAAAAACTCAAACAGTTAAAAGAATTTCTCAGTTCATCAGGACATGAGTGCGTAAACTATGGTCCGACGGCGTATGATTCCGAAGATGATTATCCGGATTTCATAAGACCAGCCGCCGAAGCGGTAGCCAAGGGCGAATGCGAAGTAGGGATAATCTTTGGCGGAAGCGGCCAGGGCGAGGCAATGACGGCCAATAGGGTATTCGGAGTTCGCTGCGCGGTTTATTACGGCAAGGCCAAAGCCGCCGAAGCTGTAGACGTCAGCGGACACAGCGCTGAAGATGAATATGAAATATTGCGTCTTAGCCGGCAACATAATGATGCTAATATGCTTAGCCTTGCAGGCAGATTCTTAAATAATGAAGCGATTGAGCTGGCAGTTTCTATATGGGTTAACACTCCTTTCAGCGAGGAAGAGCGACACGTCAGAAGAATTGCCAAAATAGACGGACAAGATTCGTAGATGGCCCTTATTTGCCCAACCGTTCTTGCCTCAACTAAAGACGAATTTGCAGAGCAGATAAAAAAAGTAAGTTTTGCCTCGCGTGTCCAATTGGATTTTATGGACGGTGAGTTTGCCCCGACGAAGTCTATTAGCCTGGAAGATGCCGAGTGGCCTGAATCCATGAATGCAGATCTTCACTTGATGTTTAAAAGGCCGGCTGATCATATGAATACGATAATTAGCCGAAAACCAAACCTAGTAATAATTCACGCTGAAGCTGAAGTGAATCTGAAAGATTTTGCTCAACACCTACACGGCAACGGAATAAAGGCCGGACTTTGCGTTTTACCGGAAACTAAGATTTCTGATGTTAAAGATGTACTCGGCGAATATGATCATATTTTGATTTTCGGTGGCAAGCTGGGATATTTCGGTGGCAATGCTGATTTAAGCCAAGCTAAAAAGGCAAGCCAAGCCAAGGAAATAAATCCTGATATAGAAATAGGCTGGGACGGCGGAACAAATGACCAGAACGCAAAACAACTAGCCGACGCAGGCATAGAAGTATTAAACGCGGGCGGGTTTATCCAAAAAGCCGATAACCCGGAAGCTGCTTATCAAAAGCTAGCAAATCTTGTTGCTTAAGAAGTAACTTTAGTGATATAAATAAGCATAACAACTTAATCTAAGGATAAAAACAATGAAAAACCAAAAAGGTTTCGGTGCAATCGAGGCACTGCTTATATTAGTAATTATCGGAATTATCGGTGGGGTTGGATATTACGTTTACAATGCGAATAAAAATGAACCACAGATTTCTGACTCGTCAATTCAACATAAAAATAATTCCAAAGGGGAAGTGAAAGAAGAGCTTCCAGAAGAAGATCCGAACGAAGGTTATCTGGTAGTTAAAGAATGGGGGTTGAGATTTAAAATACCTGATAATTTAACAGATATTCAATATAAAATTTCAGGTAATAACTTAGGTATATTTGCTAAACCCATAAAAGATAAAAATGGCCAACCTTTTAACGTGGAATATCGCAATAATTACGGTGATGTAGATGAATATGACAATTTTACTTATTCACTGGGTCAACTAATTAGATCAAAGGACAGTACCAATAAGAATGTATTTACTACTGTAAAAGGGAAGAAGGTGGGCGATTACTATTACTACACTGCGCATAGTTTCAGTAACCTTGCCACGGGGGCTGGTCCTAGCGGTGTATTCTTTACGGATAAAGACTGTCTTAAGGATGATCGACTAAAAAAATGCGAGAAATATCTTTTCGCAGAGAGTATAGCGTTCGCAATTGTTAATGGCAGTACTAGCATTCATCCAGAGACCAATTCAGAAGTTAAAGATGCACTGCTTCCATCTATCGAATTAATGCAGTAGCTTGCTATAATCATAAGCAAGATGAGTCCTAAGAAAAAACTTAGTATTGCTGAGCTTGAAAGAATTGCCTACGACATCCGTGCAGATATTATTAAAATGCTGGAGCATGCCGGTAGCGGTCATAGCGCCGGGCCCCTAGGGCTTTCAGATATATTCGCGGCGCTTTATTTTGATATCTTAAAGCATGATCCTAAGAATCCGGAGTGGGACGAGCGGGATATTTTTATCCTGAGCAACGGCCACTGCGCACCGGTCCAATACGTTAGCATGGCGCATGCCGGATATTTTGATAAAAACGAGCTAAAGACTTTGCGCCAATTCGGCTCCCGACTGCAAGGCCATCCGGAAAGAACAAAGCTTCCTGGGCTGGAGACTACCAGCGGTCCGCTGGGCTGCGGTCTTAGTCAAGCCTGCGGCATGTCGCTAGCTATGAGAATGAATAAAGACCATCACCGTTGGATCTACGTAGTATTAGGCGATGGCGAGCTTAACGAAGGGAATATCTGGGAAGCTGCCATGTTAGCCGGCAAATACAAGCTCGGCAACATAATAGGAATTATAGATAGAAATAATATCCAGATAGACGGGCCAACCGAAGATGTCATGCCCTTGGAGGATTTGAGGGCTAAGTGGGAAGCTTTCGGCTGGCATGTGTTGGAAGTAGACGGCAATAACATAGAAGAAGTCATAGATGCCTGCAGCTTGGGTCGGGCAATCGTGGAAAAGCCGGTTATGATAATAGCTCATACCGTTCCCGGCAAAGGCGTAGACTTTATGGAATATGATTTCCACTGGCATGGCAAACCGCCTAATAAGAATGAAGCGAAAAAAGCTTTACACGAGCTTAGAACTCTTAAAGGAAAAATACGCGGGGAGCACGAATGAACCTGCATCTGGTAAAAGATATTTTAGCTAAGGATATTGTCAGCGAGCCGATTCGAAAAGGTTTCGGTAGAGGTTTGCTGGAAGCTGGCAAAAAGGATGAAAATGTCGTGGCGGCGTGTGCGGATTTAACAGATTCTACACAAATCAGTTTGTTCGCAGAAGCCTTCCCGGAAAGGTTTGTTGAAATTGGTGTGGCTGAACAGAATTTAGCAACTGTTGGCTCAGGACTTGCCGCAATGGGCAAGATACCTTTCGTATCCAGCTACGCAGCTTTTAGTCCAGGGCGTAACTGGGAGCAGATCAGAACTACTATCTGCCTTAATAATCGCTATGTAAAGATTGTCGGTTCGCACGCCGGGCTTTATACCGGGCCGGACGGAGCTACACACCAGATGTTGGAAGATATAGCTCTTATGAGAGTTCTACCGAACATGGTTGTAATTGCACCGGGTGACAGTATAGAAGCGGAAAAAGCCACGATGGCCCTAGCTAAAGATAAGCGTCCCGGCTATCTGCGTCTGGCCCGTGACTCTTCGCCCGTAGTCACAACTAAAGACACGCCGTTTGACATAGGCAAGGCTTATACTTTCTGCGAAGGCAAGGACCTGACGATAATTTCTACCGGGACGATGACTTACCACGGCATGGTAGCTGCCGAGAAACTATACAAAGACGGTATTGATGTTGAAGTGATTCATTGCCCGACAATAAAACCTCTTGATAGCGCGACTATCATAAAAAGCGTCAATAAAACTAACCGGGTAATTACCATCGAAGAACATCAGACGACGGGTGGGCTCGGCGCCGCCGTAGCCGAACTTCTGAGTGAAGAGCATCCGGTGAAGATCAGGCGTTTGGGCGTCGATGACCAGTTCGGAGAATCGGGAAAGCCCGAAGAACTGCTAGAGAAACATAAGCTTACTTGGAAGCATATAATGCTTGAAGTGCATAGGATGTTTTAAAATGGCGTTGTCTATCAGGGAGATCAGGACTAATTGTGCTCAAGCCAGGGAACTTATGACTAAATCAAGGTCAGAGAAGTTTGCCGTAGGTGCATTTAATTTAGACAATCAGGAAACACTTAAGGCTGTTTGCAGGGCAGCGTTAGTTAAGAAATCCCCGGTCTTGGTCGAGGTTAGCCATGACGAGGCTGAATCAATAGGTTTGGATAACGTTCGGGATATGGTAGATAACTACAAAAACGAGCTAGGTATAGAAATATATATAAACTTAGACCACAGCCTAAGCGTTGACGCCGCAATTGATGGCATTGAAGCCGGGTTTGAGTTTATACAGCTTGATGCAGCTAAGAATAATAGCGAAATAAGCATGGATGAATTCATAGATAAGACCAGGCAGGTCGTAAATTACGCTCGTCTGACAGGCGCTATAGTAGAAAGCGAACCGCACTTCTTTGACAGCGAATCAAGCATTCACAAGCGAAAGATCAACTATAGCCAAATCAAAAAAACTTTTTCAAAAGTAGATGAAGCCAAAGAGTTTATAGATTCTACCGGTATTGACGTGTATGCTGCGGCTATCGGAAACCTGCACGGTATATATCCAGCCCCGAAAGTTCTGGACATAGACTTACTGGAAAAGCTTCGGGGCAATATAGATAGTTTTATCAGCCTTCATGGCGGCAGCGGTACGCCGGAACACTACTTCAAGCATGCAATAAAATCAGGGGTAAACAAAATAAACATCAATACTGATATGCGGGTAGCTTTCCGCCGATCACTGGAAAAATCTTTAAAGAATAACCCGGACGAAATATCGGTAATGAAGCTGATGGACGAAGTTATATCTTCCGTGCAAGCTATTGTCGAAGAAAAAATTGATATATTTGGCTCCGCGGGCAAAGCCAGGCAGGTTAATTAACTGTTTGCATTGCAAGGTAGACTTTGTCAAAATACTTATGTTAATGAATAAAAATAATCTGGGAAACTGAAAGTGAAAAAAACCGATGTACTTTGTGTGGGCGATGTAGTTACTGACGCGTTTATCAAACTAAAAGATGACCGAGCTGAAACCCATGACACCGATAAAGGCCCCGTGCTCTCCATGCCTTTCGCGACCAAGATACCGTTTGATCATTCTGAAGTGCTGAACGCCGTAGGAAATGCAGCCAATGCTTCGGTTAATTTCGCCAAGCTTGGGCTTAAAACAGGCCTAGTGGCGAACGTTGGCGGTGATTCTGCTGGCAGGGATATTATCCATACGCTAGATAATGCCGATGTAGATACCAGGTTCATTAGAATCCACCCTAAAAAGAAAAGTAACTACCACTATGTCCTATGGTATAAGGAAGAACGGACAATCTTGATAAAGCATGAGGAATATGACTACCATTGGCCGCATTTACGACCCAAAGAAGTGCCTGAATGGATATATTTCAGTTCTATCAGCGAGAATGCTCTTGAATTCCATGACGATCTGGTTGATTGGCTGAATAAAAACCCCGAAGTAAAACTAGCTTTTCAGCCTGGCACATTCCAGATGGAAGCAGGAGTTGAAAGACTAAAGCAGGTGTATGCCAGAACTGAACTTGTGGCTGTCAACAGGGAAGAAGCCGCCTATGTAACCGGCGGGAACGTGGAAGATATAAACGATCTTTTTGATCGTTTGCACAGCCTAGGGCCAAAAGTAGCAGTAATCAGCGACGGGCCTAACGGCAGTTATGCCAGTGATGGCAGTAACAGGTTTAAGATGCCTATATACCCAGATCCAAGCCCGCCGATTGAAAGAACCGGGGCGGGAGATGCATTTACTTCGACTTTTGTAGCGTCTATAATCATGGGTAATACCATAGACGGTGCTTTGCAATGGGCGCCCATTAGCTCAATGAATGTCGTCCAGCATGTCGGTGCTCAGGCTGGTTTGCTAAGCGAAAAAGAACTGGCGCAGCTGCTTCAGAAGGCCCCGGAATCTTATAAACCCCGAAAGTTGTAATTTTCAGCAATGAGTTCAAGAGTAATTTCAGGCATATTCGATGCTAAAGAACCTGAATTTAGCCACAGCATACACGACCTGGAAAGGCTGAGCGGAAGAAAAGGGCATGATATACGAATATTTGTCGACAGCATACATCATTTTAAAAACTTATCTAAGCAACTAAATCTTGATGATGAAGACACGACCCCTCACGAGCTTTATCAATCCTTAGTCGTGCAATCTAAAAAAGACTCTGAAAAGCTAGCAGAACGTCTTGGCATCAAACCCTCTGATACTCCGGCGGAAGCATTAAAAAAATGCATTGACTATTTGGAAAAACGAACAAGCTGGCGAAAATTTTGGTGCGTCAAACAAAGCGTTTTAAAGAAACAATTAAAAGCCAACCCGCCGAAAAAGGTGATGAAGATACTCGGGTTCAGATCTATTGATTCGCTTTTGAAACGCGAACCGGTTTTGCAAACTTTGGTCTTAGCTAAGATTATTGAAGGCGTCGGATGGCAGGAAAAGCATATTAGCCAAGCAGGCTCTATGACTAACAGCGACTTTGACGAGCAGAAAATAAGCTTCAGTATAATCAGCCCCGCCAGGCTTAGCAGTTTAAAAAGATCAGATATAGATTTAAGAAGGATAGTTTTTTCTAACGAAGAATCGTCAGATATCATCATTGTTCCGCCAAACCGGAGATTCGAAGGCGATGCGATGTTTTATTTCGACACGATCATTAACCATATAAATGGGATAATAAGCCGATCGGCATTCTATAGGTTTAAGGGACTTCAGCCGGACTTTTTTGAAACACTTAAGGATATAAGGGAAAACGGATTTAAAAAGGCTTCTTTTATAAATTGGCCTATAAGGTGGTCTGCTGTCATGCACTCTATCCAGCATCACGGTAATCGCAAGCTTGCCCAAAGGCTGGATTTGAACATACCGGCCTATGAATTGTTCGGCCTGTCTCCCGAAAAAGAAATGCAGCGGTTCGGCGTGTGGGAAAAAGGGTTTGCATATGGTGATAAAACTGGTTTGATTGTGTCTACTCATTTATCGGATGCAATCATCAATGCGATTAACAGGAATGATTTTGAAAATTCTTATAGCGAGTTTGGAAAAAACAGGCTTTACGATGAATTATTTTCCAGATATTTGACGCATCATGAAGTCATAGAGGATGTTTTCAGAGAGGACGATTTTTAAGCTGTGAAAAAAAAAGATTTTAAGAGGATACAATATTCAATCTGCGTTTCCGGAGCTGCCCAAGGACGAACTATAGATGCTTCGTCAAACCTTGCCTATGAGTTAGGCAAGCATATAGCTGAAGCCGGGCATATATTAACAACGGGCGCTACTGTCGGACTGCCTTACCATTCGGCAGTTGGCGCTAAAGACCATGGAGGGCCAGTCATAGGTTTCTCGCCAGCATCTTCCTTACGCGAGCACATAAAAAAATATCGCTTGCCTTATGATTGCTTTGACTTCATCAATTTTACTGGAATGAACTATGTCGGACGTGACTTATATTTAGTGCAGTCCAGTGATGCGGTAATAACCATCGGCGGGAGATTTGGCAGCTTGCATGAATTCACTTCGGCTCTGGAAGCAGGGAAGCCTTGTGGCATATTAATCGGCAGCGGAGGTACGGCAGATATAATACCTGCTTTGATGCAGGCTTTGGAACCGCCGGCAGACGAAGTAGTGATTTATGATGACGACCCGA
Organism: Saccharimonadales bacterium (SeqCode); assembly: GCA_036276695.1. GTDB lineage: Bacteria > Patescibacteriota > Saccharimonadia > Saccharimonadales > 2-12-FULL-41-12 > JANWLD01. The sequence goes on along the minus strand of DASUOI010000044.1, from coordinate 22,251 downwards.
AAAGGCTGGTTGATAGAGTTCTTGAAATTGTCGATAAAGAATATACCGACATAAAAAAAGAACTAAAAGAACATGATCAGCACTGGTTTCTGCGGAAGGCCAAAAAACCCAAGACATAGGATTCATATGATATCCGTCCTCTATTCCTGCTAAGATTAATTGATGGACAGATTCAAGCTTAAAAGCGACTTTAAGCCTACCGGCGATCAACCCGGAGCAATTGCTGCGTTGGAACAAGGTTTAAATACCGGCGAAAAAAACCAGGTGCTTCTAGGCGTTACGGGATCGGGCAAAACTTTTACTATGGCAAATATTGTCCAAGAAGTACAAAAACCTACCTTGGTTCTTTGCCACAACAAAACCTTAGCCGCCCAGCTTTTCTCGGAATTTAAGCAATTTTTTCCGCAAAACGCAGTGCATTATTTTGTCAGTTATTTTGATTACTACCAGCCGGAAGCGTATATACCCCGCTCGGACACATATATAGAAAAAGACTCGCAGATTAATGAAGAGATAGACCGTCTTCGTCATGCGGCGACATCCTCGCTTTTGAGCCGCCGTGATGTATTGATCGTAGCCAGCGTGAGCTGCATATACGGCATCGGATCTGTCGAAGATTATGCCGAGCTTGCGGTGAAGATTAAAACTGGCGAAAGAAGGGTTCGCGACAAGCTTCTCAGGCAACTGACCGATATCCAATACCAAAGAAATGACATAGATTTCCATAGAAGCACTTTCCGAGCCCGCGGCGATGTTGTCGATGTATTTCCAGCAGGCGAGGAATCCGCCTATAGGGTGGAATTTTTTGGCGACGAAGTAGAGCGTATTACAAAAATAAATCCGCTTACCGGCGAAATTTTAAAGAATCTTAAAGAGCTTAGCATCTATCCGGGTAGCCATTTCGTCACGCCCCAGGAAAAATTAAAAAAGGCTCTTGCGAAAATTCAAAACGAACTTCAACAGCGCCTGGCTTATTTTAAGAAAAACGGACAATTGCTGGAAGCGCAAAGACTGGAACAAAGAACCAAGTTTGACTTAGAGATGATGGAAGAAACCGGCTTCGTAAAAGGTATAGAGAATTACAGCCGGTATCTAACCGATAGGGAGCCAGGCGAACAGCCGGCGACTTTGCTGGACTATTTTCCTGACGACTATTTGATGTTTATAGACGAATCCCATATGACCATTCCGCAGATACGAGGCATGTATAACGGCGACCGAGCTAGAAAAGAAGTTCTGGTAGAGCATGGTTTTCGGCTTCCAAGCGCTTTGGATAACAGACCGCTGACCTTTACGGAGTTTGAGAGGCATGTTAACCAGACAATATATGTCAGTGCTACCCCGGCGGAATATGAGCTATCGCGCAGCCCTGAACCCGTACAGCAAGTTATCCGGCCGACAGGGTTAGTCGACCCTCAGATTGATGTTAGGCCGGTCAAGCATCAAGTAGACGACTTAATAGCCGAGATTAGAACTGTGGTGTCTAAAAATCAAAGAGTCCTAGTTACTACTTTGACAAAGCGGATGTCAGAAGATCTGGCCGAGCACTTACAGGAGCTTGATATGAAAGTGGCATATCTGCATAGCGAGATTGACACGCTTGAACGCTCAGACATACTGCGCGACTTAAGGATGGGTGTCTATGACGTGCTTGTCGGGATAAACCTTCTGAGGGAAGGCTTAGACTTGCCGGAAGTTAGTTTAGTGGCCATTTTGGATGCAGACAAAGAAGGTTTTCTGCGTAGCGAACAAGCGCTTGTACAAACCGTCGGCAGGGCAGCTCGGCACATTAACGGCCGGGTAGTAATGTATGCGGATAAGATTACCGGAAGCATGAAGCGGGCGATAGACGAAACTAACCGTCGCCGAAAAATCCAAGAGCAGTACAATAAACAGCATAAGATTACGCCCCAGGGAATCGCCAAGAATATCGATAAAGGGATGCGCAAAGACCTGCCGGATAGCGAAAAATCCAAACTTGATATAAAGAAAATTCCCAAAGATGAGTACAAGCATTTAATACGCGACCTTAACCGGCAGATGGACTTAGCGGCGGCTAACCTCCAATTTGAAAAAGCCGCCGAATTACGCGACATGATAAAAGAACTTGAAGCTAAGCTGTAAACTCAGGTTTCAAGTAGCAAAACTATAGACAGCCTTTACGGCTTTGCCCAGGCTTAGTCTGCCTATAGGGCTTCTTTCTGTATCGATATCGGGTTGAATCCTGGCGATTTCCTCAAAGTCTACATCATCAAAACTTCCGTCCACTCCCCTCATATCGGCCAGTGCGGAAAATCTATCTAAAGAGGCTTGTTCAACTTCAGGCTTGGCTAAAGCCATGTGTCTGCCGCTAAGCAAACTTAAGTAAGTATCCGGCCTTTCGCCTGCCATAGTCATTACCTCGTCAGGCTGAGACCAGCCATCTTTGTCGAACATAGTAATATGAAGGGCTTTGGCTGAACCTGACCGGAATAACTTACCGGCATCTCCGTTTCTTAAGCTCGGTATGGCAAGCACCGTATTAATAAGATCTACCGGATGCGCGCTAAATGTTCTACGCTGGCTAACAGCTTCACCGATACCTATGCTGGCAAGGTGCTTAAGTAATTCAACTGCTTCTAAGGTAAGTTGCAGGGCGTCTTCAGGCAGTTCTTTAAGCGAGCCCGGCCTGACAAAGCACGGCGCGGTTAAATCCGAATAATTACTCAAAACCCCGAAGCCTATGGCGGCGGCTCGGGATCTGCCTGCGTAAAGTGATCTATCAGGTCGCAAACTTTCGCTGGTTGATCGATAATTTCTTGATATATGTCCTATGTAATTAATATTGTCGGCAGAGCCGGCAAGCCCGGCCCTTATAGCTGATCCTCTAGGCTCGACCAGCATAGTGGCATAATCCCGGTCGTTAAGGCCCGACATAAACCTTTCATTAAAGCCTTTCTCTCTGGTTGTCCATGGGGTAGTGGCATCTACGCGGGCATCAGAACCTAGATGATTGGGAGTATTTGTCCGTGCATGGTATCTGTGTCTGGTTTGCGGCGGGGCTTCTCCTTCAGGCGCCCCTTTAGCCGTTATCGTGTAAGCTTCTAATCTTGTCATGCCGCCGCGGTAGGCTTCTTCGTCGAGCATCTCTACATCCACTTGTACAGAGGAGCCGTCTTGCCTTTCTAATAAAAAACCCCCATTTGGCTGGGGGTAGAATTCTAGATCTGCCTGTCCGGGTATTATTTCCGGACCGGATCTTCCTGTTTCTATAACTGCGGGCGATCCTGCCATTAATTTAAACCTTTTTGTTGTAAGATGGCTATCTACTCATAGTATGGTTATTTTTATAAGTTGTAAAGCTAGATTATAAAAACATAATTTTGCTATACTTGAACATACATATGGCACAAATAACTCGCGAAGATGTATTAAAATTGGCTCGACTTTCCAAGATTAAATTAACCGATGAAGAAGTTGATAAATTTGTGGATGAATTGAGTTCGATAGTAAAATACGTCGAACAAATAGACTCGGCAGATACAGATGGGCTCAAGCCGACGGATCAAGTTACCGGTTTGCAAAATATAATGCGGCAGGACAAAACTATAGGCTACAACGAAACAACGGACGAATTGCTCAAGAATGCGCCGTCAAAAGAAAGAAGCTATATAAGAGTAAAGCGGGTTTTAAATTAAAATGCCCGCCAATGCCTGGAAACCTATTGCTGAAATTGCCCAAGATGTTTCATCGGGCAAAGTAAGCGCCAAAGAACTAGTTGAAAAATCTCTTAGTATTATTAAAGAAAAACAAGAGTATAAAGCTATTATCGCTACGCTTGAGAAAAATGCCTTGAAAAGAGCAGGAGATATAGACAGCCAAATTAAAAAAGGAAAGAAACCCGGCAGACTTGCTGGCGTGCCATTCATAGCCAAAGACAATTTTTTGGTATTTGGAGCGGACACAACAGCAGCCAGCAATATATTAAAAGGCTTCAAAGCTCCTTATCAAGCCACTGCGATTAATAAGCTTGAAGCAGAGGGTGCTATATGCGTTGCAAAAGCCAATTTGGATGCGTTTGCCCATGGTTCAAGCACAGAGAATAGCGATTTTTTCACTACGCTGAATCCTCACGATAAGACCAGGGTGCCCGGCGGCAGTTCCGGAGGCTCGGCAGCTGCGGTAGCTTTAGGTATGGCGCCGTTTGCCCTAGGGACAGACACGGGCGGTTCTATACGCCAGCCAGCTAGTTTTTGCGGGGTCGTAGGCTATAAGCCCACCTATGGCTTGATAAGTCGAAGCGGAGTGATTTCTATGGGTACTTCGCTGGATGTTATCGGACCGCTTACTAGGAGCGTTGAAGATGCTGCTTTGATTTTCGATGTAATGGCTGGCAAAGACGAGCTGGATATGACACTAATCGATCGTGATGAAAAGCCATATACTAGCTTTGAACCAAAGTTAAAAGGTGCGAAGGTCGGGGTGATAAACCAATACATGGATGAAAACGTAGATAGCGAGATTATTTCTAAAACCGAAGAGGCGATCGAAAAGATAAAAAACGCAGGCGCTGAAATAAAAAACATAGATTTGCCTTCTTCCAGCCTATCCCTGCCGGTTTACTATATTATCTGCCCTGCTGAACTAAGCAGCAATTTGAGTAGATATGACGGGCAGAGATACGGCTATTCAAGCGATGATGCCAAAGACTTGGACGAAAGTTACACAAAGAGTAGAGATAGCGGGTTTGGCGACGAAGCTAAAAGGAGGATAATGACAGGCACTTACGTGTTATCAAGCGGATACTATGATGCTTATTATAAAAAGGCCCAGACTGTTCGGACGAAAATAATCAATGAAGTCAAAGAAGCCTTTAAGGAGGTAGATTATCTCGTCGGGCCCACGACTCCCAGCGTAGCATTTAAAATAGGCGAGAAGACTGACGACCCTTTGCAGATGTACCTCTCAGACTTACTGACAGTTACTGCAAATTTGGCCGGGAACCCGGCTGTCAGTCTGCCTGTGGGCAAGGCCAAAGATTTGCCAACCGGTCTTCAAGTCATGGCCGGGCAAGGCAGGGACAGGGAGCTTTTTAGTATTTCAAAAGAGATTGAGGAGCTGTGCTCATGAACCTTAATATAGAATTTACTCCTGAGTTGATTGTCTTGACGGCCATAGGTGTGTTTCTAGTCTTAGTTGTCTTAGGCTTGATAATCTTTTTCTATTCCAAAAAACTGCGTCCGAAGAAGATTAGAAAAAAATGGAATAAGATTAAAACTCAATTACCGAAACAGGACCAATGGAAAGAGGCCTTAGCCGAGGCCGATAGATTACTGGATGAAGCCTTGAAAAAGAAGAAATACACCGGTAAAACCGTTGGAGAAAAATTAGTAAAAGCCGAAAAGATTTTTACTGACAAAGATGAAGTCTGGTTCGGGCATAAGCTAAGCCGTGCAGTCCAAGAAAAGCCTGGGCTGAAGCTCAAGAAAGCCGATATGAAGCGTGCGCTTTTAGGCTTGCAGAAGGGGCTTAAGGATTTGGGAGCATTATGATGAAGTATGTTCTTACTGTAGGCATAGAGTGCCATGTTCAGTTAAAAACGGATACAAAATTATTCGCGGCTGTCGGCAATGATGCTCGCGGAGCAGAGCCTAACTTGCTAGTAAGCCATATTTGCCTTGGTATGCCCGGCGCTTTGCCGTATTTAAACGAAAGAGCGGTCGAGTTGTCGGCCAAAGCCGCCTTTGCACTCGGTACCACTCCTCAGAAATTCAGCAAATTCGATCGAAAACATTATTTTTATCCCGATCTGCCGAAGGGTTACCAGATAAGCCAATTTTCTGACCCTATCGTTGTCGGCGGGCATATAGATATAGAAATTGATGGCCAAAAAAAGAAAATCGGCATAACCCGGGCACACATGGAAGAAGACGCTGGCAAGACTTCGCATCCGGCCGGTAAAGATTACAGTTTAGTTGACCTCAACAGGGCTGGAACACCACTTTTGGAAATAGTAAGCGAGCCGGAAATTCACAGTGCTGTCGAGGCTAAGGCATACGCGCAAAAACTTTATTTGCTAATGAAATACGCCGGTATCAGCGATGTTGATTTGTACCACGGAAACATGCGTTTTGACGTTAATGTAAGTTTAAGCAAAGATAGCAGCAAACTAGGAACACGGACTGAAACAAAAAATCTGAATAGTTTTAAATCAGTAGAACGCGCCGTTGAATATGAGATGAAGCGCCAGAGTGAAATATTAGACAAGGGCGGAAAGATAGTCCAGGAGACCCGAGGTTGGGATGATGCCAAGCAAAAGACGACTTCTCAGCGAGGAAAAGAAGAAGCCCATGATTACCGATATTTTCCTGACCCTGATATACCACCATTGAACTTAACAGATGATTATATAACCGAAATTAAAAAAGAGTTCGATAAAAGAAACTTTTACGTAATCCGCGAGAAGCTGGAGAAGACTGGCCATTTATCTGCTTCTGACCTAGACACATTATTTAATAATCCGGAAGCAGTTGATTTTGCTGTTTCGGTCATAGAAAACAAGAAGGTGTCTTCCGGTGCTATATCGAAATTATTTGACTGGGTGATTAATTTTATTCCCAGCTTTATTGATGATTATTCCGCTTTGTCCGAGGGTAAAATAGACAGCTTGCTCAAACTGGCTAGCGCGTATGACGAAGGAAAGTTAGTTTCTACCAAGGCCAAAGAGGGCGTAAAACAATATCTTGAAGATAGCTCGTTTGACGTAACTAAATTTATTTCATCCAGTCAAGTTGTGAGCGATGAAGGCGAAATAGAGAAGATAGTCGCTAAGATTGTTGAAGAGAATCCAAAAGCAGCAGAAGACGTTAAAAACGGAGAAATGAAGGCCATAGGCTTCTTGGTCGGACAGGTTATGAAGGCATCAAAAGGCAAGGCTGACCCTGCTTTAGCACAAAAATTAATAAAGAAAAATCTTAAGGTATAATTTAGGTTATGGCAAAAGTTAGAAAAGCAGTTATAGCGGCAGCCGGGTTCGGCACCAGGTTTTTGCCGCAGACCAAGGCTATGCCCAAGGAAATGCTGCCGATAATAGATAAGCCGATTATCCAATACATCGTCGAAGAGCTTGTAGAAGCTGGAATTGAAGACATAATAATCGTAACTGGCTATCATAAGCGTTCTATAGAAGACCACTTTGATCAGATGAGCGCCGATCTCAGAGAAAATTTAATCCAAGGCGGAAAAAATGAGCTTCTAGAAAGAACAAAGAAAATTTCAGAGCTGGCAAATTTTGCTTATATCAGGCAGAAAGGCCCATATGGCAGTGCGACGCCTATATTAAACGCTCAGTCTTTAATAGGCGATGAGCCGTTTATTTATACCTATGCCGACGAGCTGATTGAGACTTCTTCGAACCGCTTCTCGCAAATGATTGAGCTGTATAACAGATTGGGCGGTTCGATATTGCCCTGCATAAACATCAGCAGCGAAGAAGAATTCAAAAGGTATGGTGTAGTGAAAGGAACCCAGCAAGAAGATGGGATTATGAAGATAGACGGCCTGGTTGAAAAGCCCGGCAAGGCTAACGCCCCTTCAGATTTTGCCAGCGTCGGCGGATATCTGCTTACTCCGGATGTTTTTGAATATGCGAAAAAAGCTATAGGCGGGCTAGGGAAAAAAGATGAATTTTATCTGACAACTTATGTCCTTGAGCCTATGATAAATGACGGAAAAAACCTCTATGGATGCAAGCTCTCTGGTAGTAAATATTATGATACTGGTAATCAGTTAGAGTATCTAAAAACAGTGATTGATTTTGCCCTTAAAAGGGATGATATCAGCCAGGAAGTACTCGAACATATAAGAAACAAGATTAACGATTGACTAAATAGTATATAATTTAAATTGTAATTATGAATGATGTTTGGTTTGAATCTTTAGTAATTTTGCTTTCGGTAATGCTGGGTCTGTTTCTTCTTCTCGGCATCATATTACTAGTTAAGATAATTCAGATAGTCAGCCAGATAAAACGTATTGTTGACCATGCCGAACAGGCAGTGGACAAGGCGGAGCACATAGCTTCTTTCTTTGAAAAAACCGCTACACCAGTGGCGTTCGTTAAACTTGTTTCCAATATAAGCGATTACGTGACAAAAGCTGCCGGTAAAACTAAAAGAAAAAGAAAGGACTGAGGAGAGCCGTATGAAAAAAGAGAGTAAATGGGCCTTAGGTGCACTTATTGCAGCTGGTGCTGGCTACCTCGCGGGAATTTTAACGGCTCCTAGAAGTGGCAAGCGAACAAGAAAAAAAATATCTTCATCAGCTTCAAAAGCCAGAGTAGACGGCGAAAAGCAATTGAAGCAGTTATATAGCGAGTTACAAAACCTAATAAAAGAGAGCGAAACAAGGGTTAAGAAATCTAAGATAAAAGTCGATGAAGAGTTTAAGAAGCAGTTGGAAAATTCAAAAAAAACCAAGCAAAAGGTCAAGATGATAATAAGCGCTATTCATAGCGGAGAGGCAACTGATCCGGACTTGAAAGATATGCTGGAAGAAGCTAAGAAAGCAAAGTCTAATTTATCAACCTTTTTAAAGAAATAAACTGGAAGTCCTGCAGGGTCAAAATAAACTATGGCAAAAGATAATGATGTAGTGCACCCGGAATTTCACGGAAACTTCAGCTCAAGCAAACTTAACTGGTTAAGAGCGGCTGTTTTGGGTGCGAATGACGGCATAGTATCTATATCAGGTCTAGTAGTAGGCGTAGCCAGTGCCACAACTAATATATCTGTGATTTTGACGGCCGGCGTTGCTGGAATAGTAGCTGGAGCTATATCTATGGCTGCCGGAGAATATGTGTCTGTAAGCTCGCAGAGCGATAGCGAGAAAGCACAGATAAACATGGAAAAATACGAGTTGGAGAATTTCCCCGAAGAAGAATTAAAAGAGCTGGAGGGAATGTATGAGAAAAAAGGTCTTTCTGAAAAAACCGCCAAACAAGTAGCAAAAGAATTAACGGCTCACGACCCGCTCCAAGCGCATCTGGAAATTGAACTTGGTATTGATCCTAATGACCTTACAAATCCTTATCATGCGGCGTTTGCATCCGCTGCGGCGTTTATTTCTGGGGCTGCTATTCCACTAGCGGCGATACTCTTACCTCCGGAATCTTTAAGGATACCGCTTACGTTTGCTTCAGTGATTTTCGCTCTTATTGTGACCGGCTACTTAAGTGCGCGTGCAGGGCAGGCAAAAGCTAGGGTCGCTATAAAAAGAGTGGTCCTTTGGGGCGCAATCGCAATGACAATAACCTATCTCATAGGTAGGTTATTCAATGTTGCCGTCTAGCTTCTGTAGCCCTCAGCTCTGAGTCTTACCCTCAAACCAACCCCGGTATAAAATTCCTATACGGCTTCAAAACGCTACTGTAATTTTTCCCCTGAAACTGTGCCGAAAAAACTCTCTTCGGTCGGCCCAACTTTTTCATATTTAGGATGAAGTTGGGCTAGCTTTTCGGCTTGACTCAGTTTCCAGAAGAAAAATCACAATCGGTTTCTGCAGATGTATAGAATTTTATACCGGGGTTGGTCTCAGCGCCCAGGCTTGTCAAAACTGATTAATCTGAATCAGGGTTGCCCGAGTCATTGAAACAAAAGCTAGTTTAGTTCTTGTCCATAAAAGTAGATAAAGAGCTAAACCGATCCTGAAAGGTCGTTTTTTTGTTTCACGGACAACCCTGGTATCTCAGATTAGTAATGTTTTGGCACTGCCTGTCAGTTTTTATCCAATATTTTTGCTGATTCAAAAATATTGGGGCTTGCTTCTTCGCAGGAAGAAGGGGTTTGTTTCTTTACTGAAAGAAATATCTGGTTCTTTGAAAAAGAACAAAGAAGATTTCTTTACAACAGAATTTTAAAAAAATCTGAGTTATAATATCCGATAGAAAAGTCGAGGGAAAATGCCGAAAAAAGAAAAAGGTTCGGTCAAAAACAAAGACGTAAAATCATCAGATTTTGTTCATTTGCATAACCACACGGAGTACAGCCTTCTTGATGGTCTGACCAAAGTCCCTAAACTTGTGGAAAGCGTCAAAGAAATGGGTATGGACGCGGTTGCTATAACTGACCACGGTACTCTTTCCGGCGTAATAGATCTATACGACGAAGCCAAGAAGAAAAGCATTAAGCCAATTATCGGAGTAGAAGCATACATTGCTCCGAGAAAATTGTCAGATAAAGACCCGGCTTTTGATAAGCAGTATTACCACATCATCTTGTTAGCCATGGATAACACCGGCTACCAGAACCTAATGAAGCTTTCAACTATCGCTCATTTGGAAGGCTTTTACTATAAACCCAGGATAGATCGGGAAACACTCGAAAAATATTCGGATGGAATCATTGCTATATCAGGATGTATCAGCAGCGAACTGGGGGATGCACTGCGCCAAGAACAATACGAACAAGCTGTTGAGGTTGCAAAGTGGTATAAAAAGATATTCGGCGACAGGTATTACATAGAGATTCAAGACCATGGGCACAAGGAACATCCAAGCTCATGGGGCGAACAAACTAAAGTTAATAAACAAAGCTTCAAAATAGCTGAGCAATTAAAAATCAAAACAGTAATTACAGGTGATGCGCATTATTTAAAAAAAGACGACCAGGAAGCACATGAGATTCTGCTTTGCGTACAGACGGGTTCATTTCTAAGCGATGAAAACAGAATGAGTTTGGCTAATTTTGAACTTAATGTTGCCGACCCGAAGGACATAATAGCCCGATGGGGTAAAACGCACCCAGATTCTATTACGAACACAAAAGAGGTTGCCGACAGATGTAATGTCGAAATCAAACTTGGGAATTACTTGATTCCGAAATTTGATGTACCAAAAGGCGAAACAGAAAAGTCTTACCTTGAAAAGTTAACCTTTGAAGGACTGGTGCGAAAATACACGGATTCCGAACCTGAAAAAACCATCGCAAATGCAAAAAAACAACTTCCGGCAAATATTATTAAACGCGCTGAATATGAGCTGGGGATAATAAATCGCATGGGGTTCTCCGGCTATTTTTTAATAGTGTCGGATTTTATACAGTGGGGCAAAGATAAAGGCATAATATTTGGCCCAGGTCGGGGCAGCGGCGCTGGCTCGATAGTAGCTTACGGATTGAGGATTACGGAGCTTGACCCCTTGGAATACGGGTTGCTATTTGAAAGATTCTTAAACCCGGATAGAATCTCAATGCCGGATTTCGATATAGACATCCAGGATACGAGACGGGATGAAGTGATAAATTACTGCGTTAAAAAGTACGGTGAGGAGAAAGTAGCGAATATAGTCACTTTTGGCCGGATGGCGGCCAGGAACGCCGTTCGCGATGTAGCAAGAGTCCTTCAGGTACCATATGCCGAAGCGGACCGTTTGGCGAAAATGATTCCTCCGCCGGTTCAGGGAAGGCACATTCCGTTAGAAAAATCGTTAAATGATAATTCCGATTTAAAGCGCGAGTACAAAGAAAATGAAACCGCTAAAAGAGTATTTGATCTAGCTATAAAGCTTGAAGGCACCATACGAAGCCATGGTGTTCATGCTGCCGGAGTAGTGATTGCACCGGACGAGATAGTCAAATTTACCCCGCTGGAAATGGCGCAAAAGGGCGTAGTATCAACCCAGTATTCCATGGGGCCTATTGAGGAAATCGGTTTGCTTAAGATTGATTTCCTCGGTCTTTCAAACCTTACTATTATCAAGAATTCGCTAAAAATTATAAAAAAAGTTTATGGCGAGGACATAGATATCAGCAATATTCCTTTGGATGACAAGAAAACTTTCGAGCTTTTCCAAAGAGGAGATACCACAGGGGTGTTCCAGTTTGAATCTGCGGGGATGAAGAGATACCTAAAGGAGCTAAAGCCGAATGTGCTGGATGATCTGATAGCGATGAACGCGCTTTATAGGCCTGGACCGATGCAATGGATAGATGATTTTATCGCCCGAAAACACGGCAAGAAAAAAATTGAATATATGCACCCTAAACTAGAATCTGCCTTAAAAGAAACATACGGCGTACTTGTTTATCAGGAACAGTTTATGCAAATCAGCAAAGACTTGTGCGGTTTTAGCGGCGGCCAAGCGGACACATTGCGAAAAGCTGTCGGTAAAAAGATTTCTTCTTTACTGAAAAAAGTTAAACCTGACTTTATTGAAGGGGGTATAAAGCATAGCGGGGCTGACCGTAAAATGATGGAAAAATTCTGGGACGAGCTGGAAGAGTTTGCTAACTATTGTTTTAATAAGGCTCATTCAGCTTGTTATGCGTCGATAGCTTATCAAACGGCTTATTTGAAAGCGCATTATCCGGCGGCATTTATGGCGGCATTGATGACAAGCGACTATGACGACAGCGATAGGCTGGCAATAGAGATATCAGAATGCCGGTCAATGGGCATAGACGTGTTACCGCCGGACATAAATGAATCTTACGGGCGGTTTGCAGTCATACACCAAAAAGACAAAGAGAGCATACGTTTCGGCATGAATGCTATAAAAAATGTCGGCACTGGCGTAGTCGATGAAATAATCAAGGCCAGAAAGGAAATTGGCGGATTTACTAACCTTGAACAGTTTCTGAAGAAGTTTAATTCCGGAGTCATTAATAAAAAAGCATTAGACAGTCTGGTAAAGTCTGGTGCTTTTGATAGCTTGGGAGACAGAGGCGTACTAGTTGAAAACATTGAGAATATGCTTGCTTATGCCTCAAGATACCAGAAGCAAGCCAGCAGCGGACAGACTGATCTTTTTGGTTCGTCAGTAGATGAACCCGGACTGAATGTTAGCTTTACCCTAAAGCCTGTTGATGTCGACAATGGTAACCAGAACCTGAAATGGGAAAGAGAGCTCCTTGGCATATACCTTTCCAGCCACCCCCTAAGCGAGTACGAAGAGGTACTCAGACAAACTGCCACCCCCATTAAGGAATTGGCCAACATAACAAGAGAGCAAAACGTCAAGATAGGCGGATCGATAACAGAGAAGAAAGAAATAATTACTAAAACCGGCCAAAAAATGGCGTTTATTAAATTGGCTGACATGGAATCAGAAATAGAGCTGATTGCTTTTCCCGGTGTGCTGGCTAAGAGCGAGCATGTCTGGGAAAGGGATAAGATTATTCTTGTCGGCGGAAAAATATCTTCTAAGGATAAAGATGGCAATACATCTGAAGCGAAAATTATAGTTGAAACAGTCGAAGAAATTAATTTGGATGAAAATGATTATGAACCGCCGAAGCCCAAGCGACTATATATAAGGCTTCAAGATACGGGTGATGAACAAAAGCTATCTAAGCTTAAAGAAACCATAGACGTTCATCCTGGCGATATGGAGATTGTTTTAGTGGTGGGACCGGACCGAGACAGGCAGATTATTAAGATTCCTTCCCGGGTAGAACCCAACGATAGTCTACTTTCGGAACTGGATTCTATATTCGGCAAAGACACTATAAAACTCCACTAAAGTTTATGAGATGAGGTGACTCCTCCTCTCATCACGCAGGGAAAATATGCAATTTTCTCTGGCTGCTCACCTCCCAAACGGATCAAAAAAAATGAAATAAATTCAATATTTTTTGAAAATAAGTTTTCATCAATGATGAACGAAGCGCTTACTGAATAAAGCCGGATGTTCGCGAAAGTACGACCAGCAGCACGATAACCGACAGAGCGGTCAAATCGTAGGCCGGATGATGGAGTATAAAGTTTTTACCTTTCTTGTATTTTTTACGGATAAGCACCATGTTTTTCGCAAAAATGAACATTACCAAGCCTCCAGCTAAGCCGCCGATGATGAATGTCGTTAAAGTATTGTTAAAGCTGCTTATGGACTGAGCGAATGTTACTTTTTCTTCGTTATGTGTAAATAAATTTTCATATGTGTTAGCTACGCCGGCTACCTGAGGGCTGGCATACATGGCAACTATAATCGTTTGGGCGCCTTTGTCTTGATAGTCAAGGCTGGTGCTTATACCGAAGCCGACATCGTTTACCGATTTGTCCAGCATTGCTTTTCTGTGGGAATCACTTTTCATCCAGGCATCTATAGCCTCTTCTGCGCTATTGAAGCCAAATGCCAGATTTTCTGAAGCTATGGAATATCTATAGCCTTGGTTATTAATGAATTGCCAAGGTTGTTTTCCGTCAGGGGTATTGTGCGACCAATAATCCCGTTTGGCCATGTCGTCTGCTTTATTTTGCGCTGCTTCACCCAAAAGATCATCAAACTCAAGTTCAGCCGCTCCATTTTCGGATCTGACTTCATTGGTCTCGACGAGTAATTTACTGGCAGATATATCCGTAGCGGCGCTCAAGACCTGTTCGGTCGATCTGGATGTTGTAGTGAAGATAGCCAAGCTTAAAATAAAGATTAGAATTGCCGGCAAATATGGATGATAGACTTTCTTGTACCTGTCGGAGTGGCTCTTAAAAGTTTTGCGGCGCTTTAGCGTATAAGGGTCTTTGAATTTTTGTTGGTGTTTGCTCATTTTAATATCTACTATTAATATTTTATCACTTAATAGATGTAAGTTTATATAAACACATAGCTGCTGCGATCGATACGTTGAAAGACTCTTTCTTGCCTTTCATCGCTATCTCAACCACTACGTCTGAGATGTCGAGAATCTCTTTGTCCATACCCTCTATCTCATTTCCCAATATGAGGGCTATTTTTCCCGCAGGTTTATATTCGCTAAGCTCTATACTTTGTTCGGATTGCTCAAGGGCCGCTATGGCATAACCTTTGAGTTTTAACTTAGCAATCGTTGTTAATACGTTGCCGGAGCGCTCCCATTTTAGAGAATTTTGCGCGCCTAAGGCGGTTTTGTTTATCCCTCTTTCTGCCCTTGCGATTAAATGCGGCAAACGCTTATCGTTCGGTTTTTTAGGGTACGGGCTATAACCGCTTAGAATAAGTTTTCCTACCCCTAAGCCTTCGCAGGTGCGAAATATAGCGCCTATATTGTGGGAACTTCTTATATTGTGGGCTATGACAACTATCTCAGACATTCTAATACACAGTATAACTTTCTTTTGGACTTTTAAAGCTTGTGCTTTAATTATATATATGATCAGAGCCTACGCACTTGGATGCAGATTATTATTTTTCTTTGAGAAACGGACTGATTCGTACATTAAGGTACGAAGAAGGAGTATCGGAGAAGAAAATATTAATATGCGCCAAGAACTCTGGCAGAGTTTCGAACTCTGTTCGGAAGTAGGCCAGAGAGGTGCGTTGCTCTGATGTCAGAAGATGCTAGAGTAGACGAAGAAAAATCAACCCAGCGCCGCGCTCAAGTCCTGGGCATGGCTTATGCCGATACTTACAATAACGAAAAAACTTTGCACGAAGATGTACTTGGAAAACATGAGTTGGAAGAATTACATGCCGTCCCGCTTTACGGCGATGAGCATAATATTAAATTCGGCGTCACCAACAATACTTCCCAATCTACTATGGAGAAGCTTCGGGACAGGTTTTTAGACCAGCGGGTAGAGTTCGCGCTCATTTCTAACACTGGGTTCAAAGAATATGTCAGGCTTTATAACCCTCCGGAAAAAGTCGAATATCAAGATGTAAAGTTTTCCAAAGAAAACGATTCAGAGTTATTCAACCAAGTTACCGAAACGCTTAATAAAGTCTTGGCTGATGACATCTTGGCTTATCTTGTCCAGCAGACATTTCAGCTCAAAGGCTCTGACATTCATTTAGAATGCCAGAAGGAAACAGTCAGGGTGAGGATACGCGTGGACGGGGTGCTTCATCCGGTAGCTTCTTTGAGCTATGAAAAATACAAGACACTGCTTTCTTCCATAGCGATAGCTGCAAACATAAGCACGGGCGAACCCAATCCGCAGACAGGACATATAAACAAAACTTATCAGCTGGCGACCGGGGAAGACGTAACCGTAAACCTGCGAGTAGAGGCCGTCGTGACAGCTTATGGACTGGATGTGGTCATGCGTTTGTTTAATTTTGACCTCGCCCTTTTGAAACTGGACAACCTTGGCATGAATGAAGAGGAGAGACAGGTCGTTGACGAAATCATAGCTCATCCTTCAGGGCTGGTCCTGGCTGTCGGTCCTACGGGGTCCGGTAAAACCACAACTCTATACTCTTTGCTAAGCACATTAAATACGCCTGAAAGAAAATTAATAACCCTTGAAGACCCTATAGAATATTATCTGCCTGGAATCATGCAGATTCCGGTACACGGAGATGAAGACGAACTGGCTTTCGCTGAGAAATTCCGGGCTGTTCTTCGCCTTGACCCGGATATCGTGATGGTAGGCGAGATAAGGGACAAAGACACGGCTAGGACCGCTCTGCAGGCTTCTCTGACCGGCCACCTGGTACTTTCTACATTCCACGCCCAGTCTTCATCTGCGGCTTTGACCCGCTTGATTGATTTCGTCGGGATAAATCCGTTATTTGCCAGCTCTATAAAACTGATTATGTCCCAGCGCCTGGTGCGAAAAGTTGATGAATCGTCAAGAACTGCCTATAAACCGGATGAAGCTCTGAAAAGACAGATCAAAGAAGTCATAGATACCTTGCCGCCCAAAGTCGAAAAGCCTGATCTGGACAAAATAACTTTATATAAACCCAAACCTACCAAAGACAATCCTTTCGGCTACAAAGGCCAGATGGCTATAAGGGAGCAATTGCTTATGACTGAAGGTATCAGGGATATTTTAGCCAAGCCGCCAGCCGATATATCAACAGAAATGATAGAAAAAACCGCTATTAAAGACGGTATGACAACTATGCTCCAAGACGGGATTTTAAAGGCTATAGCTGGCGAAACCACCATAGACGAAGTCTACCGCGTCGTAGGCTAGCATACCTGCACCGGTTAGCCTGCCAACCAGCCAAGCTGGTTGCGCCGCTAACCTCTTGGCACCACGCACGATTTTCTCCTGCGGTATTCACTTCACCGTACTGCTTGTACGGCTCGCTCCATTCCTCAAAGAGAAATCGCACCTGATGCTCAAGTGCGAAGGTATGCTGCTAGATGATGACTTTGGCGATGGCCGGGACGAGCCGTTCGTCTAGAACGGATGGAATAATGTGGTCGGCAGTCGGTTTTTTTATCAGACCGGCTATTGTTTTAGCGGCTTCAATTTTATGTTTGTTTGTTATCCGGTTCACGTGATTATCCAGCGCACCCCGGAATATACCTGGAAAAGCTAGAGCATTGTTGACTTGGTTAGGGAAATCGCTTCGCCCTGTAGCTATGACACAAGCCCCGGCTTTTTTAGCTTCATCCGGATGTATTTCCGGATCCGGATTGGCCATTGCGAATATTATAGGGTCTTTGTTCATAGACCTTACCATGGCTTGGTCAACCACATCAGCCCTGGATACTCCTATAAAAATATCGGATTTATCCATAGCCTCTGCCAGGCCTCCTTGCTTGTTTCCTATGATTTTGTGCTTGTCTAGTAAATACTTTTTTGAGAAATCCAGATGCTTGCGTTTTTCACTGATAATACCCTTGCTATCAACGGCGATTATTTTTACTTTCGGCTCGTATTTTTTTATTAATTTTATTATTGCCACACCGGCCGCTCCCACTCCGTTTACGACTACCGTACATTTAGCCAGGTCCTTGTTTCCTATCTTAAGAGCGTTTATTAGCCCGGCCAAGACCACGACGGCTGTTCCGTGCTGGTCATCGTGCATTATGGGTATGTCGAGCTGGTCCTTTAAGTTATTTTCAATTTCAAAACATTTGGGCGCGGCAATATCTTCAAGGTTTATACCGCCGAATGATGGTGCGATTTGTTTTATGGTCTTTTCGATGCGCTTTATACTCTGACTCTTAAGAACTATCGGAACCGCATCAATTCCTGCAAATTTTTTGAAAAGCATACATTTACCTTCCATTACCGGAAGCGATGCTTGTGGACCTATATTTCCAAGGCCTAAGACTGAGCTGCCATCACTGATAACAGCTACGGAATTATTTATCCAGGTTAAGTCTCGGGCGGATTCCGGGTTCTCTGCTATATGCTTACTGACACTGCCGACTCCGGGCGTGTAGTAGGTACTAAGCTGATCGAGCGTGTCCAAATTATCCTTCAGCTCTACGCTTATCTTGCCTCTAAGTTTTCTATGCTTGTCTAAAGCTCGTTTTTTGTAGTTCACAGCTTCTAAATATACTTTATATGTCAAGCATCGGTAAAGTCTTCCATAATTTCAACAGATGTGATATATTCTTAGTTCTAATGGCAGGATCAGTAATAAAAGAAATTGAGCAGAGTTTTAAGAAGCCGCATATTGTTGACGTTAAAAGCGGCGATACTGTACGAGTGCATCAAAAAATCCGCGAAGGCGGAAAGGAAAGAGTGCAGGTCTTTGAGGGCTTAGTAATCCGGACAAAAAGAAAGGGTTCGCTTAGCTCTAGTATTACCGTAAGGCGCATAGCTAGCGGTATAGGCGTTGAAAAGACTTTCATGATTCACAGTCCTCTTGTTACAAAGATAGAGGTAGTTAAAAGAAGCAAGGTGCGACGTAACTACTTGAGCTACATGCGCGAGCGCACGGGCAAATCCGCCCGGCTTTCTGCTGTGAACTTCGACCAGGATAAGGTCAACTATGTGCCTGAACCGGAAGTAAAAGAAGAGCCAAAGGCTGAGCAGCCCGAAGAAATTGATAAAGCAGCCTCCCAAGATGTTCCTAAAGAGAGCCCTGAAGAACAAAAGCCAGAAAATAAGAACGACGCCGAAAAAGAAGAATCTTCTAAGAAGTCTTAAGCTACGGCTTCATGCGCTATAGCCAGTGATTCCAGTTGCCGGCGTATAACATCCTGTACGCCTGCGTGTTCTTGACCTATAGGCTGTCCATCTACCATCACTAAACCTCCTTCAGGTTCTACCATGAGGTTGCTAGGGCCGTTGGTGTCTGGTAGTAAATTGTGACTATCGTCGAGATCATAGCTGCTACTTATGAATCCCGGCAACTGGCTGACGGCCTCAGGATGTTCGGCATAAAGCCGTTCTAAGTTAGCAGCAACCGTTCCTTCTTCGGCAGTTTCTCCTACTAAGCGCGTATCTGCTATTCCATCTAAAAAAGCCTGTTCTGTTATTACAGCCCTAAGCCGCGATATAAGCGGATGGCTGTCTACATACACTTGCTGAGGTACCGCAAACGGACCCAGGTATTCGGCCATTGCGGCGTGTTCGCGGGCTTTTCTTTCTGCTTTTTCTTGTCTCTGAGCCTCGCTTATAAAGGCGGTACCTTTATGTACCTTTAAAACTCCATCGCCGCGCCTAAAAACCACAGCTTCAAATCCTTCGCCTACATACTCCAGGTTTCCTGGCTTCTGAAGGTCTGCGGGATCATAATCTACCCCTAGCAGCTTGGCTACCTGTTTAGGATATCTACCAACTACCGTATGTGCAGCTCCTAATAAAACTTTCTTGGGCTGGCCTTTAGCAGCTGCAATCTCCTGTTCTCTACCTTCTAAAGTTCCTTCGCTCATGGTAGATTCAAGACTGCGCAGCAAGACGCGCTCAGCAGTGTGTATCATTTACATAATTATATCATCAAACAGCCAACTAATCAAAGGTTGATTTAAATCTTAATAGTATAAAAAGTCAGGAAAGAGAAGAAATAGTTTAAGTGATGCTTCCTAAGATAACGCCCATTACCAAGAGCGTGACGAATTGATTGCTAAGATTGATTTTAAGCAATTCTGTTGAGCCTTTGGAAAACATAGTATTAGAGATTAACACTGGCGCTATGAACCCTGCAAATGCCCAGAGTCCGGTCAACACACCAACTACCCAGCCATCAAAATCGAAATAAAAGTTGGAGGCATAAGCTATGAAATGCGCCAAGATTACAGCTTGTGCAAGTGCCAGCCCGACCATAGCTACCATAGGCCACCATGATCCGCCTTGTAAATCTTTTTTCTTCAGTCCGACAGCTTTCATCCACTGCTTGCCGAATAGCGGGCCATACCAGATAGATCCGATTACCATGGCTGCCAACGTAGCTAGAAATATCGCAAGCCAGCTTACGGATACCTCGCTGCTGCTTAAATACGTGCTGGAATCGCTTATCCCGCCGTGTGCTAAATAATTTAACATCCAATCCTCCTTATGTTTATATCTTGATAATACTCCAACGATTGTTTATTTTGCAACCTTCCTATAAGAGATAAGAAAATTGATTAAGTACATAAATTAGTTTATAATTAGTTATTCATATTATGGATGAGAATGGTGCTAGTTTTGAGAGCAGAGTAGATAAACTCATAGAGACCGTAGAGCCGGACGAAGTTGAGATTCACCCTACGGCACGTTCTCTTGCTACGATCGCTCTTCATAGCGTCGAGGTTAGGTATGGGGAGCATTCAGAAAAACCTTTGCCTTTGCATAATGCCGAACATGCCCTTGACGTGACAGAACGGGCGATAGAACTGACAAACCTTCTTTATGATTACATCCCCGAAGAATACAAAGAAGATATTTATGAACTTGTGCTGCTGGCCGGTGTCGCTCACGACTGGGAGCAGCTCCAAGGCACGGGCGCGAACGAAAAAGCCAGCGCGGATTATTTGATAGGGCTTATCGAGCAGACAGGCGATAGCCGGTTCAATACGGAAAGATTCAAACAAAGGGCCAGGGCCGGCATCATGGCTACCGAATATGAAGTTGACGAAGAAACTCGCGTGATTAACCAGGTTAACTTATTCAAAGATGAACCGTATGAAGACGGCAAGCCGGATCCGCTTAAATTTATATTAGCTTTTGCCGATATTAACGCTATTGCTATGAAAGGGCCCGAAGAAATGTACGAAAATGCAGTTAAGCTTTTCTTTGAAAGAAATCTTGAAGAACCAACCGAAGAAGCCTTGCGTGAAATGTTGGATTATCAACAGTTATTCATAAGAAGCCAGCTGAATGACCATCGTATGAAGCCGATAATCGATCGGTATTTTCCTGATTATAAGGGCTTGGGCGAGGATGGCGATAATAAGGTATATACCGAGATGAGAAAAGCATATAACCCAAATATTGAGGCGGCTCACGAAGATGCGAAATGGCTGCGGGGCCGGAGTGATATAGCCAAAGAGCTTGAGGGAATGTTGCATACTTTCGATTTTCAAGCTATAGCATCTAGGCTCGGAAAACTTATTCATCTAGGTAGAAACAAGTAAGCATTGACTGGCAGCCGGATGCTAGAATACGTACTAAGTATGGGCTATACCTTAGGCATCGATGAAGTGGGCAGAGGAGCGTGGGCAGGACCTTTGGTCATAGGGGCAGTTATCTTAAATAACCCTATCAATGGTCTGAGAGATTCAAAACTATTATCAGCCAGGCAGCGAGAGGAAATTGCAGGGGAAATTCTAAAGAATGCAGAATTCGTAGGCCTAGGATGGGCTGAGCCGGAAGAAATCGATAGCTATGGACTCAGCGCTTCTCATGACCTGGCCTGTAGAAGGGCAGTACGTAATTCTCCGGAGTGTTCACAAATTATTATCGACGGGAATATAAACTACATGGTCGGCTATGATAATGTGGCCTGCATAGTGAAAGCCGACCAGACCGTGCCTGAAGTAAGTGCGGCCAGTATAGTCGCCAAAGTTGCGAGGGATACTTACATGGCCGATTTACATAAAGACTTTCCGCTATTTAATTTTCTAAATAACGTAGGATACGGTACTAAGATTCATCGAGAGGCTCTTGCTAGCCATGGTCCGACAATACACCACAGGCGTAGTTTTTCTCCCGTATCAGTTTTGGTATGACAGCATTACATAATATTTCCGGCAAGGCCGCGGAAGATGAAGTTGTTCAATACTTAAAGAAGCATGGGTTTAAAATCCTAGACCAGAACTGGAAAACAAAGTGGTGTGAAGTGGATATAGTTGCGCTTAAGGATCAAACCATGCATTTTGTGGAGGTTAAATATCGCAATTCAAGCGGTCAGGGCGGCGGTTTTGACTACATTACTTCCAAAAAATTACAAAAAATGAATCTTGCTGCAAAGAGCTGGGTTGAAATTAACGGTTGGAGTGGCGAGTATACGTTGAGTGCCGCAGAAGTTTCGGGTGATAATTTTGAGATATTTTTCCTAGAGGATGTCTCAGGATGAACCCTGTTCAGCCCGGGCTTTCGATACCTTCCTGACGTATATCTCTACCAGAGTATACAAATACTTACATGTCAAGTATACGATATTTTACGGATTAACAAGCATAA
>DASUOI010000043.1:0-6106 GCA_036276695.1 Saccharimonadales bacterium (SeqCode) | reverse complement strand
AGAGGTACTTACAAATCTGTTAGTCCGTATTACTTACAAAGCTATGTGAATGAGTTTGGTTTTAGATACAATCACAGAAATGAAACTATTTTCCCGATTTTGATTTCACGGGCTGTGACGCACGTTTTATAAGTTTCTTGAAAAGTTTCTTACCCATATACACATTATATGCGATCAAGCGTAAAGGTTACAATACCATATATGGCGTGCAATTACGGAATAACCTCGGTAAAGCATAATCTTTTACACAGATTACTTACTTTAAATGTAATTTATTATTGACGACAGTATTTTTCATTTGTATAATTACTAATGTGAAATGCGGATCATTCAAAAAGTTGGTCGGTTTCACAACTTAGGTTTTTTAATAAACGAAGCACCATCAAAGGTGCATTTTTTTATTGTATTATAAGTTTTTTCCATTATGTGCGGTGGTACTTTAAGCTTATTCTTTGGGTCACCATTAATTTTTCTTGAAGCAAAATAAGCAATCATATCAGCTAATTCTATTCCGTTGTTTCCAGCATATTTGTTGCAAAAAAACACAGAAGGAATACTATCTTTTATAAGTTTATAGTCGGGATTAAACGGTCGTCCAATTGCATGTGCTGTTCGACAATCATCAAAGTAAGATATAAATTTTGCATCACTTTTTAGCCGTGCTTCTACCACAATCTCTCCTGTAGCTTTCATTGACTGTAAAAATTGAGCGTAATCTTTTATCGCTTCTATCGCCGATATTTCATAAGGATGTTCACTATCAATATTCTTCGGTTTTCGACCTTTGGCAGGTATATATTTATATTTTTTGCAGACTTTCTGCTTCTCGACATGATAAATTCGGGACTGTATAGGTATATTCCTTATAATATTCCCAAAGTCTTCGAAAAAAGCATGATACACATTTTTAGGCTTTATTAATCTTCTGTATTTACTATATGGTCTTTCGCAAATATCAGTAGCATGTAGTACTTTATAATCATCATTGAAATATCTCCTTTTAAATAGTCGTAAATAGCCCTCAATAATTCTAAAATCGTCTCTATTGATTACAACCGTACTTAAAACAAAATGGGGACTCAAGTCATTTAGATTTGCCACACCTGACTCATCAATAAACAAATAGTAAGTCGGGGTTAATGGACTCTTTACCTTCATCCTGTAATTATATCAGTTACATACACCTCGGTTACTTTTTACTTGTTCTGACTTGATACTCACGATATATCCACAGCATTGTACACATTTTTTACACAGCCCTAAAAATTATCGTTGACTTAAAAATAGGGTAGGAGTAAATTGGTGTATAGGAAAAGTGTGAGGTAAAACAAGTACTTTTCTCAGAAAACAGGTCTTCACCGACCTGTTTTCGCCTTTTTAGGGCTAAATAATAGTTATACTGAAAGCTACTTCTTCTGTCTGCGCATCCAGCACTTCGAAGGGACCATTGCCGTCGCCCTCTCCGTCATGACAAGCTTGCGGGCTTTCCAGCTCTACTGCATTCTTTCCGGCCATAAATACCAGCTTGGATCTAGCACAACCGCCCTCGCCAAAACTGAAGTCATAAACCGTTAGCTTCCTGTCTTTTCTGATAACCGGCGCTTGGTAATACGAATCCTTAGGATACGCTTCAGCGCCGTTTGATTTGGTAACGATCCATGCATCTTCCTCTTGGTTGTATTTAACGGTAGGGCTGTATATCCTTTCGGCCTCATAATCATCAATAGCCGTGACCTTAGGTTTGAAATCTTTCCATGCAGAAGGGTAGTACAGGCTGAACTTATTATCAGCGTCCGTATATTCTTTATAATTCTTCGGCAACGCTGTTTTGGATTCGTCTGCTTTCTTTAGAGCTTCGGCATTTACCTCGTCCAAGCGCTCCTGCAGCGACCCAACTTCCGAATCCGCCTCAACTATCTGGCTGCTTAAGGCCTCGTTATCTGTTTTTTCCTGAGAGTACAAGTAACCGGTGCCTCCCAGCCCAGCTAGTAAGACTACGACAGCCAAACTTAATAAAACCTTGGCTTTCTTGCCATTAGAAGGCTTAGCCTCGCCATTAACAACCCTTATAGGGGGACGCTCGCCGTCCTTGGAATCGTGTATATTGCTATTTTCCATCTTAAATTTTTTATGCTTTTCAATGCTTATTATAACAAACTAGTGTTCATTTAAAGCCAAGTTTGTTTTTCAGCGCCAAAAGCTTCTCCAGTAATTCATTACGCCACTCCCAGACAGCATAACCTGTAGCGCCGGCAAAGCTAGCGCCCAGCTAGTCTGGTTTGAGCTTGGGTAACAGACTGCATCTTTGACGACATTATCGCCTGTCTGTTATTATTAACAGAGAAGAACTGCAAGAGACCATGTGGCTTAGGCGGTTCTTTATTTATTTGTGGAGTAAATTTTAAAACTTTTTAACGCATGCAAAAAATCGTAATATAAATCCTACTAAAATTTCAAAATATAAGATATACCTATCCGAGTTTTACGCCTAGAAGACCTGTCATAAATCCTGCTGTCTGAGCTTTGGCAGCTTCTTCAGCAGTGCTGCCATTTATACCAGCCGTGGTGGCAAAAGCGTCTCTTGTGCCGTCGTCTTCCATCCTCTTAAGGACCCCTTGCACTATAGTATCGAAATCTTCGGGTCTGAAATCCACTCCTCCCAGTCTCTGAAACATATGCTTCATTTGTTCTTGCATCTCATGCTGCCATTTTGATGTAGTAGCGGCGGTACCCGCAACGAGTGCACTGACTGCTTGATGTCCAGCCTGTCTGACAAATGAAGAGCTGCTTGGAGCCAATTGATAACCATGCTCTCTGAAATAAGCTAGTGTCAGTAGAGCCAGACTGTCTCGGAATCCCTCTTGGGCTTCACTGTCATCTTCTAATTCTTTTTTAGCAAGCACGTCCAATAATCTGCCTGTAGCTTTCTCGCCTACAGCAAGTATACCTTCGTGGTGTACGGTATCTATGACTTGATCAACCTCTGCTTTAAGCGTAGGACGTGCTGGGTCTTTGCCGTCCGTTAATACTCGACCTGGCGGATCAATGACAAATCTTTTTTCAGGATCATCGCAATGATACTCTGTTTCTCTACCATGCAGTATTCCTCGCTGGAGCACAGGCACAGCAGAATCAATTTCGGCTGAATAAGCGAAATCGAAGTGAGGGCTTTGAGTAACTATCAATCTACTATCAGGAGTGGTCAAGCCAGCTCTTAAACCAGAATCTGAAGAGTTAATCCCAAGCATAGGAACTCCACTACCTTCTGCGATCAAGTCGGCTGCTTTCCCTACATCTCTAGCTAGCCCAACCGCAAAATCTACTGGTTCGTTAAACTGAGGTTGGTTGTGGCTTCCGCCAGAAGCCGCAGCTAATGCAATATATGGTGCTTCTGGGGCACCTCTGCCTGTAAGCTCGGTCAGAACCTCTGTATAGTAATTTGCTATACCTGAGTTAACTTCAAAGTTAGGGCCACCCTCTTGCCTTATTGCTATAGGATTAGGTTCTGTAGAGGTTGCCATTACTATTACTCCATAATTTATGTATATAACAAATTATCTATATCTTTTTACATTATGCAAGCATGAGCATTATTGCATACACAACCTCCTAAGCTTGCGGCAATCCTTGCTTTTGTCTACAATCCTTAGAGAAAATAGGAGGGAAGATGAATTCAGACCAACTGACAAAAATACGAGAAGGCAAAGGCTTTATAGCCGCACTGGACCAAAGCGGCGGCTCTACGCCGAAAGCGCTGAAGCTATACGGAGTAGATGAAAACCAGTATTCAAACGAAGAAGAAATGTTTGACCTTGTCCACGCAATGCGGAGCCGGATAATATCCAGCCCGGTCTTTACCGGGGAGCGTATAGTAGGAGCGATACTTTTTGAAATGACGATGGACAGGCAAGTTGAAGACTTACCCACGGCAACATACTTGTGGGAGAAAAAACAAGTAGTACCATTCTTGAAGGTAGATAAGGGCCTGGCAGACGAGGAAAACGGCGCGCAAGTGATGAAGCCTATGCCGGAGCTGGAAGCACTGCTGGACAGAGCTAAAGAAGCTGGAATCTTCGGGACCAAAATGCGTAGCGTCATAAAGACGGCTAATCCAGAAGGAGTGAAGGCAGTCGTTGACCAGCAGTTTGATGTAGCTAAGCAGATTCTAGCCCATGGCCTAGTGCCTATAGTCGAGCCGGAAGTGGACATAAACAGCCCCGAAAAAGCCCAAGCTGAAGAACTGCTAAGGTCTGAGATTTTGAAGCATCTTGAAAATTTGGAAGAACAGCAGATGATTATGCTGAAACTAACCCTGCCCGATACGCCGGGATTCTACCAAGTGCTGGTAGATAATTCTAACGTGCTTAAGGTCGTTGCTCTTTCCGGAGGGTACAGCAGGGAAGTGGCTAATGCCAAGCTGGCCCAAAACTCAAGTTTAATCGCAAGCTTTTCACGGGCACTCACTGAAGGCCTATCTGCTAATCAGTCAGACGAAGAATTCAACAAAACTTTAGATGCTTCAATAGAAAGTATCTACCGAGCCTCAGTCGGATAGAAGCTTTGCGAACAGTTCCATAACACCGCTGTCGCCAAGCTCGACAGAAACTTTTTGGTGTAGCTCCGCAGGAACCAGATTATTAGCTGGCTTGCCGTTTAAAAGCGCTTTGCCGCCGGCTTGTTCTACCAGCCACCCTAAAGGCTTGGCTTCGTACTGCATTCTAAGCTTGCCTTTATATTGGCCGTTTTTGCCAACGGCGGGGTAGGCGAAAAACCCGCCTTTCATAAGAGTCCTATGTACATCGGCAACCATTGCTCCTACATAGCGCATAGACCGACGCGTTTCCTTTACCAGGTTTTCATAAGCTTTTGCCCGCTCAGGCGACATTTGATACAAAACATATGGGTTGTAGGCAATATAGCCTGAATTTTCCGGCATGGTTATATTTTCATTGGTTAAGATGAATTCACCGGTTTCCGGGTCCAGAGTAAACTCATGCACCCCTTTGCCCACGCTAAAGACCATTACCGTACTGGAGCTGTATAAGATGTACCCGGCGGCAACCTGGTGCTTGGCGGGCTGAAGGAAATCTTCCTTGAAGTTACCGGTGGTAGGCAGGACGGAAAATATAGTTCCGACCGGCATGTTTATATCTATATTGCTGGAACCGTCAAGCGGATCAAACGCCGCTATGAAGCCGGTATTTTTACCTTCGGAGCAATCTACCACGCCTTCTTCTTCCTCACTGGCGAGGGCTAGTATATGTTCGTTGTCGGACAGGACATCTTTGACTATCTCGTTGCTGGTTTCATCCAGTTTTTGGACCTCCTCGTCATGGACGTTCTCGCCGCCGGCTGCGCCGTGAAGATCCAGCAGGCCGGAGCGTTGGACGCTATGAGCGATTTCACGCCCGGCGCTGGCGATGTCGGAGAGGATTAGGCCAATCTCTTTTTGGGAATCATTTCCGTCTAAATGCTCTAGAAGATAATGCGATAGGTTCATTGGTGAACATTATACATTTTTTATAAGAAAATGAGCCAGCTGTTAAAATAATTCCAATGACAAAGGCTCCGGCGGATAAAAAACAAGAAAATATGAGAACGCTCATTTTTTCTGCTTTCGGACTTAACGCGGGCTTCGTATTCTTTGTCTGGCTTGATAGCACAGGGCTGGTTTTTCCCAGCCCGGCAATAGCACTGGTAAGGATTGGCGGGCTGTTCGGACTCCTGAGTGCTCTATCGGTACTTCATCAGTTTGTCTTGCAGAGCAGGCTGCCGGTTTTGGAACGATATGTCGGAACGCCTTTGATACACCGCCTGCATAGATATAACGGATATATGATTTTTTGGCTGTTGATAGGCCATGTGACTTTCGTAACTTTGGGCCATTCACAGCTGCATAACATATCTTTTATACACCAATACATTGACCAGGCATTGTACTATCCGTTCGTATTGTTCGCATCTTTTGCTTTTTGGCTACTTATGGGGGTAATCATTGCCTCGATCACTATGGTCAGGAAACGACTCCGGTACGAATACTGGTACGGTATACACCTGGCCGTATATGCAGCTATATTACTGGGGTTCCTGCACCAGATAAACAATG
>DASUOI010000042.1:0-22500 GCA_036276695.1 Saccharimonadales bacterium (SeqCode) | reverse complement strand
TTATGCGATTTTAAGGATTTAAAATTAACCCTCTTTACTTAATTCGTATTCGGCGGCTTGGAGCTTTTCAATAAGATCATCTATATCTCCGTCTAGAGCAGTCGGTATATTGCTACGGCTATAGCCTATGCGGTGGTCGGTTATGCGATCCTGCGGGAAATTATAAGTCCGGACTTTTTCGCTGCGGTCTCCTGAACCTATAAGCTTTCGTCGGGCATCGGACAGTTCTTTTTGTTCCTCTTCAATCTTTGCTTGAAGTAATCGCGAGCGTAATACGCTCATGGCTTTTTCGCGGTTTTTTAGTTGGGACTTTTCGTCCTGGTTGGTTACCACCAGGCCGGTAGGCAAGTGGGTTATTCGTACGGCCGAGTCGGTTGTGTTGACGCTTTGCCCACCATGTCCGCTTGCCCGAAAAATATCTATGCGTAAATCCTCAGGTTTTATTTTTACGTCGGTTTCTTCAGCTTCCGGTAAGACGGCGACAGTCACCGTACTGGTATGTACGCGGCCTTGGGATTCTGTCGTAGGGATGCGTTGTACGCGGTGTACGCCGGCTTCAAACTTCAAATTTTTGTATGTAGATTCACCGCGAACACTAAAAATAACTTCTTTGAAACCACCGACTTCGTTCGGACTATCGCTAATGTGTTCAATTTTGTAATTATGCTTTTCTGCCCATCGTGCGTACATCCTATATAGTTCACTTGCGAACAAGCTGGACTCGTCACCGCCTGCTGCGGCGCGTATTTCTATAATCACATCACGGCTATCATTCGGGTCTTTTGGAATTAATTCTTGCTCCAGATTGTTTGTAGTAGTTTGTAATTTTTTAGCCAACTCAGAAAGTTCGTTGGAAGCCATTTTTGATAGCTCCTCGTCATCGCCTTTTTCGATTACCTTCGCTTCTTTGATTTGTTTTTCCAGTCTGTGCTTCTCGTCAAACACGGCAATTATTTTTGCTAATTCACCTTGTCTTTTTGCAAGAGCAGGGTAATCACTGCGTCCGAAGACATCCGGGTGTTGGAGTTCTTGCTCAACTCTCATGAACTCTTCTCGGAGTTCTTTTTCTTTCTTGTCCATAGTAATAGTTTACAGGTTACAGCTGACAGCTTACAGTTTATTCTGAAGCGAGTACAACATTTTCTGTATTTCCTCCAACTCCTCAATTAGTTTTGTAACATCAATTTCATATAATTCTTGAATTAATTGTAGTTGCGTAGATAGCTCGGCTGCTGACCCTCTAGCTATACCTAGAAACTGTTTAAATTCTTTTGGCCCTGAACGCTGCTGACCCTCTGCAATATTTGACGGTATTGAAACTGCCGACCGCTGAACTTGTGAAATAAGCCCGAACTGTTCTGTTTTAGGCAACTTTTCTAAGACTTTATATGTGTCTTTCGTCAATATGAATGATCGTTTCCATACTAATAAGTCACGATATGATTTTGGCATGCTTATACTGTGTGCTGTAACCTGTTAGCTGTCAACTGGTTTTTAGCCGATTTTCTGCGAAGTCTCTTTATGTTCTTTTTTGGCTTTGGTTTTCTTTTGGGCAGCTGCTTCACGAGCTTTTTTAGCTGCTTCCGCGCGCGCCTTAAACTTATCTACGCGACCTTCAACATCTACAAGTTTTTCCTGTCCGGTAAAGAAAGGGTGGGAAGCGCTGGATATATGAACATTTACCAAAGGATATTCTTTCCCGTTTAATTTGATGGTCTCATCCGTTTTGGCGGTAGATTTAGTAAGAAAAGTCTGGCCGTTGGAAAGATCTTTAAAAACAACCGGCCGGTAGTCCTTTGCATGGATATCTTTTTTCATAGATTGCTTAGTATACACTCCTGTTAAAAGCCAGTCAAGGAAGTGCGTATTTGCTAAAAAGTCAGATTTATTGTAATATAGACATGATTATGGGACGTAATCTGGAATTTGGCATAGAAGTTGGCGAAACCACTACTTTATCTGTCAGTGGCCCTAGTAGCCCATTGCGTAGAGCAGGCAGGTATAGAGAGTTGGTCAAGGCCGCAAACCCACAAAAGCCCTTTCACTATGATGAAACAAAATCAGGAACAAAGGGGTCTGATGGCATAGGCGAAGTCCAGGTTAACGTGAGAAAAGCCGCTAGTATTGATAATAATCGACAGCGCAATAGAGTATTAGCTGGCGTTCTAGACTATTTGCATTTTCTAGGCTCGGGGCAAGCTGACTGGCTTGAAGCTGATCCTCAATGTCAGATGCGGGAAGGAATATTAAGGCCTTGGGCATCTGAGGACGGCCTCGCCGTTATCATAAAATCTCCTGATATGTCTGACCCTCAAGCCCTAGAAGAACTAGCTTTAAGGGGAATGGCAGGTATGGCAACGGACTTGGCTTATAGAGGAAGAATAGGAGATCCTCGTAAAAAAGTAGAAAGTGAATTGGCCCACACGCTGGATGCATCCATCAGCCCTAATGAAGGCGTTACCCTCACCGCCGACACAGCCGCACAGGCGAGCTTATCTACAGTTGATGATTATGATCCAGAGTCCGGCTTTGTGTATCTGCACGCGCGGAACCTGGAAAGATCAGAACAAAGTCTCATTTGTCTGGCTGGTGCAATTGAACTTGCCCAAGCAAATAGGTAAGTTGCTATTGTTCGGCATATCTGTTAAAATTTGCTAATCAATCATTAAGCAGGCAGGGAGATTTTCCTCGGTTTAGAGTTTCGCTTGAAGCCTAAATTGATAGCCCCGCCAAAGAAAGAAGGAAGATATGTCCAAAGTAGATATTAAGAAATTATTGGAAGCCGGCGCGCATTTCGGCCACAAGACCAGCCGGTGGCACCCTAAAATGGCGCCATATATTCATAGCAAGCGAAACGGCAGCCATATTATTGACCTAGTCAAAACCGTAGAAAAGCTTGACGAGGCAATAAACTTCATAGAAAAGACCGCGTCAGAAGGTAAGCAAGTCTTATTGGTTGGCACAAAAAAACAGGCTAGGGATGTAATTAAAACCGCTGCGGAAAAAACCTCTATGCCTTTTGTGACCGAGCGATGGGTCGGCGGGTTATTGACCAATGCGAACACAATGAATAGCAGAATTAAGCACCTTAAAGAGCTTGAGCAAAAGATGGCTTCAGGTGCTCTGGAGAACAAGTACAGCAAGCTGGAAGTGCAAAGATTCCAAGAAGAAATTGATGCTATGAACCATCTCTACGGAGGCGTCAAAGAGCTTGCTAACCGACCGGGAGCTATATTTATAACGGATGTGCTTAACGATAAGAATGCTGTACTGGAAGCAAAAAAGTTAAATATACCTATAGTTGCTATCGTTGATAGTAACGCAGACCCTTCCACTGTAAATTATCCGATACCCGCAAATGATGATGCTATAAAATCCATACAATTAATTACCGACTATATAGTTGAAGCCATTACCACAGGCAAGGCCAAAACTAAGAAAAGCGAACAAAAAACAAAAGACAGTGAATAGTAAGAGCGACAAAGGAGCAAAAATGGATATTAAAGAGATTAAAAGATTAAGAGAACTTACCGGCGTAGGCATTACTGACGCCAAGAGAGCGCTGGAAGAAGCTAAGGGGGATTTCGACACCGCACTTGCCGCAATGCGTAAAAAGGGCTTGACCAAAGCCGAAAAACGCGGAGAAAGAGAGGCCCGTGCAGGGGTAATAAGTACTTACAACCACGACTCAAGAATAGGCGTAGTCGTAGAAGTTAATTGCGAGACAGACTTTGTTGCACGCAACGAAATCTTTACGGAGCTGGTAAAGAATCTGTCCATGCATATAGCAGCAAGTTCCCCGTTATATGTTGGCGAGGATGATATCCCGGCGGCAGAAAAAAAGAAAATCAAAGCTGAATTCAGCGAAAAAGCAAAAAACGAAGGAAAGCCTGCCGATATGCTTGAAAAAATTGTAGACGGGCAGGTAAAGAAATATTTTGCTGAAAAATGTTTATTAGACCAGCCATATATTAAGGATACCGATATATCCGTAGGGGAATATATAAAAGAGAACATAGCGAAACTAGGCGAGAATATAGTCGTAAGACGCTTTGAGCGGCTTGCCTTGGGCGAAGTGTCTTAAGTTGCTATCATAGTTGTCAGTGGAAGAGATAATAAATAAATTTTCGGAAGATGCCGATAAGGCAATAGTCCATTTTGAAGAGGAACTAAAAAAACTTCGCACAGGTCGGGCCCACCCCGGTATGGTAGACGGAGTTATGGCAGAAGCATACGGGCAGAAGATGCCTCTCATACAGCTTGCTACTATTTCAACTCCTGAGCCGCAATTAATACAGATTTCACCATTTGACCCTAATAATTTAGAAGCCATTTCCTCTTCCATAAGAGAAAATCAAACGCTCGGTCTCAACCCCATGGATGACGGAAAAGTCATCAGAGTGCAGATACCGCCTCTGACCGAAGAGCGCAGAAAACAGATAGTAAAGCAGCTTGGAGAGAAAGTTGAAGACTGCATGATATCAATGCGGAACGCTCGCCATGACGGCTTAAAGCAGGCAAAGTCGGGTGACTTTAGTGATGATGATAAAAAACACGTGCAAAACCGTATAGACGAAGAAATGTCATCAAAAAAGAAGCAAGTAGAAGAACTCGCGAAAGCGAAAGAACAAGAAATTCTAAAAATATAACTTCAGACAATAAATTGCGGTAATAAATTAATTATTATATTGTATTGTCCATGCCTGATATTGAAGCTGGAACACCGGAAATTTTAAAAGTACCCAAACATTTAGGGATAATACCCGACGGCAATAGAAGATGGGCAAAAAGAAGAGGCCTGCCTGTTATTGAAGGTCACAGGCAAGGCTACCGCAATGTAAGATCTATTGCTCGCCACGCCATGGACATGGGCGTTGAATATGTATCGGTATTTGGGTTTTCGACTGAAAATTGGAGAAGACCCCCGGAAGAGGTAACTGCACTTATGGGGCTATTGGAATGGATAGCTAAGAGGGAAACTAAGAGTTTAGACAAAGAAGGTATACGAGTTCGATTTTCTGGAAAAGAGGAAGGCTTGCAGCCCTCCATAGTAAAAGCCCTCAGAAGTGCAGAAGACCGTACAGCGCAGAATGAAAGAGGTGATCTTGTTATGTGTATAAACTATAGCGGACAAGAAGAAATAGTAGATGCCTTAAAAAGTATTATGAGTGATGGCGTTGACCCTGAAGAGGTTAATAAAAGTACAATAGAATCACATATGTATTTACCCGACTTGCCTGATATGGATTTGCTTGTTAGAACTTCGGGAGAACAGCGTATAAGTGATTTCATGCCATGGAAAGCCGCACATGCAGAGTTTGCCTCTTCTCCTAGGCTATGGCCTGACTTTACTACCGAAGATCTTGTCGGTTGTATTGCCGAATATGGGCAAAGAGATCGTCGCTTAGGTGCATGAGTTTGTAATATACTAGTTGGATATGACGATATTTCTTTTGGTTTTAAGCCTTATATTATTTATAGGTTTAGTGGTAGTCCATGAATGGGGGCATTTCGTTGCTGCTCGGCGCAGCGGAGTTGATGTCGAAGAATTCGGTATAGGCTTTCCGCCTAAGGTTTGGGCCAAAAAAATCCGCAGCAAAAAAAGCAAATTTATTTTTTCTATAAATCTGCTCCCCCTAGGAGGCTTTGTAAGGCTAAAAGGCGAAAATGCTGAAGATAAGCGGCCTGGGAGTTTTGGAGCGGCTTCGCTTCCAGCGAAAGTCAAGATAATGTTAGCAGGCGTGGCTATGAATGCTGTGGTAGCTTTTGTAATGTTCACTATACTCGCAGCTACCGGTATGCCGAAGATTATTGACGACCAATTCACTGTAGCGAGCGATACGAAAACCGTCCAGGAAGTGCAAAATAGCGGAGTAGTAATTGTCAATAGCGTGGAAGAGAACACGCCGGCTGCTCAGGCGGGCATAAAGGCTGACGACCAGATATTAGCGATAAATAATGAGCAAATCACAAGCGCAGACCAAGTTGCTAACTTAACTGAAAGCAATGCCGGCAAAACGGTACCGATACTGATAGGGCGAGACGGAAATCAAATAACAGTTGAAGCGACCTTGAATAAAGAAAATTCTGGGAACGGGTATCTGGGAATAGCCAGCCAATCCGGTGCTAGCGGGATAGAGGTTACTCGTTCGACTTGGTCTTCGCCGATCGTTGCTCTTGGCTTGATGAAGCAAATCAGCGCTTTAACATTCCAAGGTCTAGGGACTGCTATCAGTAATTTGGCAAAAGGTAATACCGAAAAAGCCAGCGAGCAAGTAGCCGGTCCGGTAGGAATCTTTTATATTTTGCGTGAAGGCACGAAGATAGGGCTGGGCTTCATATTATTCATTATCGCTATAATCTCACTTACCTTGGCATTATTGAACGCCTTGCCGATTCCGGCGCTTGATGGAGGCAGGCTTTTTGTAACCTTGCTTTTTGCCGCTCTCAAGAAACCGCTTACTAAACGCACGGAAGAGGCGATTCATGGTACAGGGTTTGCGGCTTTAATATTATTGATAGTTTTGATCACTATAGTCGACGTGAACCGATTCTTCTGAACAAGCGTATAGGGGATAGGGATTAGCGTATAGTAGATAAAAATGGGAAAAGCAAAACAAGACAAGAAGCTAGACGCTAAACGCTCAAAGCTAAACGCTAAAACAGGATACGGGCCGAAGTCGGCAATCTTAGTCACTCTTTCCATATACTTCGGCACCCAGATATTGGCCGGCATACTTGTGGGCCTTGTTCTGTATGCAATCGGCAAAACCCCTGAAGAAATAACAAATTTAGCTAATGATTCCGTTTTTGTCGGGTTCGGCTATATTTTACTTGTTGAAGCATTCTCGCTTTGGTTCTTATGGTGGTTTTTGAAGTATAGAAAAATAAGCTTTAAAGAAATTGGCCTTAAGAAACCGAGTGTTGAAAATATTCTATATGCCCTGCCTGCTTATGCAGTGTATTTCGTCATTCTTTTCGCAGCTTTTACGATACTAAAAGGCCTGACAAGCATAAATACCGAACAGGAACAGCAAGTAGCCTTTGAAAGCGTTTCCGGAGCACTACCTTTGGTGCTGGTTTTCATTTCCTTGGTCATCCTACCTGCCCTGGTTGAAGAAATAATGATACGCGGGTTTTTATACAGCGGGTTAGTAAAAAAATATTCAAAAAGAATTTCAGCAGTAATAGCCAGCGTGATATTCGCTATAGCTCACTTGCAGCTTGGCAGCGGTGAGCCCCCGCTTTGGATAGCAGCAGTAGATACATTTATTTTGTCTATGGTGCTTATATATTTAAGAGAACTTACTGGCAGCATCTGGGCAGGGGTGGTAGTTCATATTATAAAAAACAGCTTCGCTTTCATAGGCTTGTTTATACTTAGAATTGCCTGATAAGCATTTTGATGTTAAAGTTGTATTCATGATTTGTTTTAAATCATCTAGCACAATTACTCCGCCAGCTCCGATATGTCACCGGAGGCTATGTTAGAGTTTAATTAATTTAAAGAAGAATCAGTACAGACGGCCTCCGGGCCGTTTTTTTATTGTGCTGATTTCGGAGATTAAATTATGGAGCATAGAACAGAACGATTAGAAATTATAATGGGAAGAGATGATTATTGGCACGACTTAATAACAGAGCCTGACATATGGGAGATGCCTATGAAAGAAAAGATAAGTGTATATGGGGATGATCTAGCTAGAAAAGTCGCACTCGGAGAAATTTCTGTGAAGCATCTCAGGCAGGCAGTAAGATTAACGAATATGCTTGAAGCTGAAGTACACCATCTTTTAGAGCCTTATTCCGGCGACGTTATGTCCTTTGATTTGGAGGAGAGACTGGAAGCTGAATACAGGTGGTTTGCACATCATGTATTTAAAGATGCACTTGGGCAAGTTAAAAGCCAGTCGCAACGAATAGGTCTGAGAAATAGAGTGAATATGGGCATAAAAGCCAATCTTGGCCAGATGCCTGGCATGGGCTCGCTAGAAGGCCATGATATTCAGGCTTTGAGGGAAGAAGCTGAAAAGGTAGAATGAAGGAAGGATTAAAATGAGATATTCAAAACTTTTTGGGAAAACATCAAAAACAGAAGGCTCGGATTATAAGATTGATTCGCATCGCTTGCTTACCCAAGCCGGATTTATCCGCGAGTCTACAGCAGGGCGTTACTACTTATTGCCGCTGGGTCAAAAAGTACACGACAAAATTGCAGGGGTGGTAAGGAAACATATGGATAAACACGGGGCGCAAGAACTAACTATGCCCGTTCTGCACCCTATAGAATTATGGCAGGAAACTAACAGGACATCGACAACTGGTTTTGAGCTGATGAAAATTACTGACCGGCGCGAGGCTGAATTCGCCCTAGGAGGTACTGCCGAGGAGATGGCGGTGGATCTAGTTCGTAAATTCAACATCAGCTATAAAGATCTGCCATTTAACATTTATCAATTTTCCATGAAATTCCGCGACGAGATGCGTGCTAGGGGTGGTTTGCTTCGCGTGCGTGAATTCGTCATGAAGGATGCCTATAGTTTTAGTACAGAAGACCAGTTCAAGAAAATCTATGAAGACATGAGCCAAGCTTACACCGACATTTTTGAAGAAGTCGGTTTAAAAACGGAAAAAGTCAGAGCTGACAACGGCTACATAGGCGGAGAATATTGCCATGAGTTTATATGCGACAGCGAAGCAGGCGAGAGCCGATATTTCGTGTCAAAAACAGGCGAGGCAGCTCACGAAGATGTGATGGAAGTAAAAGCTGGACCAAAAAATCTGGATCAAAAAGATGAAACACTGAAAGAGGTAGAAGCAAAACGCGGTAAAACTATGGAAGATGGAGCAAAACTGCATAATTTGCCCCTATGGCAACAGATAAAAGACGTTTTGTACTACGATGAATCTGACAAAAAATATGTACTGGTCGTTATTAGAGGGGACTATGATGTGAACGAGACTAAGCTGATGCATATAGCTAATGCTTGGGATTTACGTCCCGCTACAGACGAAGAGATTCGGGAGGATTTGGGAAGCGAACCAGGATTTATATCTCCTGTGAATTTTCCAAAGAAAAGCAAGAAAACCAACAAAAAAGTAATAATAGTAGGAGACAACAGCTTAAGAACGGTGAAGAATGCTTACGGCGGGGCTAATAAAGCAAATAAAGATCTTTTAAATATTAACATTGACCGCGACTTCAAGCCCGATATTGAAGGAGATGTAGCTTTGGCACTACCGAGTAGCGGTCTGACGGAAAAAAAAGGTATAGAAGTAGGTAATATATTCCAGCTGGGATACCACTACTCTAATCTTATGAAAGGTGCCGAGTATACGTCTGAAAATGGTAAGAGACAAAAATATTATATGGGTTGTTATGGAATAGGAATCGGCAGGACTATGGCGGCAATTGTAGAGAAATACCATGACGGGAAAGGTATAATCTGGCCAGATAACATAGCACCATTTAAAGTTTATCTGGCATTGTTAGGCACTGATGAAAAGACGAATAAGGAAGCACAGGCTGTCTATGACGAACTAGAAAGCGCAGGTATCGAAGTATTGTTTGATGATCGCGATATACGTCCGGGAGAGAAGTTCGCCGACGCGGACTTAATCGGCATACCTCACAGAGTAGTAGTAAGTGAAAGATCTCTAAAGTCCGGCGGTGTAGAATATAAGAAAAGAGATTCCGATAAGATAGAAATCATAAAAAAAGCCGAACTGCATAAACAGCTTGCGTCATAGAATCAAGCAGGTATAATCTAAGGGATTAAAACCTGGCCTTGACATGCCAAATTAGGAGGAATTTTGAAAAAACAGTTTCACATGACCAAAGATGGTATAAAAGAACTCCAAGACGAGCTTGATTCTTTAACTTCACGCAGGAGCGAAATCGCAGAGGCTATAAAAACTGCTCGCGAACAAGGCGATCTTACCGAAAACGCGGAATATCATGCCGCCAAAGAAGACCAGGAGCGTACAGAAGCAAGAATATCAGAGCTGGAACACATACTGGCTAACACTGAGGTCATAAGCAAACCAAGAGGAAATAACAAAGTAAGACTTGGCAGCAAAGTAAAGTTAAAATCAAAGTCTGGCAAGCCCAAGGAATTTCAAGTAGTAGGTACCGTAGAGGCCGATCCGCTTGAAGGAAAGATTTCAGACGAATCTCCTATAGGAAAAAGTTTGATAGGCAAAACTCTCGGCGATTCAGTAGAAATTACTACCTCGTCTGAAACGACTTCTTATAAAATAGCCGATATAAGCTAGTCACGTCTAGGGGTTAGCGTATAGTGAACAGCTGACAGTTTACAGTATAAAAAATCTATCCGTTCCTGCTGTCTACTGTCAGCTGCAACCTGTAAACTGAAGCGTAGCTACGTGGAAAGGTGATATGATGTTTACGTTATGGAAAAAGAGGTCAGAAAGATTATTCAAGAACTTGGTGAAGATCCGACTCGAGTCGGGCTTGAAGGAACACCCAAGCGCGTCGAGAAAGCACTAAAGTTCTTAACCCGCGGATACACGCAGGATATAGACAAAGTTATAAACGGGGCTATATTTCCTGTGGACCACAATGAAATGGTGCTGATCAAAGATATAGAGATTTACAGCTTATGCGAGCATCATATGCTGCCTTTTGCCGGCAAGGCTCACGTAGCGTACATTCCCGACGGCAAAGTCATCGGCTTGTCGAAAATCGCTCGTGTCGTTGATCTTTTCGCCCGAAGACTACAAATGCAGGAAAGACTCACGAACCAGATTGCGAACGCTTTAAACGAGAAGATAATGCCCAAAGCAGTAGGAGTTATAATCGAGGCGGAGCATTTTTGTATAATGATGCGCGGTGCGGAAAAGCAACATAGCAAGATGGTAACTTCAGCGATGCGCGGACGTTTTCTAAGCGATATAAAATCGCGTGAAGAATTTCTAAATTTAGTAAAAGGGTAGAGATGAATTGGCTTAGCACAATCGTTGATAAGTTAGTCGCACTACATACTGAAGGTGAGATTCTGATAGAGTCCGGCGGATCGCCTTCCGGTGAATACCATTTAGGACATATGCGCGAGCTGGTTATTTGCGATGCGATTCTATTAGAGCTGAGAAAACGCGGGCACAAAGCCAGACATATTTATTTTATAGATGATATGGATGCCCTTAGGAAAATTCCGGCTAACATACCGTCTAACTATGAAAAATATTTGGGTAGGCCTCTTTATGACATACCGTCCCCCGATCCTGATAAGTCTTATGCTGAGTATTTCATCGACGGCCTTAAAAAGGGATGCGAGTCATTGGGGGTAGAAGTCGAATTCGTCAGGGCGCATGAAAAATACCAATCCGGCTTTTTCACTGACGCTATAGAAAAAAGTCTGGATAATGTGGTGCAGATAAAGGATATTTTAGAAACTATTTCAAGCCGAAAACTTGGCGATGAATGGTCGCCAATCCAGGTGAATGAAGAAGGGTATCTTAAAAAAAGACGTTTTATTAGCATGGATAAAAAAACAAAAACACTGGAGTACGAAGACAAAAACAGCAAAACCAGGACTATTTCGTATAACTCCGGAGATATAAAGCTTGATTGGCGCATTGACTGGCCTGCCAGATGGTGGCTTTTAGGTGTAGCGGTTGAACCGTTTGGCCGCGACCATGCATCGGCAGGAGGATCTTATGACACAGGAAAAGAAGTCATAGAAAAAGTTTTCAAAGCCGAAGCGCCTTTGCCCGTTAAATATGACTTTATAAACTTATTTGGCGACACAAAAAAAATGAGTGCCAGCAAGGGAACTGGCCTGTCTGCCAGTGAAGCTACAGGGATCATCCCGTCAGAAGTCATGCGTTACTTTATTCTCAATGCTCCGCCAAATAAATTACTTCATTTTGATCCGATAGGCGGCTTAACACGCCTAATGGATGAATTCGCCGCGCTTTTAGCAAAACCGGACAAAGATGAAAGAAAAAAGAGGCTCGTTGAACTCTGCGTAAATGAGGTGGAGTCGGTAGTGAGCAGCGTACCATTTTCTCATCTGGTGGCTAGCTACCAATCAGCGCTTAAAGATCCTCATAAAACACTGGAGACAATTGCGAGAACTGAACATGCTGTTAATGTAAAAGCCCAGAAAAATGTTATTTTAAGCGAACTTAAATTTATAGACGGATGGCTTAGCACATGGGCCCCGGAAGAAGTTAAATTCAATATCCTTAAAGAGGTTAACCCAAAGGAATTTAGCCAAGCCGAGAAAGATTATTTAAAGGCGCTTGCCGGGAAAATAGAATCAGGTCCTAAAGAGCCTGATGCCGAATGGCTGCATAAAGCTGTCTATGAATTCAAGGATAATACAAAGCTTGAGCCTAAACAGCTTTTCCAGACGCTGTATAAAGTACTAATAGGAAAAGACTCTGGTCCGAGAGCAGGATGGTTCCTTAGCACTTTGCCTAAGGATTGGCTTGTATCACGGCTTAGATTTGAAGGATAGGTTTACTTTAATAAGTCTTTGAACTGTTTATTAAACTTCTCTAGCTTAGGATTTATTATTACCCGGCAATAGCCTATGTTCGGGTTATCTCTATAAAAATTCTGGTGATAGTCTTCGGCTGGCCAGAATTTTTCATAGGGGACTATTTGGGTGACAATAGGATCAGACCAAATTTTGGCAGCATAATTTTCCGTTACCTCCTCGGCGGTCTTTTTCTGACCGGCGTCGTGGTAGAAGATTACCGAACGATATTCTTCGCCAACGTCATAGCCCTGCTTATTTAGGGTGGTAGGGTCGTGGATGGAATAAAATATTTCTAATATTTTTGAGTATGAAATTACTTCAGAATCAAACGTAATCTGTACTGCTTCAGCGTGGCCCGTGTTTGTCATATGAACTTTATCAAAGTTAGGACTATCGCCGCTTCCCCCGCTGTAGCCAGAGATTACTCGCTCGATGCCTTTTACTTCTTGATAGACTGCCTCTAAACACCAAAAGCAGCCTCCTGCCAGCGTAGCTTTAGGCCAGCGCACCGCATCAGACTGCCGACCGGCAGAGCCGGCCGCACTGCTGATGCTCTTGGCGCCAAATCTGTTTTTCATCTTCTATACTCCTTCACCGTATCACCTATACGGCTCAGTCCGTTTCTCGCTGAGAAAACAGATTTTGCATCCAAGTGCGCTGGCCTCAGTCCATATATACCCGCATCAGACTGCCGACCAGCACTATGTTTCATAATTAGAGTTTAGCATTTTGTGCTATAGTAATCTCCAAGATAGATAAGGAGAATAAAAGCATGGCGGCAACTGCCAAAAAAAGATCTGCGCGCAAGCCAAAGAAAACAAGTGCGGCTAGTAAAAAAAGCACAAGTCCTAACAAAAATAACGGTGCAACAACTGAAAAGCTGAAGAAATTTAATATTTTCGCGGGAGTTTCCAGCATTGTTTTTGCGGTGCTGAGCGTTGTTTTTATGTCCAAAGAAACTATCGTCGCCAACCTTCCATATGCCACAAAAGATGCGTTTGCTTCCACGGACGCGACAATTTTCGGGCCCGCATACAAAACACTGTGTGAAGTTGAGATAAGATATGTCCTAGCGTTCTTCTTTGGCCTATCGGCAGTTTTTTCTCTTCTACTGGTAACAAAATTACGCAAAAAATACGAATCACAACTAGCAAATTCCTCCTCGGTAATCAGGTGGATTTTCAGCGGTATAGCCCTAGCGTTGATCCTGGCGCTGTCCAGCAAGGTCGCCCAAGTTGATAGTATTGTTACACTCAAGACAACAGGGGCATTGGTAGTTCTGACTGCTATATTATGGATTATATCCGAAAGACAGAACAAGGGGACAAAGGGTAAGCTATCAATTTACTATGTAAGCTTAGCTACGCTATTTTTGGCGGCGATGCCTCTATTAGTTTCATTGGTAAGCTCAGGTATATATGGCATGGAAAGCTTCGGCTGGCATGTATATGCACTTGCCTTCACAACTGTTTTCGGTCTTGGGGCATTAGCCTTTATACAATATAAAGCCATCAAGAAAGGCGTAACGGCTAAAGGCTACCTGGATCTAGAAGGAAAATATTTGAGCATTGATTATCTGATTAAGTTCTCAGCCTTCATCATACTTCTTAGCGTGTTTTTTGAATAAAGTTCAGTATCACCCTTCTTTGTGTCACAATATAGACAGATTTTAATATATGGTAATTGGAATAATAGGTTATGGTTCTTTCGGCAAGCTTCTTGCTGAGTTATTGTCAAAAAATATTTCAGTTGCCGTTTACGACAAAAACGAAGAAATAGAAGAAAAAACAAATATAAAAAAAGTAAGTTTTGAAGAAATTATCAAATGCGACGCAATCATACTGGCTGTTAATCTTGATGATCTAGAAGAGGTTTGCGCAAGTTTAGCAGGCAAAACAAGCGAAAATACTATAGTGGTCGAAGTCTGCTCGTCCAAAACCAAAACGGTTGAAATTTTACAAAAAAATCTACAGGGAAAATGCCAGTACTTAGCGACCCATCCGTTATTCGGCCCGCAGTCTTTAGGCGGCAGCAAAACAAAGAAAATAGTCATATGCGAGTCTAGCCTGAAAGATAAAGCTAAGGTATATAATTTTTTGAGCAGCTTATTGAATTTACAAGTGATAGAAATGTCTGCCGAAGAGCACGATCGACAGATGGCATGGGTTC
This sequence comes from Saccharimonadales bacterium (SeqCode), assembly GCA_036276695.1. Taxonomy (GTDB): domain Bacteria; phylum Patescibacteriota; class Saccharimonadia; order Saccharimonadales; family 2-12-FULL-41-12; genus JANWLD01. The sequence continues at coordinate 7,822 of DASUOI010000042.1, read as the reverse complement.
ATTCCTTAACCTTCTTCGTCGGCCGCGGCCTGAGGGAACTTGATCTCGCAGAGTTCGAACTTAAAACGGATTATTACCAAAAACTTCTCGATTTAGTTGAGCTTGAAAACCATCACAGTATAGAATTATTTAATACGGTTCAAAGGGGAAACCCGTATTCCAAGGAGATTAGAGAGAAATTTGTCAGTAAACTAAAAGCTATAAACGATAATCTTGACGGAGCAGATAAATGAGCATAGATAAAATCAGGGGCGATATAGACAAGATAGACCGCGAAATTTTGGAATTGTTGGCTAGAAGGGCAAAACTAGCTCTGGAAGTGAAAAAAACTTCGGGCGGCAAGTCGCTGATTAGGCCTGAGAGAGAAAACGAAATTCTAAAGAATCTAGTCGATGGAGATTCCGGTCCTTTGCCCAAAAAGGCTGTAAAGGACATCTTCTCCCAGATAATCAGTTCATTTCGCAACGAAATGCAGCTGGATAGACCTGTAAGTGTCAGCTACCTTGGTCCAAGAGGTACCTATTCCCAGCAGGCAGCGATAGACTTGTTCGGAAAGTCTACAAGCCTGCAATCGGAAGCTAGTATCTCCGATGTCTTTAGATCTGTAGAGGCTGGCAGCACAGACTTAGCTATCGCGCCTATAGAAAACACTACCGAAGGCGCAGTTCGTGAAACTCATAATTTATTGTTTGAAACCACTGCAAAAATTTGTGCGGAAATCAGCATACCTATTATCCATAGCTTGATATCCACCGAAGGCAACTTAGAAGAAATAAGCACGGTATATGCGCATCCTCAAGCACTCGCCCAATGTTCTACTTGGCTTAAAGCACATCTTCCTAAGGCAGAACAAGTCGCCGCAGGGAGCAATGCAAGAGCTGCCGAACTTGCAAAAAAGCACAAAAATTCGTCGGCGATAGCCAGCAACAAAGCTGCCGAAATTTACGGATTGAATGTTTTGGAAAGGGGCATTAATGACCAGCCTGGCAACAGGACCAGATTCATAGCTTTAGGAAATATAGAAACTAGACCCACGGGGAGCGACAAAACTTCTCTTATATGCGTCTTGAATGATAAGCCTGGTGCACTTTATGAAATTCTCGGATTTTTTGCTAAAGAAAACATCTCTATGACTCGCCTGGAATCGCAGGCTTATAAACCCGGACAATATGCTTTCCATATAGACTTTATCGGCCACATGAAAGATAAAAATGTAAGAACTGTCATTGATAATATCGAAAAAAATACTAAGATCTGCCGTATTCTAGGCTCTTACCCAACAGAGGTAGAGGGATAAATGCAGTTCCAAAACTATCCTTATGCAATATTCGAAAAAAAGATAATCCCTTTAGAAGAAGCTAAGATATCCATTATGACCAACGCTCTTCATTATGGAGTCGGCATATTCGGCGGAATCAAGGTTTTTGATACGCCTGACGGACCGGGTATATTCCGGTTGGATGATCATGTATCTAGATTGCAAAAGAGCGTGGAATTTTTAAATTTTCGCTACAAATTTAATGCGGCGCAGGTAAAAAAAGACATCTTAAAACTGGCTAAAAAAAATAAGATCCAAGCGCAAACTTATATTAGACCAATCATATACAGAAGTGATACCAGGATATCGCCAGCCATAGAGGGCGATTATGACCTGGCGGTTTATATGCTGGCTATGCCTGGCGCTTACTATAATTACGAAGAAGAAGGCATTCGCGTGAATGTTTCCAGCTGGCAAAGGAATAGCAGCCTGGCTATTCCGCCGAAGACAAAGGCGACTGGCGGTTATATTAATTCAGCTTTAGCTATCGACGAGGCTAAGAAACTTGGTTTTGATTCGGCCATTATGTTAGATAAGGACGATTACGTTAGCGAAGGCGCGGTCATGAACCTGTTCATCGTAAAAGAAGGGTGCCTCATAACACCTCCCGCCGACAGCGACATATTAGAAGGAATCACCAGAAAAACTATTTTTGAAATCGCAGCCGAAGCTAAGATACCGTTTAAGGAAGCAAAAGTCAGCAAAGAGGAGTTATACTCTGCTGACGAAGTGTTTTTCTGCGGTACGGCAACCGACATAACCTGGTGTTCCCAGATAGATGATAAAAATATAAGCAAAGCGCGAGGGCCTCTTACCGCAAAGATTGAAAGTGCATTTTCAAAGCTTCCCGTGCAGCATAAAGAATTATTTACGGTGGTTAACTAGTGGCATATTACAACAGGTCAAAACCATACCAACCGGGACAAAAAGAGTTATTTAAACTTTCCCGAAGCAAAATTGAATTATTCATGCAGTGTCCCAGATGTTTTTGGTTGGATGCGCGTCTAAAGATCAAGCGTCCAAGCGGACCGCCTTTTCAAATAAATAAAACAATAGACGAACTGTTCAAAAAAGAATTCGATAGTTACAGAAAAAACAAAAAACCACATCCGCTAATGACAAAAAATAAAGTTCAAGCTATACCTTTTGAGCATGAAGACCTAGACACCTGGAGGCATAACTTCAGCGGAGTAGCGGTCGAACATAAGCCGACTAATCTCCATATATTTGGTGCGGTGGATGACGTGTGGGAAAGCAAAAACGGAGAATTAATAGTGGTGGACTATAAAGCCACTTCAAAAAACGCTGAAATTACGCTGGATTCTGACTGGCAGATTATGTATAAGCGACAGATGGAAATATATCAATGGCTACTAAAGCAAAAAGGGTTCAAAGTCAGCTCAAAAGGTTATTTTGTTTATACCAACGCCAGGATGGACGTAGAAGGTTTCGGGGACCGGCTGGAATTCAAAACTAAAGTCATTGAATACGAAGGCGATGATGGCTGGGTAGAAGGCGCAATTATAAAGATGAAAGAATGCATGGAAGGCGATATGCCAAAAGTCGGTCGTGCTGCTATGGGCGGCCCTTGCGATTTTTGTGAATATTCAAAAGCTAGGACGGAACTGACTCTGAAACACTTGAATAAAAAGGTATAATAAAACAAATGTTAGATATTCAGTTCATCAGGAAAAACAAAGAGCTAGTTCAGAAAAAAGCTGATCAAAAGGGAATGAAAGTCAATATTGCCGAACTGATCAAACAAGATGAGTCGAGGCGTGATTTACTCAAAGAAGTTGAAAAACTAAGGGGCCAAAGGAATGAATTAACTGCCCAAAGTAAAGGCAGGAAACCTTCTGAAGAAATAATTAAAAAAGGCAAGCGTCTGAGGGAGGACATAGAAAAAATAGAGTCAACTCTTCATGAGACAGAGGCTTCTTACCGGGAATTGATGGAAGACGTGCCGAACATCTTTCCTGACGATACGCCTGTTGGCGGCGAGGATGCTAACAAACCGATTAAAAAAGAAGGCAAACCGGAAAATAGTAAAGTAAAAGATCATCTTTTGTGGGCAGAAGAAAAAGGCTATCTGGACTTTGAGCGCGGGGCTAAAGTAGCTGGAAACAAATTTTACTTTGCTAAAGGACCATTGGTTGAGCTTGAATTGGCTTGTATACAAATGGCTTTAAGCGTTGCGGTAAAACATGGGTTTACTCCCATAACCGTGCCGCATCTTATTAACAGTCGGACCTCCAGCGGAGCAGGGTTTTCTCCGCGGGGCGAGGAAGACCAGATTTACAAGATTGCCGGGGAAGACCTGATTCTAATCGCAACATCTGAAACGCCGATTACCGGTTATCATACCGATGAAATATTCGAAGCGAAAAACCTACCCTTGTTATACGTAGGGGTAAGCCCGGCTTATCGTAAAGAGGCGGGCGCATATGGTAAGCACAGCCGGGGACTTTACCGGGTTCACCAATTTAACAAAGTGGAGCTTTACATATTCTGCTCCCCGGAGGAAAGCGAAAAATGGCATAAAAAATTGGTAGAAATCGAAGAAGAGCTCTGCGACTTATTTGAGCTACCTTATCAATTAGTCAGGATAGCCAGCGGGGATTTAGGAGCTTCAGCGTATAAAAAATTCGATGTTGAATATTGGAGTCCGGTTGAGCAAACTTACCGCGAGCTAATGAGCTGTTCGAATGTAACTGATTATCAGGCCAGGAGATTGCAAATACGCTATCGCAAACCTGATGGTTCAACCGAATATGTTCATACGCTAAACGGGACGGCCATGGCCTTCAGTCGTATAGCGATTGCTTTAATTGAAAATCATCAGGATAAAGACGGCAATGTACGCTTACCGAAGGCTTTGCAAAAATATATGGGGGGTAAAGAAAAGATATGATAAAAAATATACAAATTGCCGGCGTACATACTCAATTGACCGCGGATGAAGAAATGTATATTGATAAAAAAATAGGTACGCTCGATAGATTTATCCCAAGGAAAAGCCGCGATGCGGCAAAAGTGGATGTAAAGCTGAAAGAATCTAAGCGTAAAACTGCCAGAGATAAGTTTACCTGCGAAGTTATATTTCATCTACCTCATGGATCAATTACAGTTACAGAGAAGGCTAGTACTCAGCTGGCATCTATTGACCAAGCAGAGAATAAGTTGAAAATTCAGCTAAAAAAATACAAAGAAAAACATGGCGGACCCAGAGTTCACAGGAGATTCGTGCATAAATTTATCCGCCGCAGGTAGGTTGTAGTAAAATATTACGGATAGGTTTTAGGAGGAGGGTTTTAACTTGGCAAAAATTAAAAGCGTAAAAGCAAGACAGGTATTTGATTCAAGAGGATTTCCGACAGTTGAAGCGGAAGTAACTTTGGAAAATGGCGCTTTCGGCAGAGCCATAGTACCGAGCGGCGCGTCCACTGGTGCGCTTGAAGCGGTAGAACTTCGCGATGGCGGCGATAAGTTTGCCGGAAAAGGCGTAAGTAAAGCAGTCGGAAATGTGAATGACAAAATCGCCCCGGAAATTATAGGCTTTGAAGCTTCAGACCAATCGGGCTTGGACAGGAAGCTCATTGAGCTTGATGGAACTGAACAAAAATCAAACTTCGGTGCTAACGCCATATTGTCCGTTTCTTTAGCCTCGGCATATGCTGAAGCTGGTAAAGAGCCTTTTTTTAAACATATTGCTAAGCTATACAAAAAAGCCGGAGGTAAAAGGGACGCAATACTCCCTGTGCCTATGGTAAATGTTCTTAACGGCGGGGCTCATGCCAGCGGCGGGGTTGATATCCAAGAAGTTATGCTTATGCCCGCTTCCGCAAAAGACTTCAACCAAGCTATGGAAATAATCGCTGATGTATTCCACTCCCTTAAAAAACAATTGAAAGACATGAAGCAGCCTACCACAGTCGGAGACGAGGGTGGTTTTGCTCCGAATTTGAATAGTAACGAGGAAGCACTTGGCCTGCTTGTTGAAGCAATTGAAAAATCCAGGTTTAAATATGGAAAAGACGTAAAGCTAGCTTTGGATATAGCCAGCAGTGAATTTTATGAAGATAAAAAGTACAAATTATCCAGCGACAACACTAGCTTATCCAGTAAGGAAATGGTTAGCTGGGTAGCAGACCTAGCTGAAAAATACCAGATTATATCTATTGAAGACGGGTTAGCCGAAGATGACTGGGAAGCCTGGAGAAAACTAAATATCGAAATCGGTAATAAGCTGCAGCTTGTAGGCGATGACTTGCTAGTTACCAACCCTAAACTTCTTAAAAAAGCTATAAATGAAAAGTCAGCTAATGCTATTTTGATTAAATTAAACCAGATTGGTACTTTGAGCGAAACAATCGAGGCGATTGTTATGGCCCAGCAAGCAGGCTGGGGAACCGTTATAAGCCATAGGAGCGGAGAAACTGAAGACGTAACTATATCCCATCTAGCCGTAGGTACCGGGGCCGGACAAATTAAAACAGGCAGTTTAAGCCGGGGCGAGAGAACAGCTAAGTATAATGAATTAATCAGAATCGCTGAACTAATAGGCTCTGATAAATTAGCGAGCATATGAAATGTCTAAACTAATTTTAGTCAGACATGGGGAATCCGAGTATAACGCAAAAGGTCTATGGACCGGCTGGCTTGATCCTGTGCTAAGCCCAAAGGGAAGAGAGCACGCTCGCAAAATAGGCGAAAAGCTGAAGGAACATGAAATTAAAAGAGCTTTTGTTTCTGATTTGAAACGAGCGCAGGATACTTGGGATATAATCCACCATAATCTTACCGACGGTGAAAACCATCTGCCCGTTACGGCTCACAAAGACCTGAACGAACGACATTATGGCGTATTTGCTGGCCAGAATAAATGGCAAGTAAAGGAAAAAGTAGGCGAAGAAGAATTTATGAAAATACGGCGCGCTTATGATTATCGTCCGCCGGAAGGCGAATCCCTTAAAGATGTGTATGAGCGGGCGGTTCCTTATTTTAGTTCCAATATAAAACCCTTCATAGATGAAGGAGAGATAGTAATTTCTGTAACACACGGCAATACCAACAGGGCTTTGATAAAACATATAGACCGAATAAGGGACGAACACATCAGCCAGGTTGAAATGCCCCATGAGCTTATAATCGTTTATCATTTCAAAAACGGAGAAGTCGTTCGCAAAGAAACCATAGAGATTGAGTAGCAAAACAGATAAAAAAACGCTACAATATAACCCTAATATTCTGGAGGATAAATGATTTTTAGTTTCGCATGTAAGTGCATATCGGTATTTGTTGATGAACGGGGCGCTTCAGTTTAAAAATGAAAAGAATTATTAAAAAAGTCTTTGGCGATCCCCAAATCCGCACGGTAAAAAGATTGTCTAAAAGAGTAAAAACAATCAATGACCTAGAGCCGAAGTATAAAAAAATGTCCGACTCTGCATTGAAGAAGCAGACCGAGGTTTTAAAAAACCGCCTGAAAAAAGAGACTCTGGATGACATCCTGCCGGACGCCTTCGCACTAGTCCGCGAAACTGCCTGGCGCACCTTAAAGCAAAGGCACTTTGATGTTCAGCTTATAGGTGGCATGGGCTTACACCTTGGAGCTGTAACAGAGATGAAAACCGGTGAAGGTAAAACCCTTGTAGCGACTTTGCCGGTTTATTTGAATGCTTTGGAAGAGAAAGGCGCGCATGTCGTTACAGTCAATGATTATCTAGCTCAGCGCGACGCAGGATGGATGAGTGAGATATATCACTTCCTTGGACTAAGCGTAGGCGTGATTATCCCCGATAAATCTTTTATTTATGATCCTAGTTATTCCAATGATAGCCATGAAGACCCGAGAATGCGGCGTTTAAAGCCATGCAGCCGCCAAGATGCTTACAACGCTGATATAACTTATGGTACAAATAATGAATTCGGATTTGATTATCTCCGCGACAACATGGTCCGCGAGGTCGATCAGCTAAGGCAGCGCGACTTGCATTTCGCAATAGTTGACGAAGTCGACTCAATCTTAATAGATGAAGCTCGTACTCCTCTGATTATCTCTGCGCCTTCCACTGCCAGCGGGAGTTCATATCAGCAGTTTGCGAAAGTCGTTCGTAAGCTAGTTCGCGATGAAGATTATGAAGTCGATGAAAAGCAGAAACAGATAGCCATAAAAGACCCCGGCGTAGATAAAGTAGAAAAAATCTTAGGTATTGAAAATCTTTACGGCACTGGCAATATACGTACTATCTATCACCTTGATAAGGCTTTGCGAGCCCAAGCTCTATTTAAACGCGATAAAGATTATGTCGTTACCAAAGATGGCGAGATAGTAATAGTCGATGAATTTACGGGTCGATTACTCCCTGGCCGGCGCTACAATGACGGACTGCACCAGGCTATCGAGGCCAAAGAAAATGTTGAAATCCAGCAGGAATCTCAGACTCTGGCGACGATTTCATTTCAAAACTATTTCCGTCTATATGAAAAGCTTTCAGGCATGAC
>DASUOI010000041.1:0-2833 GCA_036276695.1 Saccharimonadales bacterium (SeqCode) | reverse complement strand
AATGTAACAACTCTAGCATTATTATTTAATATATTGTATAATATTTTTTATGACGCAGTTAGAGTCTTGTAATCCTGAAGCACCAAAGAACATTACTCAGCATCCTTATGTAAAACAGCCAATTTACAATAATGTCGGATGGTATTTAGCGCATGGTGGTTTTGAGGGTATGGTTGATTTTGAGAAAAAAATGTTAGATGGGCATCTTTCTGAACCTATGGATGCAATCATCGGTGAAGATGTTTCCGGGCGTATTCCTGCTCTAACGACTCATCATTTTCTGAGACTGGCTCAGGCTGGAGGACATATACCTACGGTACCTAAAACTTTTTTTATGGCTACTGATGGAATTCCTCAAACCCACGATTATGATACGAGAGAAGAATTTGAAGCAGCTCTCAGGAATAAACTTATAAATCATGCAGCGCAAATAACAAATACTTTTGATGTGCAAAGAGCGGGCATAATAACTGAAATTATAATAACCGGAAAATCTATCAGCCGTCTGGAAGATGCTTTGTCTTCAGTTGGTGTGAGTGTCGATACTTACTCTGTGGACGATATCTTTTTGAACATAGGAAGAAATAGTGGAGTCCTTGACCCCAATGACCCGAATCGTATAGCAGTAGGTGTTAGAAAGAATGCGTTAGAAGCAGTAAGTCATAAACATCCTGAGATTAACCCTAAAGAATCAGCTCAGCTAAGACGGTTTATAAAAGATTATTCCGAAGCAATCTATCTAACTATTTTTGGAGAATTGCCTCCCAGAAAAGAAGATATAAGTGTAGATCGTACGCAACAGCCTATAAAAACCTCTATGATTAGAAAGGCTTTTAGAAGTTTAGCGTTTAGATAAAAGATCGAAAACATCAAGAAAACTACAGACCTAAAGCCAGAATATGTTGAACGGCAGCATGATGGAGACATATCTACAGATATTGATGGTATATTAAGAGCTCTAGGGGTGTTGGTGGTTTATAAACAATCAAGTGGTTTTTTAATAATCTTACTTCTAGCCTTACTTACAAGAAATTACTTCAACCCTAATATTGTAGCTTCATGATAAATAATTTGAAACAAAAAAAGCACCAGACTAAACTGATGCGTTTTTGGTGGAGCTGGCGGTGATTGCAACCGCGTCCGATGGTTAACTAATTGACCGTCTACAAGCTTAGTCCACTTGAATGTCTTAGAAACTGGCCGGTAAATGGACAAAAAACCAATTTCGCATCCGCCAAAGTCTTAATGAGCTTTATGGCAGAAAGTAAAGCCCAAGCAACCAGATAATATGACGCAATCAGGTTCTATCTGATGTCGAACCGTATGCGGCATTGGTTAGACCAATGCTGGCGCTGGTACGAAAGCAGTCTGTAGGCTAGCTACAAAACTATCCCGAAGGCCAGCTAGTTTTTTAGAAATTGCATCTAAAAAGTTGCCATATTAGTGGCCTACCACACAATATTTTCCAAGCTGCAATCGCCTATTTTCTGCTGCGAAACTGTAACTTTCGTTCAGTATAGCTATGGCTATACATCATTCAATTTCCAGCTTCTCGCAACGAAAATATACAATTTCGCTTTTTGAAAAATACTATGCAGTAGGCCACACGCTTAGCGCGCGGCTTGCAAAGTCAATCTGTTAAGGTCCAACGTCGAGCTAAATCAGCCCCATGAACTAGACATTATAACATAAGCGTATGTTTTTAGCAATCAAGCTTATGGTTTTATTTACGATGATTGCTGCCCTAGGACCCGAGAAAACGCCTGCGAAGGAGGCATCATAGAATCTCATTGGGGGGAAGCAACTGAAGTCGCAATACCGCGTCCTCGCCGTTTCTACCAGTTAGCCATCTCTCCTGATGATGAGCCGGTGTCATCTATGTTAAGAGCTTAGGAAGCTAATCAATAAGAGCTTCGGCGTTTTGCCGGAACTTTTCTTGGAGTTTCTTTCCATGCATTCTTGGGAGAATCCGGTACTGTTATCCACTTCTTCGCTATAGATTTTTTCTTCTCTGTCATACCTTATAATAAGTATAACAGTAGCGGGCTAATATGCGCAGGAGTAGCTATTTGACGTAGTACACGACTTTTACGCTGTATGTCAGATCGTTCTGGCCTGGCTGTACGGCTAATTTGTTACTGTCTTCGGCTTGCGCAGAAGAGAAAAGAGTAGCTCCGCCATCTCTAAAGTAGCCAATCTGGTCGAAATTCTGTCCGTCTTCAACTGTTTTGACGGCACCTACTTTGAAGCCTAGGTTTTCGCCGGATTGTTCAGCTTTAGAACGAGCATCCTTCGTAGCTTCGTCGCGCGCTTGGCTTTCCAGCTCTTTTTTCTTGGCTTCGCTGAAATTAGCTCGCGGGGAGATAGTGCCAGTTGGCGAGGTAGTAACAAGGTAGTCTTGCACTTTTTGCGCCAGTTCCCGATTGTCGGCAATGACCGTCAGACGGAGCGAGTATACGTTTTGGTCGCTTTCGGACAGATAGTAATAATTGTAGTTATACCCGCTGGAATCAGATTTAATCTTATCGTCCGGTACGCCTAGTTCCTTCAGCTTGGCTATGACTTCTTCGCTTTTTTCGGTAACTTGCTTTAAGGCCGCATCTTTGTCAGCATTTTTGAATTCATAATTAGGTTGGAATGTAAATTCGTCAGGTTCAGCCTTAACTGTAGTTTCTCCGGTAACCGCAATAGTCCTGTCGTTACTGGACGGTGGCGGTGACCACGGCTTCCAAACTACCAGCATTGCAATAATAACCACTAACAAAACTATTATTACGATACGCGTGTCTAGTTTTATGTTTATTTTATTACTTTTAGGCTTATTGCTGTCACT
>DASUOI010000040.1:0-26172 GCA_036276695.1 Saccharimonadales bacterium (SeqCode) | reverse complement strand
ATCCGAAACCTGCACAAACCCGCACGCGTCGTAGCAGGTTCCTTCACCGTCTATCCAATGGAAAACAAATAAATGAGGCTTAGAGTCGCCATACATTATAGGGTCGACATTCCAGCCTACTTCTACGGTTTGGTTGCCGTTAGCGGACTGGACGGCCATTTCTATCAAAGAATGATTATGGCTAGTAGCGCTATTGTTGACTTCCGGGCTAGCCTGGCTGAATGTAGCAGATGCTCCGCTGGCGACTACTGCCTGGCTACCCCCGGCATAGTAATAATCAAAACCTTCATATTTACTAACGGGAATAGTGTTCAGGGGAGGACTGTTTGAAGAATGAGGTTGTTCTGCGGGTTGGCTGTCAGTAGGCTCGTTCGTTGTTTTTTTTGACGTATTCTTCTTGTCGTCTTCTGTGGATTTTTTCTTTGCGGTGTCTTCGACTTCTTCAGTCTGCCGATTTGCTTCCGTAGATGTATTGGCTGTCTCGACTGGTCCGGGATTATTCTGGGATATCTTTAAAGCAAAAGCGGCCCCGGAAAGCAAAAGAACACTGCATATAACCGAGACAACAATAAGATACCTTTTGTTTATCTTGGGCTTGGGTTTTTTGATCTCTAAAATTTCGGGATCAGGAGCCGGGCTGCTGGGAGGTTCATTTAAAGGTTCTTGAGGATTGTCTTTTGGCGGCATATTTATTTTTGGCTTCTATATACATCAGTACAATACCTTTTTAAGGGTTTAAAAACAATATTGCTTAAGTGCTTGGCTGAGGTTCTTCAGGTTCTAAGACTTCTTTGATTTTTGCTTTTAATTTTTCTACTTCTTCAAGTTTTAAAACCTTCTCTATATAAGTATGGCGGTTAGGATCTCCTAAGACATCGTGGATTTTTCTCATTGCTCCTTCTAAGTCAAACCCTCTTATCTCATTGATTACACCGGCTCTGTCAGCGGGGAAAGCATCTGTATTGCCATTTGATGTATGTAGCTTAATTTTATCTACTACCTTTCTAAAACGATCAAAATGTCCGGTTACGGCAGCCACTATAACCCCGCTTTCCTCACGCTCCAAAAGCCTCTCGCCGTCTCCGTCCGTTAGGCTATGTAGATCTTGAGCTTTTTGCTGCACATCTTTTTCAGTCTGTCCTTCAGGTGGTCTTAGTCGTCCTCCGCCCCTTAAGACATTTTTAGCTTGGGTAATTCCGCTTATTACATCTTCTCCAACTTCGGCTCTTTTTCTTTGAATCTCTCTTTGTTCGCGCTCAATTGACACACTTGGCGTCCGTATCCATTGCATAGCAGATAAACCCTCTTTGCTAATCGCTTCTGGATCGGCTTCTCTTATTACGGCTTCAACTATATCAACTTGTCCTGCCAGGTATTGCTCAACTGCTGCAACTTGTTCTAGCTCATCCTCTTCCAAGCTTCCAGCTCTGGGCAATTGTTGTTTGGCAGCGGCGGTTATATCAAGTAACCCGCTAGCTTCGAATACCTGCGAATTTTTTACCATACCGATTATTAACCTATGACATTCTGTCCCACGCCTGCGAAGAGAGTCAGAATCACTGAATAAAGATTTCATTCCATCTAGCCTTTTTCTGATAACTGCTCCCATTGTGCTAACACCTTGAGAAAGTCCCTGCATAAAATCGCCGCTGGTAGACTTTCCTGCATGCGCGCCTCTTGTTCCGTGTTCAAAGCTTCCTCCGGCTACGGTGTACATATTTCTAAGGGTTTGAAACGAGCTTCGAGGCGGAATCTGCTCGGCTGTCCATGTTGATTGGTCAACCAAGGCTTCCGACCCCTCAATAGGTAAAGGTCCGTCAGCGTTTTCGGATGCCGAACTTGTCTGGTCTTCGAGCAATGCAATATCTTTTGCGGCTGATTTAGTTCTTTTTATCAAATCCCTTTTTCTTCTTGGAGCTGCTCTTAAAAGTTTCTTTGTAATTCTGCCAAGTTTCATCGGCCCAAATCTTTTATAAAATGCACTCGGGTTGGAGTCCGTGTGATATCCCACCACAAATTCTGCTTGGTCGTCCTTGAGAAAACCAAGGTCTATATCACTCGGCCGATAGTCATTCTTAAAAGGGTCCGGCGTGCTTGCCAGCCTATCCAGCCGTTCTAGCCTAGTTGTTTTATCGGCTATAGCCTCACAAGTTTCTGCGCCCAAAAGCTCAATGGCTTCCGGTGGTACGGAAGCCATAGGGTTATCTGACCCATCAGCAGCAATGTCTCCTTGAGGCACAGGAGGAAATTCACCTCTTCTTTCTCTCATTCAATATATTTTATATAACACTGATGTAAATATAGCAAATATATTATAGCTATTTGACTAATGTCCCATATTCCTACTACTTAAATTAAGTTTGTTGTCAAAATTATCCCTATTGATTTTAAAAGAGTATTTAACTAATTGTCTAGTTTCTTGAATTTGTCTTACAAAAATAAATGTTATACAATTTCATCTCGTATTTTCATACGTGTTTTATAGATTATGACAACTACCACAGTAAAAGCTGAAGCAACTTTTGAACGCCAGCATGGCATACACCCTTTCGCTACTAGGGGAAAGAACCCTAATACCGGTGTCGGGGATGCTGTTACGGTTGTATCGCAACCAAACCTGGGCTTATCCCTAGAGGCTCTCCAATCTCTTCGCGGTTCAAGAGGCTTTGTTCTTTTGCCGGAAGGCATAACCCTAGGCGGCGAGAAAGCCCAATTGCCTAGTGATTTAAGCGAGCTTCGTTCTCAGAAGAGTGCGATAGAAAGTGACTTAAAAAAAGTAAAAGAATTTTCTGCAACAAATCCGGATCTAATAATCGCTTTAGGCAGCGCCACATTTGACGGTGCAAGCAACGGCAATGGTGCAAGGCCAAAGCCGAACAACTCTTTTTTGTTTTATAGGGGCGGCAGGCTTGCTGCTCATACGAACCAGCAATTTCCAGCTGAAGGCGATGCCGAGGATATGTTTTCGTTGGAACAAGCCAGAGGCGGACGCACAGTGCGTCCTGATATAAGCGGGGTAGTGGGAGCAGATTTTGTCGGTGAAAGTCAAGGCTCTACGGAAAATGATCCACATGCCCCTCAAGCAGTAGTGAGGTTCGCCCAGACTGTTATGGTAAGCAGCGGCGTAACTTTATCCAGAGAAAGACTAGCGGCCGAAGGTGCAGATCCCGAAGAAGCTGTAGTGGCGCTGGCTACCGGATTATTTGAAAGACGAGAAGACGTGAATGAAATCATAATTGCCGATAGAGTTCCCGACCTCGGAGCAGTTGGACCCGATGGCCCGCTAAATGCCCACATTCTCCGCCAGCCAGCTTAGCTTATAGCGTTTAGCCACCTCTTACGTAAGTAAAGTTAGCCCAAGAAAAACCTTTCATGCAGGCTTGCAGGTAGCGTTCAAAGTATTCTCTATCTGTTTCTTCTGCCTGTCTGGCTACAAATGATTCTCCTTGCAGCTGCTCTATGAACTGTATATTCCAATACCTGTCATCCAGCCCCTTATAATATTGGGTTGTTTTTGGAGGCACTATTTTGAGCTTTTCCATAATAGCCCTAGTAACGGTTGGTGGAGGAGTAGGTCCGTATACTCTATTTGCAGCAGTGTTATAACCTTCGGTTAAACGGTTAAAAGCAGCCCTTACCAGATCTACATCTATATTTCCTTCCCGGAAGGAAAGTTCGGCAAGATTGGCAGAAAATTGAGCAAGAACTGGCTCAACTTCCGTCTCATCCAAGTTGCCTCCGGCAAAATCAGTTAAATAATCATCTAGCCCAAGCCTGTCGTATGCTTGTTCTGCAATTTGTTCGGTAGTCACAGGCTCGGTTTCGCCCTGTACTAAATCAGCTTCTGTCATCGCTATAATATACAATAATAATGCATATTAGTAAAACCTCTTAGTCAATAATACTGACTATGATTAGGGGTTGTAAAGTACCTACTGGAATTAAACGCAAAAATATAGTTAAGCATAATCATTATGTAATAATATTGACAACAAAAAAACAAAATAGTACAATAACAATTAACTCAGAGGGCTAGGCCCTCTTTTTTATTGGGCAAAGCAAATCATGAGCTAGGGTGTTTAGCACATTACAAAAATCCAAAAACATCAAAACAATTACAAATAACAGAGGTGGAAGTAAGTAATTAATAAGGGAGAAATAGTGTTATGTTAAAAAAATTAATATTAGCAACGGTAACAGTTTTTGCAGTAGGAGCATTTTCCGTTACTTTAAACAGTCCAACGAGCTACGCAGACGGAAACGGTAGCCCAGATGACTGTAAAGGAACAAATGCAAACGTAACAGGTAGCATCGGTGGGTCGGCGGATTCCGTTAGTCACGATGTCGGTTCCGGCAAAGTGGTTAAGGGTGTGTGTATCAAGAGTGGTAGTAATATGTTTGGTGGTAATCAGCATTCAGGTGTTCTGGGTAATGGGACATACGAAAATGGTTGCTATCAAATAACCGGAGTGGGAACTCAGCAAGTAACAGTTACACGACTCAAAGGTGGTTCAAGCTGCCAAGGTATCAGCCATATTGATGTCGTAGTAGAAGATAAGTCTGACTTTTGTGATCCAAGTACTTTCAACGGATCAGTTGGTAATGTGGTGCCAAAAGATGTGCGATGTGTTGAGCCTAATATCAACGTAGTTTGCGGAGCACTTGAAGGCGCAGTTTCTAACTTAACTCCGTTAAGCTATGGCATTTCATGGTCTGAAGGCAGCCCGGATTATAACTTTAACACCTCTCTTCCGGCTTCATTTCCAGAAGATTATAACGGTGGTAGCGTAGAAGTATTCTACTGGGTAGTTGGAGCAGAAGCTGATTACGTAACGGGGCGCAACATTCCAAATTTCTGGGAACAAAATGCTGCATCCGTAACTGTTGACACTGACTGCGATGACGAAGAAGGAAACGGTGAAACCCCACGGACTCCTCTAACACCTACTTCAACAGATGTTGAAGAAGAAGAGCAAGTAAATGCTCCGGCTGGTGGCGTTAACGCTGGTAGCGGCGATGCAGCTACTATAGCTACAGCAGCAGTAACCCTAATAGGTTCACTAGCAAGCCTAGCCTACGGTGTAGTCCGATTCACCAAATTCGGCGCCTAAGTTCGAGAAAGTAATTCAAAGGAATACTTTAAAGGTGGCTAAGAGCACGCGAAGCAAAACAAAGAAAAGACAACCGGCCAAAAACAGCCGGTTGTCTGCTTCTTCGCGAGCTAAAAAGCCTTCTGTAAAGAAAACTACTTCGGCTAAAACAAAAGCCAAAGCGACTAAAAAGCCGGCAATCAAAAAGAAGTCCAATACTGCCAAAAGGACCAGTAAAAAACAAGCTAAAAAGCTGAATATACGTATCACCCGAAGAATCAGCCTGGAGCTGACATTTAAAGTTAATAAGAAAAAGACTCCAGCCAGAAAATCCAAAAAAACAAAAAAGAGCGTTAAAAAAGATTTAGCATTTGAAAAGAACTTAATTCTCTCTACCGTTTTTATAGCCTCGGGTATATTTGGGACGGTTTATTCTACAGGACAGATATTTGGCAGTCCTTTTGGTAAAAACAATAACAAATTAAGCGCCCAAAGCTTGTTAACCGCACCGGCTCCTACTCAGGAAAAAGATGAGTTTTTGCCAGAGTCAGAGCCAACTCATCTGCGTGTACCGGCGGTGGATATCGACACGAAACTTACCGAAGCCGGTAAGAACAAAGACCAAACGCTGGAAGTGCCGGAAAACTACGATATAGCGGGCTGGTACAAATTCGGCCCGACTCCGGGCGAGCAGGGTCCGGCAGTAATAGCTGGCCACGTTAACAGAGACCATGGCTTGGGTGTATTCGGCAGTCTGCATTTGGTTAAAAAAGGCCAGACGGTAGAAGTAGAGCGCAAGGACGGTAAAACGGTACTGTTTAAAGTAGATGCGGTAAAGCAGTTCCCGCAGGACAAAGATTTCCCGACCGAAGCGGTCTATGGCAACATTGACCATGCCGGACTTCGCCTGATAACCTGCGCCGGAGATTTTAATTACATAACCCGCCGTTATGACCAAAACACGGTAGTTTTTGCTTCGTATTGGAAGGTTAAAGAGTCTACAAAATCTTAAGCTATAGCGTTTGGATTGCAAGGGCTATAACTACTGAGACCGCTAGCCCGAACAATAAGCGCAGTAAGTCTTTTCCTACGATAGGGAAGACGTTCTTAAATTTATAATGAGCAATACGGCTAGCCATAGCCAGCTCCCGGCCGCTTAATAAACCTATGAAAACCCAGGTTGTGGACATGGGTATGCTGTTAGCTTCCTTAAAGATGAATAAAATTATCG
Source organism: Saccharimonadales bacterium (SeqCode) (assembly GCA_036276695.1). Lineage (GTDB taxonomy): Bacteria > Patescibacteriota > Saccharimonadia > Saccharimonadales > 2-12-FULL-41-12 > JANWLD01. Next base: position 19,851 of record DASUOI010000040.1, on the reverse strand, counting down.
CGTAGGTCAGGTCAATTATAGTGGCGCTTCGTATGTAGTTGGTGTGCGACTTTTCCATTACTATGTTCTGGATTTTGCCGCCTCGGCGATAAAGTATGTAGCCTAGAAATCCTACGAAAAGCCCGATAACAAGTATAAATTGAATGACGCTCAGGTTCCTTGGCAAAAATACAGCGCTGTTTGCTATGTCATGCGATAGCCAGCTGTACCATAGGAATGCCGTTGCCGTCCATTGTGCAACACGCCACTGGAACTCTTTTTCTTTGGAAACCGGTCTGAACTTGTTGTCCCACCTAAAGATGACTACCCATAATACGTAAGCGGCTATCGCGGCTATACCGTAGCCAAGAGCCGATTTAAGCAGGATACTTTCAAATACTAAAGAAGAAGCGAAGGCGCTAAGGACTAAAAGAGAGGTGGAGACGGGGATGCCTATTCGGGTAAGGATTACTAAAGCTAGTGGAGCTACCGCGTGATACCACTGAACTTCTTGGAACGGTATTTTTTCCAGCCGGCCGGAGGCGATATCTCCGCCATTAGAAATGTAGCTTAAGCTTAAAGTGATTATCAGTATGCTGGCCGCGAACCCCCACAGTATGTACCATTTGGTACGTTTGTTTGATGCTATAAATGTTCCGAGTGTTTGAATACTATCGTTAGCTACTACTGAATATGCAGCAAACGTGAAACCGAGTATCATCCAAATAGTGGTCCACTCTAAACCGAGCACAATCATCATTGTACATGATTTTTAAAGAATGCAATTAATGTTTTGATAAAATGTTTTAGTCTAAAAACTTTTTCTCAAATTTACCAACGGCAAATAAAGTTATCGCGACTATGGCGGCAAGTGAGACGGCTAGGATATACAGGCCTAAGCCTACGACTATGCCTATGGCTGCCGTGAACAATATAGATGCCGCAGTGGTGAGGTATAATATCGTGTTTTGGTGGTCGCTTTTTAATATTGTGCCGGCCCCTATGAAGCTAACACCAATAACTATGGCTTGGATAATCCTGGTAGGGTCAGATACCGCATTTGCGGAGCTATCTACTAAGAATTGATTTACCACCTCTTGATTTATGAGTAAAAACAATGCGCTAGCTCCGGCTACTAACATATGAGTTCTGATACCTGCCGGTTTGTGTTTGACTTCGCGCTCAATGCCGATAATTGCGCCTATAATAAGGGCTATAACTACCCGGGAAAGAATCGTAAACGTATCGTTATCTGCTTCCACTTTAGAATAATTATAGCTTATAAATTAAAATTGCGGTTTTCTATTTTCTGTCAAAGCGGCTATCCAGGTATCGCCGCGATTTAGCGGGACTTCATTACCCATTTCATCTACTATTTTAATTCTGCCCTCGTGGGATGATTTCTCCCAGCGGACTTTTTGGGAAGTACCGTTCTTGAACACCCAAGCCTCGCCTTTGCCTACTGCTTTTATAGTGTCGCTGTTCGTGCCTTTTACTTTAATCACCACCACGTTTTTAACGGTAATCGGTTTGTTTGTTGACGCGTCTACGTGGGGTGCTCCAGCTAGGTAGCGTGTGTAAGCATTGCTTTCTTTGTTATATCGGAATTCCACTGCGAAAGCAGGAGATGAGAAATCCAAGCTAATTTTTTTAGCATCGGGCATTTCGGCTGGAGAATCGTCGCTTCTCGGTATGTCGCTAAACTCACTCTTGCCGTATTCAAGTTCAGCTTGGAGACTACGAAGCGCTTTAGTAGAAGCATAGACATTATGCGGGGCTGCGCGCTCTGAAGACCTGCGATAAGGCTCGGTATATGTGAATTGAGTCAATGTCTTTGCCTTTAATTGTTCAACAAGCTGAAGGGCGTTAAAGCTACCGCCTACATGGGCGACGGACGCATCAAATCCGTATAACCAGCTTACGAAATGTGGCCGGACACTTCTGACAGGCCCGATTTCTTTCGGCATATCTTCCTGGTAAAGAGCTAAGAACCTGGTGATACCGCCTTCTGTCACCGCTTCAAAAACAATCCCGGCTGAGTCTAATCCTGTCTGCGGGCGCGCTGCCTCAGAGTTTTCAATCATCACCGCCAAGACAGGCCTGTTAGATATTTCTTCAGATACTTCATTTCCGGTTAGCTGGGAATAAAACTTTTGCGGAGGTTCTGGCTGGGCAGGTTCTTCTTTACCTAGGTTTAATATTAGCGCAGCTATCCCAGCTAGAATTGCAGCGGCTGCAATAATAACGATGATTTTCTTCTTGCGGCTTAAGCGTTTGAACTTCCGGATTAACTTCTTCATCTAGAAGATTATAACCTACTGCCCGATATCTACGAATTTTGATATAAAATAAGCTGTTAAACCAAGCCCGAAAGGGTAAATAGCAAACAACCATATATATGATAATAAATTAGTATTGCCAGGGTCTTTGACGAAGTCGTACCAAGTGCTGAGATTTAGTTTGCCAGCTAGAAAGTTGAGTAAAAGAGCGCCAATTAAAATACCGGCGCCGAGGATGAAAATAAAAATAATTTTGCTAACCACAAAAACATTATAGCTTAATCTAGCACACCCATTTTACGCCAGTATTTTGGAGCGTCCCTGAGCCGCTTGTTGGTAAAGAGGCTGATAATCCCTCTAGCAGCTAACAAAGCAAGCCTATCACGCCTGCGCAGCTCGCCTAGTTTATCTATTTTATTAACATACATTCGTTCGTCTGCCTTACGCATAAGTTCAGCAAAGGTATTTGTCTCGTCAGAAAGATTGGCATAGCCTATGGATGTAGTCACACCCCTTTTTCTTAATTCTTCATTTTTTGGATCTTCGACATAACCCCTATATCTTTTTTCGAATTCTTCGGCAATCGAACGGGTTTGCTCCGCGTCTCCATGGACTATAGCAGCGAACTCATCTCCCCCTACACGTCCTACCGCTATACGAACTTCTGATTCCTCTGCAATATCGCGCCATACTGACCGCGCTCTATTAATAATTTTATCTCCTTCCGGATGGCCTAATTCATCGTTTATAGCTTTTAGCCCGTCAAGATCAGTCATTACTAGACCAAGTGGTTCACCGCTATACTGGGCTTGGGCGACTTCAATAGGGCCTTCTCTTCGGAATCCGCCGCTGTTTCGAATACCATATTCGTCTATTTCAGCCATGTTCCGGCCTATATCGACGCCTTCATTCATACCTAAAGCAATCTCATGCTCCTTAGCTGAGTAGACAGGTATCCCGCTGCCCACTAACGGTATATTGTTAGACATATGTATATTATAGCATAAAAACTATAAAAAGTCCATATAACCTATATCTGTTAACTTAATAAGGCATGAAAGCAGACATGAATCGGGTTAATGAACTAACCGACCTGAAGTGCGAGTGCCTGATACCTGATATGACTTAAGAGATTATTTCTTTTCGTCGTCGGAACCTTTGACGGCTGCCTCTATAACGTCGCGTGGAAGGGAAGCTGCTGAAAGAAGGGCGTTACGGACTGTGCTGGCAGTATCTCCGCCAACAGATGTAGCTGCGGATAAAGCGCCGCCTACTGCTGCTTTAGCTGCTTCGGAGGTATCAGCTCCTACATCCCCGGCTGCTTTTATTGAGCCTTCTACGGCTTTGACAGCCGCTCCGCCGACATCACCACCGGTTTCTGCCGTGGCTTTGACCACGCCTTCGGCTCCGCCTCTTATAGCCTCAATTACGTTTCCGCCAATTTGGCTGACGCCTTTTACTACGCCACTCATAGTATTAAACGCTGTATCTGTAACGGATGCCCCGACTTTACCGGCGCCTTTAACAGCTCCGTCTGCTACGGACGCAACTGCTTCTATGGTGCTTCCGCCTACATCCCCTCCGGTTTGTATAACATTTATTACCTGATCCTTAACAGTGCCGGTTACAGCATCTAAGATGTCGTCGACACCTTGAACTGCCGCTACCACGGCATCCGTAGTTTCGTTGATAATTCTTGCTAACATTTTTTCTCCTTGTTTATGTTAATGCTTACAGTCTATAACATACTAACTAAGAGAACATATGTCCAATTAACACTAGTGCTTAATAAAAAAGCATAAGCATAAAATTTATTTGCTGAATTGTAAATATTACACTTTTATTTAAGAAATCCCGAGACTATAGTGTTTTATACAAGGTAAGGTTGGGGGACCTTAAACAAGACTAACTAAATAAGAGAGGGAAATGTTATGGTCAATAATGATCAAGCTATTCAACACAAAAACACCTTACTAATAAATGCAATAGTAATATTCGTATCAATCGTCGCGGCAGTCGTGACTTCCGCTATCATTGTCACGTCTATGGTAAAGGGCGAAGTAGCAAGAGCCGTTGCCGCAAACACACAGCAAACTAACAGTCCGTCATACAATGTAGTGCCTCCGGCAGGCAACTGCAGCGAACCGGTAAAAAGCAGTAAAAACGGCGGTAGTTCAGGATCCGGCGTAGCCAGCATGAGCAGCTCCAGCTATTCGCTTCCAAGCGGCATTAAAAATTCATTTAACAACACCAATACCAGCACAACTAATGTTACAAAGAACACCACAAACATAAAGAACATCGACAAGAGCGTAAACGGAAGTTTCAACAAAGACATTGACGTGGATGTAAAGAATACCTATATCAATGATAGTTTTAACCAAGATAATGATAAAACTTATATAAATGACAGTTTCAACAAAGAGACCAAAAATTACACATACATCAAAGACAGTTTCAACAAAGATTCAAACAATACCACTAATAACACCGCTATCAGTGTTACAAAAGATTCAAACAACACAACCAATAACACCGTAACCATTGTCAAAAACGAAGACAATGACGGCGTAGACGTCCTATAAATCCAACCAAAAAATAAATTTGTTAGCTGCCCCGGGTAAAACCGGGGCAGTTTTGTTTATACTAAAAGGATGCGAGTACTTGGAATAATCGGACCTTCCGGATGCGGAAAGACTACCATGCTTAAGCAACTATCCAAAGATGGGTTGGTTTACGTCAATCCAACCTATACAGATAGGCCTAAAAGAAACGGCAGTGAAGAAGAGCTGGAACATAAGTTTGTATCAAGCAAAGAATTTGGCCGGCTGAAAGAGTCCGGCTTTTTTATTAAAACCGTTAAAGCCTTCGGATTAGATTACCGTTATGGGGTGCCTAAGCTTAGAGAAGAGAAAGGTAAAATAGCTCTCGTCATGCTCAGGGTACAGCTAGTGCCGCTATTACTTAAGTACTACCCGGACAGTACTGTTTACCAGATAGAAGCTCCTCTTTTCATGGCTAAAGCCTGGATGGAAAAACGCGGCGACAGAGAGATTGGCACAAGAATGGAAGGTTTTGAAAAAGAGATGAAAGGCGGCAGGGGACTTGCAAACCGCGTGTTTATCAATAAGGATGATTCAACAGCATGTGCCGAAGAAATAAAAAAGGCTTTAAAAATTGATTTTAAATAAAGTTAAAGAACAGGACAACAAGCAAAGGTACGGCTATATTATCCCATCCGTTTCTGCTCATTAACTCAGCAATAGTGACTAAGCTTGCTATAGCGAATGCTGTATAGATACTGGCTACGCCGAAAGCTCCCAATAGAAAAACAGTAATCAAAAAGAATCCGATTGACCCTTCAAGAGTCTTTGGCCCCAATATTTTATGCGCCTTTGTATAGTGCTGGCCTATAACAGCTGCTACTGTATCTGAAACGCCCATAACCAATACAGCGCAAGCAAATATTCTTTCTTCTTGGGCTAGTAGGGCAGCTAGAATGACGCCGACAGCAAACATTACCTCACCGTAACTATCTCTTTTTATAGAATGGATGGACTTCCATATACGATATCGGTGGGTAACTGCTAAAAGCAGAAAAAACAGCACTGAGATAAACGCTATTTCATTCAAGCTTAAAAACAAGGTCATGTAGGCAATCACAACGGCGCTTAAGACATGTATTGATTTTCTGGTGAGTTCTGCAGAGACTTTGTATTGTCGAGAGATTGCTTCAAAAATTAATAGAGGCGCGCCCGCCATTAATATTCCGGCTACTATGTTGCCAATATTCTCCATACTGTCTAAATAAGATTATACATTGCTTATTATCTTAGAAATCTTGCTCAAAGGCGTGTCGTCTATGTATGTCGTGTCTAAAAATTCTTGGTAGAATTCATCTCCGAACTTCTTGGCGCCTTCCATGCAGATTTCTAGGTATTTTCTTTGTACGCGCGATTCAAACTCATATTTGCCGTTATTCTTGCATGCGGAGAATAGGTGACAATCGCCAAGTTTTTTATTTGTTTTGAATTCATACACGGTAGTTTTTACAAGTTTGTAACCTTCTTCTCTGTTCTTAAGTTTGTCCAGCTGGGACTCACTCACTTTAAAAGCGATTCCGTTGACTCTAGATTTGGAGTCGGAAATTTTTTCAACGTCCAAAACACAATGAGGGATACCCATATATCCCGGGTTGTATGTTCTAAAACCAAGGTCATTCCACAAGTTGAATCTCCGCATGAAACCATTTACATACGCTGGCTTTATGTCCGAAACTTCAAGCACGGTAGACCTTAAAGAGTCTGTATTTATGAGTGAGCCGAAACCAAAGATAATTTCCATTGCCATTTTACTGAGGCTTAATGCTAAGGCAATTATATAAGATAATCGCCTTTAACAGTATTGCTCATGCTTGCAAACAGAGGTAAAAGTAATAACTTCATCTCAATATTTAGAAAATCCCGAGAAGTACAACTCGGTATGAGAGACCAGCTGATTAAAATCGACTGGCCTGCGTGCTCTAACTCTCTATTTTTTTACGGATTTTAGCAAATCCTTGAGTGGCTCTCTGTATTGCCGCCGAAGGTACTACATTAAACTCTTTTGCTACGTCTCTCCAAGATACGTCATCCCCCACAAAATAATATGCTTCAATGAATTCGGCTTGCCTAGGAGTTGTATGCCTTAACAGGGGGCGGACTTGCTCTAGTGGTACAGGATCAATCCCAAGTGCTTCAAAAAGACGTTCTTTTTTAGAACGGAGATTAGGAGGAATAGGTTTACTTTCTCCGTTGTCAAACTGACGTACCATTAAGATCAATTCCAACCGTGTTCGGGCTCCGGTTTTGTTTTTAATGTTGTAAACCCGGTTTTGGACATCCTCTACTTTTGCATCTAATCCTTCGGCAAGATCTGCGTCTAATTCGGGATCATTTAAAGAATAAACAAACTCTAGTTCATCTTCCGTCAGGATTTCTCCTAGCGGTTTCTTCGGCTTGCGAACATTAAATCTAATGCCTCCTTCAAACAATTTTAACGCCAAGGCAATTCGATTCGGCACATCTGCCCGTTCTCTTGCTCTTTGGAGTATGTATCTAAACGAAGTCGGGCTGCTGTAGCCTAACTCAGCAGTCGCTACATCATCGGGTAGATGTATATGAGGTAGTACTTTTCGTTGCTGTTTGGTGAATATCCGAAGAACGTCAGGTATATTTTCGGCACTGGTGGCCAATTCCTCAGGCGAAGGTTCAAACCCGTAATATCGAGCGATTAATGTCAGCTCAGCACGACTGTCGGTACCAATTTTCTCATACAAAGAAGTTTTGTCGAGCTGAGCCTGTCTCGGAGTAATCCCAAGATGCGTAGATATATCAGGATTCTTCCTCCACAAATTACAGGCTACTTGGCGTTCGCGAAGTGTAAATTCGCTTATTTCCGGGGGCTCAGTCAGGTCATATTCGATACCGTGCTCCAAAGCCCACAAAGCTAACTCTTCAGCCGTATCCAAGCCTAGTTTTTGTTTTATGCTTGCGATTCGTCTCGTGAATGCCATTGATCCTGTGAGCCTTAAATCCTGCACAGCCTCTTTCCTGGGTTTATGTAAATGAGGCAATATTAAGATTTCCGCAGGAGTTAACAATTTGTCTATTTCCGGTCGTCGGGATTTCCACTCTTCTCTTTGTTCCTCTAAGCTTCGTGACCTTTTATATATAATTGAGCCTTCTTCTGAAGTCGTCATACTGACATCTGATAATTTAGCTTCTATATCTGGTTTTTCTGTTACAAGTAATAGCCTACCGATTTTTTGTGACAAGTTGGTGTCGGGTTCTTCCTGTTCATGAACAGCTTCGTCAATTCTGTCTAGTAACTCATGTATAGGTATGTCATCGTCAGGTTCTATAGTAATTAGCTCCAATCCGACAACTTCTTGGGTTAATGAAGACACTCCTTGTACAAACCCATCATATAGTTTTTCTCCACTCAGATTATTGCTTTGCGGGTTGAAAATATCTAGCTCTTGGCTTGCGGGATAGGGTGGAGAACTTAGCATAAATTTAATCAAACCATAAAAAGTACATATAAGCAAATACTCAACATTGGGTGAATATGATAAAACATACTATACAATATATTTTTTTCGAGAAATAACAGGGGTAAGTTTTGACGTTGAAGAATTCACAACGGCAAAATCCAACAGATTGCTTGTGCTAAAAAAACTTATGATATAATTAACTTAGCATTTTTAATGTGATGGTGAATAGCAAAGAAATGCAACGAGAGTGAAGTTTTGCGAGGTAGGCTTAATCGGTTGAATTAAGCCTAAACAAATAAAGAGCCTTATCGGGCTCTTTTTAAATTCAACTTGGCTAGGGTGGAGGGATTCATTTTGCTAGGAAGTATCCTCGCAAAATGCCGGGGAATGCACATTCTTGGCATTCCCGTTCGTATCCTATAATCATTGATTTTTCTTAACCTCAGTTAAATCTGAGCCTAAGAAAAATGGCTAGGGTGGAGGGATTCGAACCCCCGATCACGGGACCAGAACCCGTTGCCTTACCGCTTGGCTACACCCTATAAATTAAAATTCTTGGCTTATCCCAATGACGAAATATATTCTACAGTAATTGACTACTGTTATCCAGCTATCGGCTTAGCCAACCATCTTCAGCTAAAGAGGCGTGTTTGTCATGTAGAGTATTTAGCATACGAACTTTATATCTATCAGCTTTTTCAACTCCACCAGCTTCTTGAATTTCTTTTTCCAGCTCAGCAATTCTATGAGAGAGGTATCCATTAATGAAGTCGGGGTCAAAATCAATGGATTTTTCACCAAGCTTTTTAATCAATGCATTTATTTTAAAGAAAGACTCGATTGCCTCGTCATCTCCAGGTTCAAACCCAAAGATATCATTTAATATTTCTCTAACATTTTCATATCCAACCAGCACCAGCGTCGTATCCTCGTTGCCTTCTTGATAATCTTCAGCTTTTTCACCTGACAACACTGCTTTCGTTGTCTTAGGATCAATGACAATTCGTGGCAATAGACCATGTCTATGTTCTCGAAGCTGCAACTCTACATCATCATCTTCCGGTTGCGATCCGGTTTTTGGATCTATAGCTAATGGACTATAGGTTGGCAACTCTATTCTGTCTTTACTGTGGACAGAAGGTCCCGTCCTGCCTATTACGAGTCCTTTTGTATCTATCATGCTATCTGGGTCATCTTCCTCAAGCATCGCAAAGTCAACCCAGTTTTTTTCTGGGTTTATTACAACTATTGGCTGACCGGCAGAATCTTTGATAATTGCATCGAGCTCCGCTATTTTTTGACAAGCTTCCAGGTCGGGATCATCGGGCAGAACCATGTCTTTATTACCTAAAGCTAATGCTATAACCGACTGAAGACGAGGGCTATAATCTGCAAGAATTTCTTGTGTTTTGTTTGAAGCTAAGCCCCTTAGTTCTTCAGAATGTCTATCTCCTATTTCGCTCGAGGCTTTATCCAGACCTTTTGCTTCTTGCTCTACACCTCTTAGCTCACTTTGGGCTTTGTCTAAACCAGCCTGAGCCTCGGGGAGCACCTCGGCAATTCTTTCTCCTTCTGCGCTTAGTTCTATACCCATTTGGTTATCCTATATATCGTCGAATCCGGGTTTAAATCTTTCGAGCTTTGTGAGATCTACTGAAACTCCAAGACGAGACGCAAGTGCGGACCAGCGTGATGCTTCTCTTGCGCTTGCTTCCGTATCCCATTCGTCACTGATCTGCCCGATACGACTGTCTATGAACTGATGCAAGAACTTACTTGCTGCTTCTCCTGTCAGCATAAAACCATCATCTCCTCTTTTTAGAAGCTCTTCTGCTTTCACCTCTCCGTCAAACTCGTCTAAGATTCTCAAGGAAGTAGGGTCTGTTAGATGAAGATTAGCGCCCTCAATCTGAACTTTGCATAGCCAACCTCCGCCCTTTACTTCGTCATCCTCGTCTTTGTGTCTATGTAAGACTGGGTCCTGACTGTAATCGTGTTTTCTTTCATCAAAATTTCCAGAGACCCAACCATAGGCATAAGATGTTTCTTGGCCGCCCATATCATACGACTGAACCGGCAAGCGAACCCTTTCTATGTAATCAGGAGAAGATGAATCGCTTTCCAGTGATGTGTCAATAAGAAGCCCTTCATTATCTTCTCTTATTCGGCCAAATGATAAGTGTCCTTCTTGTAATACTACGAAGGTTTCACCGCCATTTTCCCTAACGGTATCATCAACTTCCGCCATTGTATCAAGACCGTCTCTGCTGGTATCCCCGTTGGTTGCAAAGGCTGCATAAAGCAGTTGGTCGCCCCTTAAAGCACCGGGTTTACTAGCAAGAGTTCTTAGTCTTCCTTTCCAATGCGAAACTTTGCCTTGTTGTGATTTTACTTCTCCTTCAAGCTCTGCTCTTCTTCTGACGAGGGGAGCTTGCTGACCTTCCAGTTCTTCCAATTCTATTTCATGATATGCCTTAACTTGGGCTAGGTCTCGCTCATGGCGCGCCTCTATGTCTTCTCTACGTGCTTCTAACTCGTCCAGACCGTTTCTTATTGCACCTTGTTCGCCCGCAATTCCTTGGTGTTCTTCGCCAGCATTCAAAGCTCCGGGTAAAGAAACCTCTGGTCCTTTTTCCGCACCATTATTTGCCCCAGAATCATTACCTGCACCTGCCATACTAACTCCTTATTTATTTGCAAATTTTATCACTAAGTGGCTTTATTTTCAACTAAATTTTTTGGAATAAAAAAGTATGGCTTTTAAGCCGCGGGCTGGCCTTGTTGTGCTGCTTGCGCTGGGGCTTTCAAGCCAGCCTCATTTATAAGCATATCTCCCATAGCTGTTAAAGCATGGGATGATACGGAAGGGCCGGTGTTTTTACCGAAGGAAGCTGATTCGGTGTCGCTGCCATGAGTGACTACCACCAACCCGCTATTTTCTTGACGCGACATTGTCTTAAAATCTTCAAACGGCTCTTCGAATTCTTCAGCCCAGCTAGGCGTTTCAACGGTGCCTGAAACTAATCTTTGGGCTTGGTCGTGAAGCTCTGAAGCTGTCTTTTCCGGCCCTAGGCCTTCTCCGAAAGTAAGCAAGCCGATTTCACTGCGCTCTATCTGGCCGATGGCTATAACGGAAATAGCTTTCACTCTACTAGAATCGTCGCTGATTATTCTATCTGAAGCCTCCCTGAAGGTACCTCCCCACAGTACATAGGGGTAGCGTTTACCGCTGGCAAACTGCAACCATTCGCCTCTTGAGCCTATCGGCGCAAAACCTCGTCTTGTCATCTAACAAGATATTTTAATTTAAAATTGGCAAAAAAACAAAATTATATTATTAAGTTTCGCCTAAGGCTTTGGATTCGTAAGATTTTTTAATCATCTTGCTTAGGACATCCATATCTACATCTTCCAGCTTATTTATATATAAGCAGGATTTGCCGGTTTTATGCTTGCCGAGTTTGGCTAATAACTTAGAATATTCGGAAAATCCGTCCAGTAAATAAACGGTCAGATTCTGCTTTCTGGGTGATACGGCTATGCGCATCCAGTCGCCCTCGCGGCCGGTAGCGGGGGATTTATAATGATAAGTTCCAAACCCTATGATGGAAGAACCCCACATGACCGGTTTTTCCCCGGTAATTTCTTCCATAAGTTTAGTTACTATCTTGGCATCTTTACGGCGTTGTTCACTTTCTACGCTATTTAAGAATTTATCGACATCACCGTCGTTCTTTTTGGTCTTGAGCTCTACCTTGGCCATATCTATATAATACTCGCTTCACGGACTGTTTGCATAAGCAATTTTTATTTTGATGGGAATCTGGTAATGTATTGTGAAAATGAGATTTCTTCATTACTAAAAGCATATATAAGATAACTGTTAAATCATGCCAGACCCAAGCGAGCTAGATCCTTCATTAAGTCAGCAAAAACAGCAATTTGAGACTGTCTGCGAAAGATGGGGTGTTGATTATGGCGACACTGTATTTTATTACGGAGGAGAACTTGCCCGTCAGCAGGGCGGACAAGACCCGCTTTCGGAACTTGAAGTAATAACAAATCTTGGCCAAATACCTACAGCTATGCGCCCGAGCCCTAGCTCCGTCCAAGCCGTAAGAGACAGAAGATTATATGTAGACGCTCTTCCGAAAGTCGCCAGGTCTCTCTTAAATGATCATGTAGAAGCTGAAGGAAGTTTGATGGATTTTTTGCCGGATGACCCTAGCGAGTATCCAGGCCAAGCACCTATGAGGTTTTCAGTAGAAGGAGCTCGCCAGCCTCGGGAAAACACTGATTTTGTAGCGGAAAATGTTGATCCCAGATACCCTGACGCAATAGCTGAACTTAGCAATGATCGAGGCACCCGCGAGGCAATAAAAGAGGCTATAAAACTAATGAAGCAAGGTAAAAGCATACTCGGCATAACTTATCATGCAAAAGACATAATCGATACCGCAATTGCATTAAAAATGGACTTGGACTTATTTGACGAACAAGGCTTTACTCCGGAGAAAACTGCATTAGGCTTAAGCAAAGCAATTGCTTGGGGAGAATATAGCGTGCCAAATCTTGGCAAGGTTGTAATGCTTGATGTAGTAAGTACCATTGCCGATACGACTTATTTGTTGCTTCCTAAGACGGAAGCATCCAGGAATGTTATAGAAGGCGTGTTACCTGATGTTGAAGTAGACCGCAATAACAGGGAAGCGGCAGAAGACAATAATAAGCTGCTGGACGAAGGAAATGCGCTAGTAATGTGGTCTCCAATAGGAAGTACCCGCGGCGGCGGAGTCAGCGAAGGGACAGCAAGGCTTATGTCTCATCCGAATACTTATGTAATGCCGCTTTCGCTATGGCGTATGGGCGACGAGATCAAGGTAAGGTGTTTGCCGCCAACGAAACTTAAAGATGCATCAGATGTAGATCCTTTTATGGCTTATTTTGCTAAAGACCTGAGCGATCTCGTACCAGACCAAGAATTTATCTATACCCCACATCAAAAATAAAAGCGATTCTTAAGGAAAACCCGTTTAGGCTATAATATCTGCAAATGGCAAGTATATATTGCAGTAACTGCGGGAAGATGATACGAGAAACCTCGAACTTTTGCCAGTTTTGCGGAGCGGCACAGCACGGTGACGAAGCAGCAGTTTACAGAGCCCAAGAACCTACGATAGTTAATACGGTTGGCGCCCAAGCAGTGGCAAATGCGCATAAGCCTCATTCCGCGCACAAAAAAGCTAAGCCGGGGATAATAAATAAAAAGAATCTTTGCGGTCGGGCAAAGTGGTCATTTGTAATAGGGTATCTTAAATATACCGGGATAATTTTCCTCCTGCTTTTGGGAGGGCTAATTATTGAGCCTCTTATGTCTGCCGGGGCGCTGATCTTCTATATTTTTACGCTTTATATTTTTGCCAGTTTAGTACACGGATATTTTTATTACGGAATTGACGAGTATAGCTTCAATATGGAGTACGGGATAATACATAAGAAGCACATCAGCATACCCTTTGACAAGATTCATAACGTAAATATCACCCGTACTTTTACCGACAGAATATTAGGTTTGGCCAGAATAGAGATTGAAACATCCGGCAATAGCCTGTTTCATAAAAACGATGTTATAGGCGGAAATATAACTACAGCGGAAGGAATGCTTCCTGGGCTTACTCTGAAGCAGGCTGAGAAAGTTCACGACATTCTTCTTGAAAGAAGATCCGGCGCTGAGTAGATTAGCGGGCAATTGTGCTACACTACTTTTAGTATAAAACTAACGCTTATTAAATGAGCCCTGATTCAGAAGAAAATAATAATCAAATAAATCCGAATAATAATCCTCCGGCTCCTAAGGATGATATACCCTCATCTCCGGGCGGAGTTATTCAGCCGACAGGTGCCGAGAATTCTCCTCCACCTGCCCCTGCAGCGGATAATCCGTCTCCACCGCCACCGCCAAGCGAACCGATTAAAAACGAACTTCCACAGAATAATCAAACTGGTTTTGCCAGCACTAACCCGCCCGCCAGTCCAAGCCAAAGTACTCCGTCTTCTCCCGGCGGGACTCAGTTTGGTCCCAACCCAGCTCAACCGGGCGGTCCTGAGATTTTCCCTTCGGACCCGATAAGCACTGCGGGTGCAGGTGCTAATCCTAGCTTTTTTAAGAAAAAATTATTTTTGATAGGCCTACCAATTCTATTAGTTCTTCTAATTGCCGGCTACGTGTTCGGCTATTACATCCCTAATAAGCCGGAGAATGTTTATAGAACCGGTATGAACAGGTCCGGCGATGCGTTGGAGATGATACTCAACCAAGCGACAGAACGGGAAACTTACGATAAGTTCAAAAAGTCCGAAGTTAATGCCACTATGGACATAAACTACAACAATCAGAATATCAACGGCGAGTTCAACGCTAAGTTTGATGAAACTAAGCTGGACTCAAACTTAAAACTAGGTCTTCCCGTGGAAGGGTCGGAGCCTATTAATCTCGATCTGAGTGTTCTGAGTGAAACCGCCGATGGCAAGGAATTCCCGGATACCTACCTGAACCTTAAAGGCATGAAAGCTCTTGGCGCGGACTTGTTCTTGCCGGGCATTAGCAAATATGAAGGCAAGTGGCTGGAAATATCATCGGACTATTTACAATCCATTGCTGACCAATACGGCCTTGAAGCTCCAGAAACACAAGATAATACAGAAGATTTCCCGACCTTTGATGAAATATCATCGCTGATACGTGACTTATACGGCGATACTAATGAATATGTCTTTACTACCGACCCGGAAAAAGCAGTGATAGAAAACAAGCAATATTTGGGCAAAGAAGAAGTTGAGGGCACAGATACCTTCCATTATGAGGTGGCTTTGAACAAAGAAAATTACAAAAAATATTGCGAGGCTGTCTCAAACACATTGGCGTCCAGTCCGACATACAAAAAATTCTCAGGGTTGAATGATGAGCAGATAGAAGAGCAAAAACAAAAGATAGGCGAGGATTGCCAAAAGGACGCCGACACTATAAAAGCTGAAGATACATTCGAAATGTGGATAGATTCGAAGTATAAGCTTATCAAAAAAATCCGTATTTATAGCGAAGATAAAAAATCATACTTCGATATAGGCCAGAACTATGACGGCACCGATGAAGTCGGCTTATTCTTCGCATTTGCTAGCGAAGAAGGAAACTTTAACTCCAAAATAACGGTTACGACTAACCTGAATACTGCTGAAAGCAGCGGCGAGGTAACTTTTAACGGCGGTGAAAATGAAGGAGCTTATGACGGCAAGATAACTTTGAGCATGAAATCTCTAAGTGGAGATTTTGAAATAACCAAGCCGAACAACACTATAGGTATAGGAAAACTATTGAAAGAACTAGGTATAGACCCTAAATCGCTAGCTACTGTATATGGAGGAGCAAGTCCAGCTTCTGGTATAAACGCAAAGGCTGGCGATGCGGAGACAAAAGCAAATGTTAACTCTATCTATTCCAATATAGAAGTTTACTTTGCAGAAAACGCAATTTATCCTACAAAATCCCAGCTTAATGACCAGTCGTGGCGGGCAGCTAATATGTCAGGCCTTCCTGCAGATTTCTTCTCGGGCATTGAATACAACCCGTTTGATTGCAACGCGAACGGATGTCTAAAATATACGCTTAGTGCTAAACTCAGCGATGGAAGCACTTTCGAAAAAACCGGTTCAAATAATTAGCTCAAGCCAATGAAGCACCTTAGCATCAAGGTATACGGCAGGGTTCAGGGCGTTTGGTTCCGGCAGAGTACTGCAGAAAAAGCAGGGGAGCTGGGGCTTTTAGGGACGGTGGAAAATCTGTCTGATGGAACAGTAAAAATAGAAGCTGAAGGCAGCGAAGAGGCGCTACAAGAACTGCTTAACTGGTGCAAAGAAGGCCCGGAGCATGCCAATGTAGAGAACATTGACTACTCAGAGGGCGAACTAAAAAACTACAAAGATTTTTCTATCTCTTAAATTCTTCCATGACATCATCGTCATGATCTTCGTCTGATTTTTTAATCGGGTCGGATTCTGAATTTTCCTTGCGAGCTAAATAAACAAACGGAACAGCGATAGCGCTGACTATCCCACCTACCATATAGGAAGCCGAATAGCTATAAACATCGGCAACCTTACCTAATGCCGGCTGGAATATGACGCCGCCTCCGGAACCAATCATTGAGTCAAAAGACAATACGGTTGCCCGTTGTTTCGACGGTATGACTCCGTTTATGTATGCCTGGCGTACCGGCATGGAGGTTGCGAAAATCATGGCCCATATGACAATAAGCCCGATGGCTACAGGGAAGGAATTGATAAAACCGAATATGACAAGCACCAGCGCGCTTATAGAAAAACCACCCAGCAAGACTGTAGTGCGCTTATCGAATATTTTTATAATCTTAGGCACAATCGTACCGCCGAGTATCTGTGCTCCAGCCACAATTGCCGCGACCAATCCGGCTACGGAGTATGCTTCCGGGTTGCCATAAAGCTTCAATAGATACGGCTGCATAGCGTAGAACACATAAAAGCTGATCCCCATCATAAAAGGAGAAGACAGCATTATCCACCGCACTTTTCGGTTTTTGATACCATGCTCTATTGAAGCATCTAATATCTTCTTGGCTTCTCTTATCGGCTGTTTGCTCTTTTCGGGCGTAAAGCCTATGTCCCGCATGACCATGAATGCCACTATAAAGCTAAGTCCTAAAATAGCTGCTCGGGCAATATAGGGCACTCCTAAGTTACTGGCTTGGGCAATGATTCCCCCAGCCACCGAACCGCTAAGCATAGCGATACCACTGACAACTTGGCCTTTGGCGAATATGTTGTCCAGATTGCCTTTGAATTTGGTGTAATGAAGCGCGTCAACCAGCCAGGCTTCAACTGCTCCAGAGAAGAAGGTGTAGCCAAGACCTAAGACTACAGAAGAAAGTGCCCAACCCCAGAAAGGCCCTTGTATTTCCCACATATATAGATACCCAGCCGTAGAAAGTCCTAAAGTCAGGGCTCCTAGTAAGAATGATGTCCGTCGGCCGCGACTGTCAGCGACCACGCCGGTAGGTACTTCAAAAAGCAGTTGTCCGGCGGTGAAAAAGGCATTAGCTGCGAAAGCCTGGGTGTTAGAAAGTCCGGCATCCAAAAGAAATAGGGTGTTGATTCCCCATATCAATGAAGTTGCCAGGGTGTTAAGCAAAGTCAAAGTCAGGTATGTACGCTGGACGCGCCTTGACTCGGTATTCATTCTCGAATTGTATCAGATAATTATCGTCTTTAACTACATATATGATTGCTATACGGCTAAAGGCTGTGTTAGATTAAGATTATTAACAAATTGCAGATATAAAGAGTGCGGGGAGAGAGCTAGCTCAATGAACCGCCGGCAACCCGGGTAAAGCCGGGTGCCCCATCTAGGCCGCTTAGAACGCGGAAAGATATCGATCATCTATGATCCTTTCTTGTCCGTTTGGCGGTAGAAAGGATTTTTTAATGTCCCAACAACCTAAATTGTTTACCAGCGAATCCGTATGCGCCGGCCACCCGGATAAGATTTGCGATTATATTAGCGACGCTATCTTAGACGAAGCGTTGCGCCAAGATCCGTCTTCCCATACGGCTATAGAGACAGTAGTTGGCGAAAACCAGATAAGCCTATTCGGGGAAGTTAAGACAAAAGCCAAAATTGATTACGAAGCGCTAGCCAGAAGCAAGATAGCCGAGCTTGGTTACACCAAACCTGAATGGAAATTTTCAGACCAGTCTAACTTTTCCAGCTTTCTCCACCAGCAATCGTCAGAAATTTCTGTCGGCGTGGATCCGGGTGGGGCCGGAGACCAAGGCATAATGTTCGGCTATGCCTTGGATGAGTCGAAAGAGCTGATGCCGCTACCTATAATGGTTGCCCATGCTTTAACTAAAAGAATTGATGAGTGCAGGGAAAAAGAAGTACTTGATTGGTTGAGGCCGGACGGTAAAGCCCAGGTGACCATTCAGTACATGGACGGCAAACCTATAGGCGCTGAAAAAACAGTTCTGGCTCTTGCCCATAGCGAAAGTGTCGACCCGAAAACCGTTAAAAACCAGGCTGTAGAGCATATAATCAGGCCGGTTATTGAGAGCTTTGATATCAAGCTAAACGAAGCAGGGATAGTAGTAAACGGTACGGGAGTATGGCATATTCCCGGGCCGGAATCGGATGCCGGTCTGACCGGACGCAAGATAGTCGTGGATACTTACGGCGGATACGCGCGAGTCGGTGGGGGGGCTTTGTCAGGCAAGGACCCTACAAAAGTCGACAGATCCGGAGCATATGCTGCGCGCTATATTGCCAAAAATGTCGTTGCGGCGGGCATGGCTTCTGAGTGCGAAGTAGCCTTGGCATATGTCATAGGACAGCCAAAACCGTTGATGCAGACGGTTGAGACTTTCGGTTCCGCCAAGGTAGACAGTAAAAAGATTGAAACCTTTGCTAATAATCTACTCGACACTTCAGTCCAAGGAATTATCAAGGGGTTAGATTTGAAAAAGCCTATATATTCCAAAACGTCTGTCTACGGACATTTCGGCAAACCGGACTTACCATGGGAGAAGATTGCCTAGCAACGTGACTTGTAAGTTCTGGTACAATTATCTGTAAGATGATTAATGTTTACCACAGCACTGCTCGTGACCCTAAATTACATGCCGTCAAAACAGCAAAAGCCGGCAGTTGGGTTCATGCTGTCGAACCTACGGAGGCCGAACTTGAAAAGCTGGCCAAGGATTTTAATCTAGACAAAGACATACTTACCGATGCGACTGACCCGCACGAAGCGCCCCGCGTAGAAGAAAGCGAAGGCGCTACATATGTATTCTGCCGCTACTGTCGACCGACCGACCCGGACATACCTACCGAGCCGATGCTTATTGTTTCCACCGATAAAAACATTATTACCGTCATGCGCAACAACGACGATATTTTAGAAAGAGTAATAAGCGGTAAAGTACACCTGTCTACTACGCAAAAGACCAAGACATTTCTGCAGATTTTCCAAGAAATCAACCACTCTTACCGCAGCCAGCTCCTGCAGATATCCAAACAAATTCTCCGTTTCCGTTCGCAGATGCGCCGGACCGAGGCCAGCAGCATAGACCTGATAAAATTCATTGAGCTGGAAGAAGACCTGAATGAATTTTTATCAGCTCTACTGCCTCAAGCCTTGGTATTAAATGCGCTGGAATCGGGCAAATACATGAAGCTTTATGAGGATGATAAAGAAATGGTCGAAGACATCATGCTAAATACCAACGAGCTGATAGAACAGTGTAAATCGCGGCTTCGAACTGTGGTAAATGTGCGGCAGGCCTATAACGTAATAACCACGAATAACCTAAACAAAATATTTAAGCGCCTTACGGCCTTGGCTATATTCCTTGCCATTCCGACGGTTATTGGCGGTCTTTACGGCATGAATGTTGTTCTGCCTTTTATGGATAATCAAAATGCGTTTTATTATATAGTTTTGCTGATGTCTATCAGCATATTCTTTACCGTCA
>DASUOI010000039.1:0-6002 GCA_036276695.1 Saccharimonadales bacterium (SeqCode) | reverse complement strand
TGGATTGGACCCTGCCGACTCTCCCGGAAGAGAAGCCTAGGCACCTTCTCGGAATAGGCGAAGTTGAAGACCTCATCAGCGCCAGTTTAAAAGGCATAGATACTTTCGATTGCGTCAGCCCAACCCGCAACGCTCGAAACGGCAGCCTATATATTAGCCCCGAAAACGGAGGCAGACCGACAGGCAAATACAATATAAATATAAGATCGAAGATATATGAGTCCGATATGTCGCCGATTGATCCGGGCTGCGGCTGTTTTACATGTACTAAACATAGCCGGGCATACATAAGACATTTGTTTGCTTCAAACGAATTGCTTGCTATGCGACTAGGCACGATACACAACCTTTATTTCATATTCAAGCTCATGGAACAGGTACGAAACTCCATAGAATCTTCAAAATTAAAAAGTTTCGCCAAAAAGTGGAAAATCAGTTAGAATAGAGTGAAATAAATTAGTCTAAATATCAATTCTGAGGAGTTATATTGCCTAAAAAAGCAAAAAGGACAAAAGACAAGCAAAAACTTAGCTTGCTCCAAAAGCTAAGTCTGTTTTTTTTCAACAGGCCCAGAACCACAGCATTAATCTGGCTTATTATGGCTGTGTTCGGGTTTGCCAGCTACCAAACTTTACTTCAAAGAGAAGGCTTCCCGAGCGTAGAGACGCCTTTTGCAATCTCAAACGGAACATACTTAGTAAACGATCCGTCAAAGATAGACAAAGAGGTTTCCAAGCCCCTGAGCGAGACCATACTGGAGGAAGATGGGGTCAAATCAGTCCAGACAACTTCGCAAGCTAAGTTTTATAACATTATAATAAGCTACGAAGAGAATATACACCCCGAAACAAAGTGCAAAGAAATAAGCGGTAAGGTCGCAAATGAAAAGATATTACCGCCGGATGCCACGTTTTCTATAGAACCCATAAAATTCGGTTTTAACGACCGGGGCGATGACCTTATAATTTCCATACATTCAGAGAATGGAAGCACAAAAGACCTTGTAGAAAAAGCAAAGTACCTTGAGACTTTTATAAAGTCAAAAAACATTCCGGAAGTAGATACGTTAACAGTAATTAGCCCGTTCGAGTCAGCATTTAATCCTACTACCGGTCAAACGGAAACCGCCCAGAAAAGCTTTGACCGTTACGGAGCAAGAGAGGGTGGAGAAAATAAATTCTATAACTCGGTTATCATAGGCTTGAAAGCAAAAGGCGGGACCGACAATCTGGAGCTAAATGATGCAGTAATGCAAGCTATCAGCGAAGCGGAAAAAACAAGCGAATTCGAAAATTACCAAGCTAGTATCAGCGCAAGTTACGCGCCGGAGATAAGGGCCCAAATAGACGAATTGCAAAAAGTATTGCTTGAAGCGCTGGCAGCGATACTTGTCGTAGGTTCTATAGTAATTGCCATTCGTGCATCTGTGCTGACCGTTATATCCTTAATCACGGTCTTGGCAATTGTTAATGGACTCCTTTATCTTATAGATTACACCTTGAACACCATAACCCTCTTCAGTCTTATACTAGGGCTGGCGCTGATGATTGACGACACCATAATAATGGTGGAAGCATTGGATGCTCAAAGAAGACGACAGAAAAACGCCGCAAAAGCCGTAGCCGTGGCAACCGGCAAAGTCAGCAGGGCAATGATGGCTGCAACGCTTACTGCAATTTTGAGTTTTGTGCCGTTAATTTTTGTCAGTGGCATACTGGGAGAATTCATACGAGCTATCCCTGTAACTATTATTGCTGCTCTATTTATAAGCTTATTAGTCGCTTTGGTAATAATCCCGTTATTCGCTCGATTCCTGCTGCTTAGCAAACAACAAATGAAATCCGCGAACGTCGGTAATTTTACCGCCGGTATAGAACATTACATAGCCGAGCTGGTGGCCAAGCCTATGCTTCTAGCTAGGCATTCGAAGGCAAAGCTTGCTTCTGTCAGTGCCTTCGCTATAATATTCAGCTTTATTTTTATAGGAGCAGGCGCGTTTCTTTTCCAAAAAGTTACGTTTAATATTTTCCCTTCATCCAAAGATACGAATAAACTTACTGTCAATGTAAATTTCGCGCCCGATACAGATATAGAATCCGCCCAAAAAATCGTTGACGAAGTGGACGAGGTAGTCGCCAGAGAAATAGGCGAGAATTTCAACCAAGCGTCATACTACGGGGAATCAAATCAAAGAGCAGCAACATTAACGATTAATATAACCGATTACAAAAATAGGGAAATCACTTCCCAGGAATTAGTGGCTCAGCTAGATTCAGCTTTATCGGACTTTAATAAAGCAAATGTTTCAGTAGCTCAGCTTGATGTAGGACCGCCTCCGGCTGAGTTCGCAGTACAAATCAGCTCAAGTGAAAAACGCACCCAGGCACTGGCCTTAAGCCGGGAAGTTGCAAAATTCCTGGAAAATACAGAGCTAAAAAGAACAGATGGATCCATAGCTAAAGTTAAAAACGCATCCGGAGGAGAAGAAAATGTTTACACCCGGAACGATAACGTCGAGTATGTCGCTACGACTGCCACGTTTGAGGATACCGATACTACGACCTTGGTTTCGCTAGCCCAAAACGCAGTCGAAAAGGAATTCGACAGAGAAAGATTATCCGAATTTGGGCTCTCTCCGGAGGATTTGAATTTTAGCTTCGGCCAAGAGGACGAGAACCAAGACAGCTTTAATACTCTTGCATACTCGTTCCCGATAGTAATGATAGCCATATATATATTGCTGGTCTTTCAGTTTAGAAGTTTTATCCAGCCAATATTAATATTTATGGCTATACCTTTCAGCTTGTTCGGAATCACTCTAGGTCTTTACCTGACCGATAACCCATTTAGCTTCTTCGCTATGCTAGGCTTCTTCGCCCTTATCGGACTCAGCCTTAAAAATACTATTTTGCTTGTTGATTTCGCCAACCAATCAAGAAGGGCAGGAAAGAACCCTGTGGACGCTATACACGAAGCCTTGGCAGAACGTTTCCGCCCGCTTGTCGCTACAAGCCTGACCGCGATAGTATCGCTGATACCGTTATATCTGACCAGCCCGTTCTGGGAAAGCCTGACAGTGGTACTTATATTCGGCCTATTGTCCAGTACGTTTTTGGTGATAACAGTATTTCCTTATTACTTCTTAGCCGGGGAATACGCCAGACTACAAACAAAAAGGTTATATAACAAAATTAGAAAATAGTATCGAAGCATAAGCTTTTGATACCAAGCATGATATAAAAACTATTTTTACAACAGCTTATTGTTGATATTTGCCATACAAGCAAGAATATAGTTGGCGAAAAGAGTAGACAGGTGTTAAATGAAAATATTAACAAATAACAATTAAAAGGTCGCAAGCAATGGCCGCCCCAACCTCACACCCACTACAAAACCCAGAAAACCTTGAATCAAGGTTAGATAACGATGTAAGAATCCTACCCAAACCCGGGAATGATGTCAGCCAGCAAGATTCCATGCTACTAGCTTTTGACAGTCAAACCCAAAGACCTTTAACAGGCGACGGCTTCTTAGCTAGGCTTGAACATACCTTTGGCGTGCGGGCAGAAAGTCGTGTTCAGGTTCCTCTGACGTGGGTAGACGGAGGTAGAATAATAACTCCACAAGATTCGGATTTTTTTGAAAAAACCAAAGCTATGAGGAATGGACCTGGCGAACTAGGCGGCTACTTTGGCATACGACTAAGCGGAGAGGGTATGGATAAAGCATCTAATAAAGTAGCAGCCGGCATAGCCGCGCTGATATCAGAAATGTATCATGACGATGAACAACTTCGCCTCTTGCATAACTACACTTTAGACCAGCCGGTTGAACCTATAGAAATAACGGGTCCTGGCTACAACCTGGCAGAAGAAGCAACGGATGAACACCCACTGATTGACCTGAAAGAAATCTTAGGCCATCCTGTTAGCATAAGACATCAAGCAGTAGCTCCCGAGCTGGCTCGCGTATCTTTCGCTTAGAAACTAACTGTCGCTTCTTAGGGCGTCTATAGGATTTTTCATTGCTGCTTTTATAGCTGGTGCAGCGCCGAATATGGCGCCTATGATGATAGATAGAAGTCCGGCGAATAAAACTACTTCCCAGACAATTGCCGGCTGAATATTCGTAAGTACCCTGAAGCCTAGGTTAATAAGGCCGGATATGAATATGCCGAGAATAGCACCCCATGTACTGAGCACCACAGCTTCAATCATGAATTGTCCGGCAATCTGCCTGTCTGTTGCTCCTACGGCTTTACGTATGCCTATCTCGTGTGTGCGTTCTGTTACTGAGACCAGCATGACATTCATAATCCCGACGCCCCCTACAAGCATCGCGATAACCGCGATTATCCCGATCATCGAGCTTATAAGATTAACGACCGAATCCGTAACAGCACGCGTGTCGTTTACCTTGAGTATCGTGAAGTCCTTCTGGTTTCCTCTATTTGCCGCTAAGTTTTTCTCAATAAGTGCCGATGTCTCATCTATATTTTCTATATGGTTAACTTGGGCAAGAATTTCAAAAGACTGGGATGATCCGCTTAATTCTTTTGATGTTGAATAGGGGATGAATATAGCTTTATTAAAATCAATACCTTGAGAAAAAGAGGCGACTCTCTGCTTTTCTAAAATACCTTGGACGATGAACTCTTTTCCTCTAAGCGTGAAGCTCTGTCCTATCGGAGCGTTTTCAGCAAACAACCTTTCGGCAACGGTTGCGCCTATGACCGCAAAATTATGGTTTGAATCTTCATCGAAAAACTTACCAAACTCCACTTCTTGGTCCAATAGATTAAGTAAGCCTGAAGTTGTACCGATAGCTATAGATTCGTTGTATGTTGATTCGTTTTTTGAAGGCAGGCCTGTTACCAGACTTAAGGGGACGCTCAAACGCACACCGTCAGTATCGCGTATAGTGGCTAGATCTTTCTCAGTTAAGATAGAGCTGGTTGAACTTGGAGCAAGAAAATTAATCCCGCTGGTAAGGCCGTTCCGGCTTTGCCCTAACTGCACGCCTGGACGAATAGTCAGAACATCGGCACCAAGCCGAGTAGTTTCCTCAGCGACTTGCTGTTTTATGCCTTCAGCCAGACTAACGCTGGTAATAACTCCAACCACGCCTATAATCACACCGAGCAAAGTTATGAAACTACGCAGCCGACGGGAACGAATAGATTTTATCGCCATGCTGAAATTGTCGCCGAACATTATTTACTCTTTCCTCTTTTTTTGATTTTTGATTTCTGACGCTTTTTCGGCTTCTTTCTTTTCCGAGACTTAGGCTGGGACGCTTCTTTATCGGCGGTTAATTGCATTGTCGCCGAAACGCGCTGGAGATCGTCTTCAACCGAGCCTTCAGGAGCAAATACTGTGGTCTTTTCCGGTTCTTTGGCTACACCTCCGATCCGTTTTTGCAGATCATGCTCAATGTTGCCGTCATTCATATAGAGTACCCGGCTGGCGTAACGGGTTAATTCCGGGTTATGCGTAACCATCAGAACAGTGTTGCCAAGGCTGTGGATCTCGCTTAAAAGCTCCATGACTATCCTAGAAGATACACTGTCAAGATTACCGGTAGGTTCGTCTGCGATTATTATTGTCGGGTCGTTGATTAGCGCCCGGGCAATAGCAGCTCTTTGGATTTGTCCGCCACTAAGCTGGTTGGGCATAAAATAAGCCCGGTCAGATAACCCGACTCGCTCTAGCATTTTATGAGCCGTTTTCATCCTCCCGCCCAGCAAACGTCCTTTATAAGCAAGAGGCAAGGCTACATTGTCTATCACACTCATCCGCGGCAATAAGCTAGACGATTGAAAAACAAAACCGATCTTATCCCTACGTGCTTTTGCTCTAGCGTTAGAGCTGAGCTTTTCAGTTTGTCTGCCATCCAGCTTGTAATTACCATGGCTGGCATTGTCCAGCATGCCGATTATGTTAAGCAGAGTAGATTTGCCTGATCCGCTAGGACCCATAATGGCCACGAACTCACCTTTTTCA
>DASUOI010000038.1:0-5595 GCA_036276695.1 Saccharimonadales bacterium (SeqCode) | reverse complement strand
AAAAGAACTTAGGACTTATCTTCGTTTGCTGAAGCGTCGGTTTCTTCTTCCGGTTTCGGCGCGTCAGCTGAAGATTCTTTAGGCTCTTCGTTATTAGCTTCGGGCTTTTCATCTGTAGCCGCAGCAACTTCGGCTTCAGGTTCTTCTTGTTTAGCGTCGTCTTTAACCTCTTCTTGTGGCTCTGAAGCCTCAGGTTTTTCGCTTGGAGCTTCTTCTGCTGGTCTGTTCTTGCGCAGTTTATCGGCGTTGCGAATTGACCTTTTTTTCTTCGTGGGCTTCTCCACCCATTTAGGCAATGTTATTTTCTCAGTTTTAAATAGCGCGGCAACCCTATCAGACGGCTGAGCACCATGCTTCAAGTAAAATTCAGCCTTATCTTTAACTAAAGAAGACTGTTTGGTATGCGGGTCATAGCTGCCCAAAAGCGCTACATACTTGCCGCTGGACGGCGACTGTCGGCTATCTTGAACAACGACCCTGTAAGTAGGATGTCCTTTCCTGCCCAATCTTTTCATGCGAATGCTTAGCATCTATGTATAAACTTTTCCTCTTTGCTTAATTCTTAAAAAAGAAATTAATATTAAACGTCTGGGTTATTCTACAGATAAAAGCGAAGGATGTCAACAGAGGTAAAATACAATCAGCCTTTTCGGCTTGGTTTAAAGGTCTGCAGAGCTTTCTCGGCTGCCTGCTGCTGAGCAATCTGTTTGCTGTGGCCGGTTCCTTTACCGCGCAGTTTTCCAGCTACGAACACACCTACGGTGAATGTCTTTTCATGATCAGGTCCATGCTCGTCGAGCACTTTGTAAACAGGGGTGGAATTTTCCCGGCTCTGCGCCACTTCCTGCAAACGGCTCTTAGCATCCATCCAGGAGCCGCTTGCCAAGATCTCCGGCAACTTAACAAGTATGGATTTATCAATAAATTTTCTAGACGGCTCATAGCCTTGGTCCAGATATAGCGCGCCTAAAACAGCCTCGTATGAATTAGCCAGTATCTGTGCTTTTGCTCTATCCGTCCCTCGCTTTTCACCCCTGCTTAGTCTTAGCAAAGGCTCAAAGTTAGACTCTTCCGCAGCGGCACCTATGCTTTCAGTCCGCACCAAAGCACTACGCCAATTTGTCAATACTCCTTCTTGTTCATCAAAATTATTGTAAAGATACTCGGTAACAACCAGTTCCAGCACCGCATCGCCTAAGAATTCCAGCCTTTCATTATGTTCAAATACAGTTCTCTTATGCTCATTTACATATGATCTATGCGTAAAAGCTGTTATCAGGAGTGCTATATTTTTAAATTCAACACCCAAGACATCACGGGCAAAAACCTTATATTTTTCTACATCTTGTTTTTGCAAATTTATAAAATTTTTCTTGGGTGGTTTATAGTCTGTCATTTCTTATTTTTTTAAGTCCTAGAAGTATAAGTTTACCTATATCTTCGTATTCTATCTTGTCTAATGCATCATTCGGGTTAAACCAGCCTATGCCGTTCATCCAGTCTTCAGGCTTCAGCTTATTCGTGTCGCCCTTAGCCTGGACCAGAAAAATTTCCGTCGTCATAAGAACTAAGCTGTTTGCCCTGCGGTAGCGGAAATTTATCTTTCCTAACCAATTCAACACATTCATCTCCTGAAGCCCGGTTTCTTCTCGGATTTCTCTCTCTGCAGTAGCTTTTGGTGATTCGCCCTCCTCTATATGACCCTTAGGGATAGTCCATCTGTCTTTTGCGTCCTGGATGAGCAATATCTCAACCTTGCCTTCGTCATTTCGCCGGAAAACCATTCCGCCACTGGTAGGCTCACGGACAACTTCGCTAATGGCTGGCTTCCGCTTGGGGATAAACTTCTTAATACCGGCTATCGGTTTGGGACGCTTCACCTTCGGTCTTTTGATATTAGGTTTCTTCATAATATGGTTTTTGATAAATCCTTATTTACTTTTCTTAGCCGCCTTCTTTGCAGGTTTTTTTGGCTTTTTAGTTTCTTGCTTTTGATC
Source organism: Saccharimonadales bacterium (SeqCode) (assembly GCA_036276695.1). Taxonomy (GTDB): domain Bacteria; phylum Patescibacteriota; class Saccharimonadia; order Saccharimonadales; family 2-12-FULL-41-12; genus JANWLD01. Next base: position 3,598 of record DASUOI010000038.1, on the reverse strand, counting down.
AAATTCTTTCAGCAAGGTGCCTAAAACACCGTTGATAAATTTAGAAGAGTTTTCGCCGCCGTATGATTTTGCTAACTCAACCGCTTCGTTAATGACTACTTTTGGCGGCGTGGCTTTCATAAATAACAGTTCATAAAAAGAAATTCTTAAGATACAAAGATCAATTCTGGCTATCTGGCTAAGAGGCCAATCCGGCGCTATAGGCTGGATTCTTTCGTCTAGCTCTACAGCTTTTTTGTGTACCCCTTCAGTTAGCTCGTTTAGAAATGCCTTGTCATCTAGTTTCGCGCTGTAGCGATCAACGTTTCTTTTTAGAACCTGTTTGAGTTCTACCGTCTTATCGTCGCTACCTTGCCTCAGCTCTATTTCATACATAGTCTGTAGGGCAATTATTCTGCCTAGATGTCTGTTAGCACTCATAGCTTAAAGATTGTTAAACTGTCACTCCTAGCTACTATTATAACGCACTAGGAAATACAGTTTTTATTTTACCGAGCGGGCTTTGCCGGATTCTCTCTTAGTAGTAAAAACTTTTACCGGGCTTTTCGCATTCACTTTCCTTGCCAGTTTCAATACCAAGTGGCTTCGTCTATTACCTGTGCGCCTAGGTGTTGTCCGTTTCTTGGGTTTGCCCATTGTATTATTCCTTTCTTGCAAAATACAAATATATTCTGCTAGAGTATTAACTTCGTGATTAATTTCAGTTTATCACTTATTTCTATTTTTGGAAACTATTATAACTGGGGTAGAATAACATAAGGGTATTGACATAATTTAACATAAGTGTTATTATGTTCCGGTTATGGGAAGATTTATGGGAAACACTTCAGATACTTTCGGCGAGACTATAGAAGCGTCTCAGGAGCGATCTTACGAACGCCGCGATGCGGCTCGAAGAGCGCGCCACAATAAAATAATACGCAGGCGTCAGCGTGTTCTAAGCTGGACGTTAGGCTCCGCAGCAGCCGTTGCTGTTGTGTTCGGCGGTCCAAGAGCTGCTGAGATTGGTTTGGGAGCTATAAAAGATAGCGCCAACAGCGCAGGAGCGTATGAAAAGAAGATAGAGGGTTGCGTAAGTGCACTGGTTGGCAAAGAAGTTAACTTAGTTCAAGACCCCCTTGGCCCAGGGCTGCAACATCCAAGATCAGTTATTGAAGAACAAAGAGCTTGTGAGAGAAGCGAAGGTGATCCTGCAGTAGCATCAACAGACATACAGCCTATACCCCTAGCTTCAGCGGGCGGTCAATAAGCCCAGGCTTATACGACGAAGTTGATTAATTTTCCGGGTACGTAAATTGTTTTACGTACCTTTTTATTTTTCAAATGTTTTTCTACCTTATCGTGCTTCTGCGCAGTTTCTGTAATCTCTGCTTCGCTGGAGTCAGCTGATACTTCAATATTCGCTCTTAACTTGCCATTTATCTGGACTACGATACTTAGACTATCCTGAATCAGATATTTTTTATCATGAACCGGCCAATCAGCAGTATGTATAGAGGTCTTGTTGCCTAGATCATGCCATAGTTCCTCGGTCATATGCGGAGCAAAAGGAGCCAATAACTTCAAGATGGTCTCTAGGGCAAATTTCCAGTCATCTTTCGCCCCGAAGCCTTGCTCGGCTTTTATTTTATACAGGCTATTACTGAACTCCATGAGCGCCGCTATAGCAGTATTGAACTGCATGTCATAGATATCATTGTGAACTTTATTAATAGCCTTATGCGTTACGCCTCGCAAAATAATGTCTTCTTTACTTGGGACTTGAGACTTCAGACTTGGGACTTCGTCCAGATATTCCTGAACGAGCGTCCAAACTCTTTGCAGGAACCTGAACGTTCCTGCCACTCCTTCCGGATTCCACGGCGTGGTCTGATCATAAGGCGCTAAGAAAGCAATTATGAGGCGCATGGCATCAGCCCCATAACCACTATCTATAACCTCAGAAGGATTAACTACATTGCCTATACTTTTACTCATCTTAGAACCATCAGCGGCCAGTATGATTCCCTGTCCTCGTCTAGCTTTATACGGCTCAGGCGTTGGAACTAACTTCTGGTCATAAAAGAACTGATGCCAAAATCGGCTGTAAAGTAAATGAAGAGTCGTATGTTCCATGCCGCCTAAGTACATATCTACCGCGCCCCAGTATTTTAACTTCTTATCATCAGCAAAAGCTTTATCGTTTTTCGAGTCATAATAACGAAGGTAGTACCAACTGCTCCCGGCCCAATTGGGCATAGTATCAGTTTCCCGCTTAGCAGCTTTACCGCATTTAGGGCATTTAGTATTTACCCACTCTTCTACGCTTGCAAGCGGGCTCTCGCCCGTATCGGTAGGTTCATAATTCTTAACCTCAGGCAGTACAACCGGCAGGTCCTTATCCGGGACAGCGACCGCCCCGTCAGCTGGACAATGAATTATAGGTATCGGCTCGCCCCAGTAATGCTGCCGGCTGAATATCCAATCCCTTAGCCTATAGCTGATTTTGCGTTTGCCCATGCCTTTTTCTTCCATATAATCCATAACCTTTTGCGTGGCTTTATGGATATCCATGCCATTCAAAAAGTCTGAATTTATCATAGTGCCGATTTCTTCTTGGACTTGTTCGGGTTTGGTTATTTCAGACTTATCTCCGTCCGAGCCGACAACTACGCGAATAACAGGCAAGTCAAATTCATTAGCAAATTCAAAATCTCTTAGATCATGTCCCGGTACGCCTACTACGGCTCCTGTGCCGAACCCGGCCAGTACAAAATCAGAAACCCAAATGGGCATATCCTTGCCCGTCAACTCATTTTTTGCATGAAATCCGGTAAAAGCTCCTGTTTTCTTGCGGCCTTCTTCTTGTCTTTCAATCTCGCTCTTATTTAGTGATTTTTTAACATAGTTTATGACTGTTTCCCTATGGCTTGTCTTTATTTTTCCGTCAACGATTTTTTGAACGAACGGATGTTCTGGCGCCAGCACAACAAAAGTAGCGCCAAAATTCGTATCCGGACGAGTGGTAAAACAAGTGATTATCTCTTTATTCGGAGCGTCAGTGATTTCGTAATTGATGTCAATTCCTTCTTTCCGGCCGATCCAGTTTATCTGCTGGTCGGCAATACGGCTTGGATAGTCAACATCCTTCAGCCCCTCAATGAGCCTGTCCGCATATTTGGTAATCTTCAGCATCCACTGTTTCAATGTTTTTTTCTCTACCAATGTGTCGCAGCGCTCATGCCGGCCATTTACCACCTCTTCATTGGCTAGGCCCGTTTTGCAATGAGGACACCAGTTTATAGCAATCTCATCCTGATAAGCCAAGCCTTTTTTAAAAAACTGCAAGAATAGCCACTGGGTCCACTTGTAATAATCCGGGTCGCTGGTATTGACCTTGCGAGCCCAATCTATGCTGAGACCTAGGCTTTCAAATTGTTTTTGGAAGTTTGATACATTTTTCCTGGTAGCTTCCTGGGGCGTAATCTTATTTTTAATCGCGTAGTTCTCGGTGGGCAGGCCGAACTCGTCATAACCCATGGGGTAAAGCACGTTATAGCCCTGCATTCTTTTATGTCTCGCTAAGATATCGCCTAATGTATATTCACGAGTATGGCCT
>DASUOI010000037.1:0-3468 GCA_036276695.1 Saccharimonadales bacterium (SeqCode) | reverse complement strand
GTACGCCGCCATCATTAATGACTGCTATATCTGTGGTGCCGCCTCCGACATCCATCAAAATAGCGCTCATCGTAGGGTTAGCTTCATCACCGATGACTGATCTGGAAACCGCAAAAGGTTCTGCCGCGACAGCAAGCAAATCAAGATCCAGTTCTGCCGCCACTCGCTCTAAGGCTGCTATGTGGATCATCGGAGCAAAGGCAGTGTAAAGCTGGACCAAGACATCCCGGCCTTTGAAGCCTATGGGGTTGGTGACGTTATAGCCGTCAATGCTGATGCTGACTAACGCGCTATTAACCATTCTTACGTCTATGTTTTGGCCTCCCAGTTCCCATTCCAAGCTTTTACGTGCTGTTGCTTCAGCACGTCGCTGTACCATTGTTATGATTTTCTCCATCTCATCCACGTCCAATTCCAGATTAGGGTCTTTACGGCTAACGCGGACTGAAGTGGTCGTCCCTTTCACCAACTCGCCGGCAATGCCTAATATTGCTGTCCTGACGCTTATCTGGGCTTGTTCCTCAGCTATAGCTAGGGCTTTGTTGCAGTTCTCTACCACTCCGCCGATATCGGCTACCGCGCCAGCCTGCATGTCGGAAAGCTGCTGGTGCGCCCGGCCAACTCCCACAATCTCTATGCCTTCGCCGCCTATTCGTCCTATCAACGCCTTGACGTTCTCGGTACCTACGTCCAGGGCAACCAAATACTGATCCGGTTTACCCTTTGAGGACTTGGCTTTTTGAGAGATAGTCTTAGCCTTAGATTTTATATTTTTTAAAACCATATCTTAGTTGAATTATATCACGTCGCCTCTGTTAATTTCAGCCAATTGAGTTTATAGGCCCAGGCTCTGGTCATTTAGGGCGTCTTCAGGGAAATCTGCGTCAGTGTCCAGACCGGAAATGTCATCCGAAATAGAATTATTGACACTCTCAACATCTACAGCAGTTGGTTCTTTGACATAAAAAGCTCCGCTAACTTCTTCTTGAGATTGATTATTTGGTTCATTGCCTCCACTACTAAAAGCCAGGGCAACTATAGCTATGATTATGAACAATACTACAAGAGCAGCTATGACAATTATTAATTTTTTAGTTTTATTGTCGGTGCCTGGAGCTCCAAAATCTCCGCCTCCGTATGACCCTTGGCCTGCTGGCTGAGAAGGCTGTGACTGGCTGTTCGGGCTGGTGGGCTGTTCGGGCTGGTAGGTCTGTTGCGGAGGTTGAGGCTGGGCTGGCTGGTTATTGTTTGGGAAATCAGGATCCATAGCCTACTCGCTTGCCCTTACTCTTAATGTTTCTGTGATGCCGGCCAGGGTCTGGCGGACTTTGTCGTTGGTAAAGTTAGTTATATCGTTCAGCTGATCCCTGATTTGGATGTTATATATGCGAGCCGTTTCTACCATAGCCTTAAAACCAACCACATCAGCTTTGCAGTTCATATTAACAGCATCATCAAGAACTTCATTAAACTGATCATACAGATTCTCGTAATGGTTGATCTTATTCAGAAGCTCGGTTCTTTGCTGCTCAAGACCGAATGTATCAAATTCTATATATTTCAGTCCGCCGATAATAACCCAGAGCTTCGCATCTACTTGGTTATATGCTTTGCTCCTTTTATCGGCAATAGGGACATAGCTGTCCCGAAGATTCCTGATATTCGTCTGTGAAATCTGGCAGACGCTTTCAAATCTTATACGCTGGACTTCATCCAGTTTTATGCCTCTTTCCTTTTTCCTTTGGGTTATTCGCTGCTTGAGACTGCTGCCTGACTTGGTATCCTTGGGCGGACTTATAGCTGAGACGCTTGAAGTCAGCAAAACCAAAGAAACGACGCTCAACGCCAGTAAAATCGGTAAGAAACTTTTTCTTGCAATCTTTTCCATTAGTTTATAGCCCTATCAATATAAAATAGTTTAGCATAAGCGCTAGCCTTTGCCATAGGTCATTGCAGGCTAATTTTGTAGATATTTTAGATTAAAACGCCTTTGATACGCCGAACACCGGCCGAGCTAGCTTCTTCTTTGGTGATTTTGAACTTCTTTCCGTTCTCGGCTAGGACCCCGGTATGCTCTACATGCGGACCACCGCATATCTCTATACTGAATGGTTCCTTGCCTTCTTCGCCCATTATGTAGACTTTTACCTTGTCGCCGTATTTATCGCCGAACGCGCCTTTAGCGCCCATCTTGAAAGCCTCCTTGGTAGGGAATTCTTTCCATTCTACTTTCAGGTCTTTTCGTATCTGCTCATTCACTATTTTTTCTACTTCGTCCAGCTTTTCCCTTGGTACTTTTTCCGGGTGGGAAAAGTCAAACCTGGTGCGTTCAGAACTGACATTAGACCCCCGTTGAACTACATGGGCGCCTAGGACTTGCCTTAGCGCTTCGTACATCAAATGAGTGGCTGTGTGCAGTTTCTTGGTTTCAGCCGAATGGTCTACCAAACCCCCTTTAAACACGCCTTTGGTGGCAGTCTGCGAACGCTCGCGCTGTCTTTTCATCTGTTCATTAAACTGACTCTGCCATTTTTCGTCTAGTTGAACATGCTCGCCATATTTGTATATTTCTTCCAAAAAAAGCTCTACGGGAAAACCTAAAGTGTCATAAAAATAGAAAATATTCTCACCGCTTACTAAAACCGGGCTAGTATTTTTAGCAGGTTTAAACAATTTTTCTACACTACTGAGTCCTTTTCGGAGAGTCTGCCTGAATGTTTTTTCTTCACGCACCAGTATTTCTATAATTTCTTTTTCTTTCTTAGCTATTTCCGGATAATCTTCTTTGTAAATTTTGGTTACTACCCCAGTAACTTCTTCCAGGAAATTCTGTTCTATGCCTAGTTCGAACGCAAAGCGGATTGCCCGGCGAACCAAACGGCGCATTACATATCCCTGCTCTTTATTGCTAGGCGAAACTCCGTCTACAGCTAAGAATACAGCTCCGCGCAAATGGTCAGCTATTACCCTCATAGCATTAGTATGCTGATCATATTTTTTACCAGATAATTTCTCCAGTTTTTCAATAATCGGCCAAAGCAGACTGATTTTAAATACATCCGGGCTATTAAGCTTTGCGGCGGCAATCCTTTCTAAGCCTCCGCCGAAATCCACATTTTGTTTAGGCAGCTTATCGAAACCTGACTTTGTTTTGATGTATTCCATAAATACGCTGTTGCCAATCTCCATGAATCGGCCGCAATCGCAATTAGGGTGGCAGTTTTCGCCGTAATCAGTATTATGTTCAATTTCGAAATCATAAAACACTTCGCTGTCAGGACCACCCGGTTCGCCCTCCGGCATGTCGCCAATTTTACCGGCTCTACACCACCAATTTTTAGAGGCGTCATAGTAAAAAATCCGGCCGTTTTGCATGCCTTTTTTGTAACCTTCTTCTTCGGAACCTATCTCTATTTCTTTTGAGTCTATTTTTTTGCCATCAAACAATTTTTTCCATATTCGTCCGCT
>DASUOI010000036.1:0-2912 GCA_036276695.1 Saccharimonadales bacterium (SeqCode) | reverse complement strand
CAACATTGCTACATACTTTGTCTTTTGGATTATTTGTTTCATGTGCATCTTTTTTATTAAACCATACATTAGTTACTAAAACAGTTCGTTATATAGCACAGCTCTTACCAACACCTGGGCAGCTACCGCTAATAATAGTCCGATTAGCGCGTATATTACTAATTCTCTGGCTTTGTTTGCTTCTTCTGGATTACTGGCTGACGTCAAATACCTCACTCCAGCCACGATTATTCCAATGACCGCGGCTATTCCTACGACCAAGGAAAGAAGGTTAACTACTTTGGCTATAACTCCGTCCGGACCATATAGCGGATTGTCGGTAGGTTTTTGAGAGGCGTCCTGACATACGGTTGAGTTTTCGTTGCCGCTTTTTATGTTGTGTTTGCATACGTCCTGGAATACCGGCGAAACTTGCTGAGCCGTTGCAACTGCCGGGATTAATAAAAAGCTTAGAGTCATTATTGATACCAAGAAAGTTTTTAAGATCATAATTTACCTACAACAGTTAATACTATTGCCTCCGCGCTAAGCGCTATTAATAGGCCCAAAAGGGAATAGATTATATTCCGGCGGGAGCGGATTATTTTATCTTGGTCTGAAAAAGCAGTCACATAGTTAAGCGCGGCTATCATAAGCGATATCAAAGCTACGCCAGCTGCCACAGCAAATACTATCGACAGAGCCGTTCTTAACTCGGGTTGCCCAGCCGCCACCTGGGGCAAAGTTGTTTGACAGCCCGCACCGTCATTGCCAAGATTGCAATTATTCGGCCTCTGGGCAAATAATAAAAATCTTTCTAACATTTCAGATAAACCTTGACCCTACAAAACTTAATATAGCCACGGCGACCATGGCTATTATTACGCCGGTAATGGCATCTATCAGAGTGTTTTTCGCGCTTGTGGCTTTGTCGACATTACCTCTTGATTCGCTATATTTAATACCGGCGTAAACGACAAAGGCTATGCCTATATAAAGCGCCATACGAACTAAAAGTTCTATTACGGCCAAGCCTATCAACCAGAAGTCATTAAGGCTGTTGATTTGCGGTACGCACTGGCTTACGCCTTGTTCCGTTTTTATATATTTGTGCCATGCCGGCAGGCCAAAAAAGTCGCCTCCGCAATTACTGGCCGCAAACAGCTGAAGGCTTTTGATTATTAATATTTCCATAGGGTTAGTCCCGGTATTAATTGTAAAACATTATCCATCTTCATAACTTATTGAAAAATCCCTCCGGGTATTACGAACTGTAAAATGGCATAAGCGAAAATGTAGATTATAAAGCCCATAGAAGCCGAGCGAATCCGAGATTTAGCTTTTTGAGTTACTTCGGCATTGCCTTCGGACATAGAGTACTGAATCGCCGACATGATTATAGAAGCAACCAAGACTATGCCGACTCCGATAGACATAAACCTTACGAATGCAAAAGTAAGGTCAAGTATAGGGCTGATGCCTGCTCTACCTTGTCCGTTTTTTTCAAACTCAGTTCCTAGGCACCCGAAGTCAAACCTTGTCTTAACATTTCTCTCTTGATCCTCAAAGGTTCCGCATGTGAACTCGCCCGCTTCTCCTAAGCTTGGGGGGTCTTCGGAGTTATTATTGTTATTATTATTGTTGTTATTGCCGCTGTTGTTTTTGTACTTATTGATCACCCTCGTTTTACAAATAGGTACAAAGGAGCGGGCTTCCGGAGGAGGGTTGCAGGCCCTGTACTCTCTTTTGCATTCTCTTCGTTTTTGCGCATTTTCTGCTTTATTACATTCACTAATAGGCGGCGGCCTTTGGGTTGATCCGCCGCTGTTACCTCCGCTTTGGGAACCACCGCCACCGCCCTGGGAACTCCCCCCGGTAGCTGCACCCCCACTTTGTTGGATGATACTTTTAGACTTCGTAGCGCTTGTAGCATAGGCTCCACAAGGACTTTTTCCTGTAGAAGTCCATGGAGAAGAAGGTACCGAACATTTTTGCTGTATTTGGCGGTTAATATATCCCTGGGAAGGGGCAAAATAGACCATAGCTCCCGCGTTTTTATAGGTTGTTAAGCAGTCATCATACCAAGCGCCGCTAAATTGATTGTTTAACCTTTTAACTTCCGCGCAGTAGCTGTCAGCGCCACGTTCCACTTTTTTGAGGAAGTTGTTGTAGCTTATCTTAGCCGATGCGCTGGGGGTAAAAGCCCCGTTGATAAATAGCAGGGACAATATTGTTAAACCGGCGAGTATAAGATAGCTTATGAAAGTTTTATTTGATTTTGTGTATTTTAGCTTCATTTTTCTTTTATAATTGTCCGATAAAAAATAATTTTTAGCAATCTTCGTTAAAGTTGTTCAGAGGAATCTTCGAACACGCCAACTAGTTCTCCCTCGCAGTCGTAATCGTCTGGATAATCAAAAACGTTTTGTACGGCTGATTGCAGGTCTATAGTATTATCAAAGTCGCAGGTCATGTTTTTGCCTTCCGCCTCTGGCAGATATTCACTTTCCAAGTAGGCGACTTCTACTAGGCATCCTATCTCCGCAGCCCCCGTAATTTTGTACTCGACCTTGCTTATCCCTTCTTCTTCAAACGTATACTCAGCTGGCGAGCATTCCCTAAGATGCAGCTCAAAGCATGTTTCATCATCGCAACTCTCTGCAATAGCAACATTGTCTTGTGCGCTGTTCGTAGAATTATCTTGGCTTGAGGTTGCCAATACCGCAAGGATTATCGCCGCTGATACAATAACCAAAGCCGCTAGGGCTGAGCCGAAGATTACCAACAACTTCTTTTTCTTCTGCTTTTTCTGGTAATCAGCGTCTATATACTGGTTATAAGACGGGCTATCTGTTTGGACGGGTTGGTTACCGGTTTTGTTTTTATTTTGCGGACTACTGTCGTCATCCATAGTTAGAGCTTAATAGTTTTCT
>DASUOI010000035.1:0-25935 GCA_036276695.1 Saccharimonadales bacterium (SeqCode) | reverse complement strand
ATTCTCAATCTGCCAGAAGGCGGTTGTTGCCGCGCAGATATTTTGCCAGTTATGCTCGCCGGGGAGCTTAAAGTCGGCTGTGGAGCAGATTGTTTTATTGCCAATGACCAGATTACCGTTTTCTATGACAGCCCCAGGCTTTTCGTAATATGGAATTTTTTGGCCTTTTCCTGACGAAACAATCTTTTTTGAGAGATCATTCTTAGCGAAGTAAATCACATAATCTTTTTCTGATTGGTGTTTGAAAAGAGGCTTCTTTGAATCGTAATAATGGTCTTCGTGCGGGTGCCAATCCAGATGTTCTGGCGCCACCATCAAGCAAACAGCTATCGGGGGCGAATACTTCAAGTCAATTAACTGGAAATTTGCCAATTCAAGCACTACGTAATCGTCCTGTCCTATACCATCTTTGAGTAAGTCAAGCGGAGGCGTTCCGATATTGCCTCCTATATGGACGTGCTTTTTGGCGGCTTTGAGCATTTCGGCGATTAGTGAGCTAGTGGTACCTTTGCCTTTTGTTCCAGTTACGCCGATGATATTTTTTGTCGGGCAAGCTTTGAAAAATTCATTAGTTACGGATGTAACTTTCTCTAAGATTTCAGGAGTGTTATTTTTAACTATATCTTCCGGTGCTACGCTAGGCGAGCGTACTAGAAGGTCGAATTCGCTAAGGTTCTTCAGATAATTTTTCCCCAGCTGCTTGTTGGTAAAAGGGGGGATTTTTAACTCGGTGTTTTTGTCGCAAATAGTGATTTCATTTTCGGGCTTTTTCCAATAATCATAGGCCGATCGTCCCTGCTCGCCGTATCCTAAAATAGCAATTTTCACACTTCTATAATACAACGATTTCTTTGTAAAAACTGGCCTTAGGCCAATTGTTTCTTAACAAGGTCTACGACTTGTTTCGGAGTCATGTCAGCTTTTAGTATGACTTTTTTAACGCCTAAATCCATAACTTCCTTTGGAACTTCAGCTTCGCCCATGTTGGTAAGGATTATAACCGGCACGTCTTTGCCCCAATCAGTCTTTCGCATCAACGCAAGCATTTCGTCGCCGTTCATCTCCGGCATCATAAGGTCAAGCAAGACAATGTTCGGCTTCATTTCTTGGACCAGTTCTAAGCCTATTTTGCCGTTTTCAGCTGTTTCTACATCAAAACCATTGGCCTCAAACTTGATTCTGTACATCTGCGAGATGACTTGGTCATCTTCTACTATGGCGATTTTTATCATTACTCAAATTAAAGTCTAGAACTTAAACTAATGCAAGCTTAAAACAGTTTTTTCTAAAGCCGCTAAGCCTCTTGTAAGATCACTTTTGTTTGCTCCGTAGGAGATTCTCACAAAGCCATGAAGCTGGGAAAAAGCTCTGCCCGGTACAAGTATCAAGTTGTTTTCTGTAGCTTTTTCGACGAACTCTACATCCGTAAGACCATTGGGAGCTTTTATAAATACATAAAAAGCCCCTTGAGCACCCCTTACATCGAACCCCATCTTTATAAGTCCGGACACAATCAAATCTCTCTTTTCGCGATATTTATCTGGCAGGCTGGCGGGCGGATGCTTCAATGCCTCTACGGCCGCGTGCTGGGCTATGGAAGAAGAGGACATAACCACATACTGTTGAAGTTCATCAATAGCATTAATTATTTCCTCCGGGCCGGTTATATAGCCTACTCGCCATCCGGTCATTGCGTACTCTTTAGAGAATCCGTTCATGGTTATGGTATTAGGGTAGATACTTCCTATGCTGAAAGGCTTTCCGTCGTAAATGAAATGCTCGTAAATCTCGTCTGAAATAACCAAAGTATTGTATTTTTCTGCTAGGGCGGCAATTTTCCGCAAGGTTTCTTCGGGATAAACTGCCCCAGTTGGATTATTTGGGGAATTCACCACTATCGCTTTGGTCTTATGGGTTATGCAAGCTTCCAAAGCTTCAAGATCCGGCTGGAATGTTGGCAGAGTGGATGCGTACACGACCCTAGCGCCCGCTGTAGTTGCCAGGTGAGGGTAAGGTGGGTAATAAGGGTCAAATACAACAACTTCGTCCCCGGGGTCTATAATGGCCAAATAAACAAGCAATTGTCCTGTAGTAAGGCCCGGTACTATGGTTACGGTATTTTCATCGCAGGGGATGTAGTTTTCTTCCCTTAGCTTTTTAGCTAAGATTTTTCGAAGCTCTGGAATGCCGTTTGATGGCGTGTAGATAGTTTTATCTTCATTGATTGCCTGTATAGCAGCAGCCTTTACGTGCTCGGCAGTCAGCTCCTCAGGTATGCCGATGCTTAAATCAATTGGATGAGCAAGAAGAGACTGTTTTTCAACAGCCTTTCGGAAATCACTACTATCAAAATAATCTAATCTTTGCGCTATAAATGACATTTTTGTTTTATTTCGGGATGTACAAAGGTTATTGTAAAGCATAACTGGGTTTTTTGCACATTTGATATAATAATTGCATTACTAACACAGCTGAATGCTAGAAAACAAAAATTTATATGTATAGCTCGGGTAATTTACTTAAGGACCTGAAGATAATTGTCGTTGGGGCTGGGCCGGGAGGGCTAACTTTCGCAAAAGCTGCCAGCCTAAACGGAGCAGATGTCATGGTAATAGAGAGGGCTGGTAGTCCGCATGGCCTAAACCCCGGATATACTGATAGATCTTTTAATTTAACCTTAAATGAAGTCGGCAGAAAAATCTTAGGGGAGGAGCGTGCTTGGCAAGGCGGTACAGATGTAATTGGTCGTGCGATTCATAATTTTCAAAACACCGGTGCTATAAAATACACTGAATACGGAGAAGGAGACAAATCAATACTAACTAGTGTCCCCCGACCTGTTCTTCGCCAGAACTTGGTCAATATAGTTGAAGACCAAGGTGTGAAAATTCATTTCCATACTAAAGTAGTAGAAGTTGAACCGAATTTAGGTAAAGTCGTATGCGAAAACAAAGATGCTATAAAAAAGGAGCTCAAGGCAGACGTTATCGTACTAGCTGACGGTATACATAGTTTATCGGACGTATTTATTACTGCACTGCCCGGTGGCTCGCTGGGTAAAAAGCAAGATCCTTTAAGCTACATATCTGTTATGCTGGGACAAAAAGCCGCAAAGGGTTTGTCGTCTCACCATATGCATTTTTGGCATAAAGCGGGAAGTGAATCAGTGGCCATAGGCATGCCTAATAAAGACGGCACCATAGCTACTTTGCTGATTTCCCCGTACAAAGACGTAATAGACGAGAGTCCATTTTCAATGCCCGATCAGGCAATTGAGCGGCTTAAACAGGATTTCCCGGAAGTTTTGTCGCTTGAACCAGACCTTGCCAATCAGGTAGTAGGTAGAAAATTGGGGCATTTTCACTATAAATCTATAACCAATTATATTTTAGGCGATAAATGCATTGTAGTTGGGGATGCTGGCAGCGCATCGCCTCCTTGGGCTGGGTTTGGAGCCAATACTGCCATATATAGCGCAGATGTCTTAGCAAGATTCCTAATCGGATGTAACGGAGACATCCAAGAAGCCTTTTTAGGATATGAAAAGTATAAAATCGCATTGGCTGAACTTGTGCTTGATTATGCTAATGAGCACGGTGAATTTCTAAATAAAGAAGTGGCGGAGCGGCCTGAAAAGCGTCCTATTGGACCAGTACTGGGACAAATCATTAACAAGGCCATGGAGAAATCAGACATACCAGATGGAGTAGAGCTATTGTCGTTTTAATAAACATTAATTAGGTCCAATGTGCCGAGATGATAAAATTACTGATAAGAAAAGGTAAAACATGACTCAATTATCACTGCCGCGCGGCTACAAGAATGCAGAAGTTTTACACAATAACCTGCAATCAAAAAAAGAAGAACACTGGATCAAGAGCGGTCAAAAGAGGGCTCTTCGCCTGTTTCACTCTATGGCGCGCGATGTTCCGGCCTATAAAAAATTCTTAAAAAAACAAGGAATTAACACTGCTGACATAAAGGGCTTTAAAGACTTCTCTTCCGTCCCGGCATTAGACAAGAATAATTATTTAAGAGCTTATTCCCGTCCTGATTTATGCTGGGAAGGTAAGTTTGCCGAACAAAGCTGGGTTGTCAGTACCACATCGGGCTCGACAGGGGAGCCGTATTATTTTCCAAGGACGGATACGCAGGATAAATTTCTTGCTATAACAACAGAACTCTATCTTAGGGCAAATTTTAATATCCAAAATAAATCCACTTTATATATAGATGCTTTTCCAATGGGGGCGTGGATTGGCGGTGTCTTCACCTATGAATCTATCAGACAGGTCGCAGAAAAAGGATATCCTTTGAGCATAATTACGCCGGGCATACACAGGCAAGAAGTAATAAATGCTGTTAAGCAGCTTGGTCATGAGTTTGATCAAGTAATCATCGCCGCCTATGCTCCTCATCTCAAAGACATACTAGACCAAGGTAGCGAACAAGGAGTGAATTGGAAAAATTATAATATCGGTCTTATATTCTCTGCCGAGGCTTTCAGTGAAACTTTTAGGGATTACATTCTAAAAACAGTAGGAGCCAAAAACACTTTGCGCTCTACGTTAAATCATTACGGAACAGTTGATTTAGGTACCATGGCTCATGAGACCCCTCTGTCAATCTTAGTCCGCAGATTATTAGTAAAAGATGATAAATTGAGTATTCTATTCCCGGAAGATAAACGTCAGCCGACTTTAGCGCAATATGATCCAAGTTTATTCTATTTTGAGCAAGAGGGTAAGAACCTTCTGTGCAGCTCATATAGCGGGATTCCTCTGTTCCGCTATGACCTAAAAGATTACGGAGGAGTTCTTACTAAAAAGGAGGTGTACAAGCGCCTCAGAGCAAGCGGCTATGACATAGATGCGATTATAAAAGAAAAGGGAATAGAAAGTACTGTTTGGAATTTACCATTTGTTTATGTGTATGAGCGTGATGACTTCAGTGTTAGCTACTATGCATTTTTAATTTATCCGGATACTGTACGCCGCGCACTGCAGGCTGTTGAATTTGAAAAACATATAACAGGTAAATTTACCATGGAAGTAGACTATGATAAAAACGGCAACCAGAGATTTAAAATCTATATAGAAAAAAAGCCTACCCAAGAGGAAAAAACGCTAAAAGACAAGCTAAAGAAGCATATTCACACACAGCTTTGCGAAGAAAATTCAGAGTACAGAGTAACTGCAGAAATTATTGGTGAAAAGTTCCAACCGCACATATATTTACTTGATAATGGAGACCCTGACTACTTTAAGCCGGGGACGAAACAAAAGTGGGTTATATAAAATGAACAAGCCAAAAATTCTTTTCCCGAACAGCTATAGACCGGAAGATGTAGATGAATTTCGTAAACTTGGGAAAAATGAACCAGTAGATATTGTTGAGAAGCAGCTTAAAGAACTCTTTAAAATCCAAAACCCCGGCGAAGAAAATGCACAAGCCCTAAAACAATTTGTTTCTTCCTTTGACACGCAAAACACGGCATGGGTCTTCTATCCTTGGTCAAAGCAACTTCTGCATTGCTTAGGACCCAAAGAATTGATGGCTCTCAGGACCAACCGTAACAAGCAGCTTATTGAAGATGAAGAACAGCAGAAACTTGCTGGCAGCATCGTGGGCATAGCTGGCATGTCGGTCGGCTCGGGAATTGCTCTAGGGTTGGCTTATTCCGGAATATCCAGAGAGATAAAAATAGCCGATCACGATGAAGTCGACACCAGCAACCTTAACAGGCTTAGGGAATCCCTAATTAATGTCGGAAAGTCTAAAGCCGAACTGGCTGCTCGTCATATATATGAACTTGATCCTTTTGCTGAAGTCCATGTTTTTGAAGAGGGAGTAGACGCTGGTAATATTGATGATTTTTTCACTTCTCCCGATCTTGATCTAGTCGTTGACGAAATAGATGATTTTAAAATGAAGGTACAGCTAAGACTGCATGCTAAAAAATACAAAATACCGCTTATCATGTTTACTAATCTTGGCGACAATATGCTTGTTGATATTGAAAGGTACGATTTAGATGAATCCCAGCGTATATTTAACGGTATTTTAAGCAGTGACCAGGAGCATACAATTCTATCTAAAGATATTACGAAAGAAGATGAAAAACGGTACGCTGTACAGCTAGTTGGGTCTCAGTACATACCGACTAACGCTCTTCGCTCGGTGACTCAAATCGGCAAAAGTCTGGTAGGCCGGCCGCAACTTTATAGTACTGTTGCCGTAGACGGAGGCTTCGCGGCTTATTTGGCTAAAAATATACTTTTAGGCAAACCTGTTAAAGCAGGACGATATTTTATACAATTTGATAAATTATTTGATATAGCCACCGACGAATTTTCTGACAATAGTGAACGAACACAAATACTCCAGGAACTGCTGAAAGGAAAACAGTGATTGGTCCTAAACACACTCATAGGAGGCATCGCCAGAGGTTATCTAAGAAGTCAATACACCACTACCAGGACGACCAGAAGAAGATACATCATATCCTAGAATATGGCGTTCTTGCTCCATCCACACATAATACCCAGCCATGGAAGATAGAAGTTAAAGACAACACAGTAAAAATTTTTGCTGATCACTCGAAAAAAATCCCCCAAGCTGATCCGTCAGGCCGTGACTTATACATGAGCCTCGGAGCATTAATTAAAAACATAGAGCTTGCCAGCCAGGCATATGGCATTGATTATCAAATAAAACATGCAGTCAAAATAACCGATAACTTACCTATATCTACCGTGATATATAAGGATTTAAAGCCAAATTCTAAGATAAATAAAAAGCTGCTTCATAATATTAAAGACAGGCAAAATTACAGAGGGTATTTTCAGCCTATTCTAAATAAATCCTCAGAAGTTAAGGACATCATTGCCGCCTCCGGTCCAGACGTTGATGTTCAGCTTGTCACCGACAAGACTACTATTCAAGAACTCGCGAAGCTAACGGCAAGAGGCCTCCGTATGGCCTATGCTTCACGAGAATTCCGTCGTGAAATAAGCTCATACATTAACCATAATTTGAGCATTAAAAAGCACGGGCTTCATGGATATTCTCTGCGTATGAATTTTCCCAAATCCGTAGTCATCCCAAAGGTAATGAAGCGCAAAGACATAGGCGAACGTTTGAGCGCTATCAACTATAGGAGTTTTATATCAGCCCCAACCGTAGCGATACTTTATTCCGTAGATACTAAAGAAGGATGGCTAAAAGCCGGGATGCTGATGCAAGAAGTGATGGTTAAGTTAACCGGATTGGGTATAAGTTCAAGCATTTATGCCGCCGCGATTGAGATGGGGGATTTAAGAAACAAAGTATCACAATTAACCCCGCCCAAAAATAAAAATACAATACCGCAGCTGCTTTTTTGCATTGGCAAACCTAAAGATAAACTTCCTTATAGCGCACGTAAGAAGTTAGGTAAAGTTTTAACATCTTAGATTATCAATATTAAGCCTTACTGGTGTAAGCTAAAAACATAAACATTTTACATGAATTTAATTGATGTTTTTATTCTAGTTGCAGCTAGCTTGGCCAATATAGGTATTGGTCTTGTATTACTGCTTAAGAATCCGAGCAGTGCTATGAACAGGGCGTTCGCTATGCTCATAACTGCCTTAATAGGGCTAAGTACTGCTAATTTTCTATCAACAGTAGTATCTGCTCCAAATTCTGAGTTTATAGCCGTAGAGTCTATATTATTATTTGTCGTATTACAGCATACATTCTTCGTCTTATTTGCTAACAGATTTCCCGACAATAGACCGAACTTATCTAATAAGCTAATCCATAGATATATTTTCTTTAGCTTGATAGTCTTTCTGGCTGGTATATTTCCGGGTTATTTCACTAGCTATACGGAAGAGAATGCATCCATTGTACTGAATCCGAGCCCATTGATAGGACTGTTCATGCTCCATACTATAACTTCAATAATGATAGGCATTCGTATTTTGCTTTATAAACACAAACATTCCCGGGGCTTAACAAGAGACCAGTTTCGATTCGTTATTTCAGCTAGTGGAATCTTACTATTCATAGCTCCTATTTCTAATTTTCTCCTCCCCGCTTTGCTAAATATAAAAGTATTTGTGCCTTTTGCGCCTATATATCCTCTGGCATTTTCTACGTTGATAGCTTATGCGATAGTGAAACACCATCTGTTTGACATAAAGCGTGCGGTAGCCAGAAGCGTGGCATACATCTTATCCCTCGGGTCCATTGGCTTAATTTACGGGGGAGCTATCTTCCTTTTGTCGTCTGTCTTTATTTCTGATAACAAGATCGACAGCGCAGAAAGAGCTTCCTACATAATCCTCGCCCTTATAAGCGCTCTATTGTATGTTCCAACTAAGAAATTCTTCGACAAATTAACTAACCGCATATTCTACAGGGACGCTTATGACCCGGAAGAGTTTTTAGATGAGCTGAATTCGGCCATAGTAGGTAATATCGAGCTTGGCGTTCTGCTTCGACACACTACTAAAGTAATCCAGGAGAATTTAAAAAGCGAACATTGCTTTATAGAGGTACTTTCTACGCCCACTACCCCTCACAAGATTATTGGGGTGGGGTTTATTGATCTGGATAAAACAGAGACGGAATATATATTAGATAGTCTAAGCCATTCAAGCAAAAGAGTCCTTATTACAGATCAGCTTGGCTCTGGCGACAGTAAGCTGAAAAACTTACTTTCCAGTAAGAATATAGGTGTAATATCCAGGCTGATACCAAGCGAAGATCAGCCAACCGAGCCTATAGCCCACCTTATAATCGGTACCAAAAAAAGCGGGAATGTATACAGCAAGCAAGACGTGCATACTATCGACATTATTTCAGACGAGCTTCTTATCGCTATTGAAAACGCTTTAAGATTTGAAGAAATCCAAGGATTTGCCGCTAAACTGCAAGCGGAAGTAAATACCGCTACAGCTAAACTGCAGAGGACCAACAAAAAGCTCCGTGAACTTGACGAGACTAAAGATGAATTCATCAGCATGGCCTCGCACCAGTTAAGGACACCTCTAACTAGCGTGAAAGGATATATGAGCATGGTTTTAGAGGGCGATGCAGGCAAAATCAGCAAACAACAGAGAGAACTTCTTAACCAGGCTTTCGTTAGCTCGCAAAGGATGGTTTACCTTATCGCCGACCTACTAAATGTTTCCAGGCTTAAGACCGGAAAATTTATTATAGAAGCCACTCCTACTAATTTGGCAGAGGTTATAGAAGGCGAAATCGGCCAGCTTAGAGAGACCGCCAAAGCGAAGAAGGTGGAGATTGAGTATGAAAAGCCGAAGAATTTCCCGACTTTAGCGCTGGATGAAACAAAAATACGCCAGGTTATCATGAATTTTGCCGATAACGCGATATATTACACTCCTAGCGGAGGCACGATAAAGGTGGAACTGACCGAAGACAAAAGCAACGTATACTTCAAAATAATAGACAACGGCTTAGGTATACCCAAAAAAGACATCCCGCATCTGTTCACCAAGTTTTATAGGGCCTCAAATGCCCGCAAAGCCAGGCCTGATGGCACCGGGCTAGGCTTGTTTATGGCTAAGAAAGTTATAGACGCTCAAGGAGGGCATCTCCTATTCGAAAGCCAGGAAAATAAAGGCAGCACTTTCGGCTTTTGTTTTGACAAAAAGAAACATGCTGCAAAAAAACACTAAAAACGCCTTTTTGCTTTATTAGCATAAGCATATTATAAAATCATATTGACGGAAAATAACACTTATTGGTATATTAATAATACATTTATAAACCTTGGGTGGAGACAAGGCGCCGCAAGGAGGGCAGTGAGATGGAGCTAGCAAAGAAAATATATGCAATGAATAAAAGGCTAATTATAGGCCTGGTTGCGCTTGCCGTTGCGCTAGCTTTAAGCCTCAGCTCCCAAGGGGCAAAGGCTAATGAGCCTTACACTGTCACAGCTGAAGATGTAAGCGTGTCCGGCCTTAATTACAAAGGCACTATTTTGGAAGATGTGAAGATGTATAACGGCGTCAAGTACAAAAAATGCCAATGGGTACAAGGCGGCTATAACTCTGGTCGCAGCGTAGACGGAAGCCTGAAGTGGTTTCATGACCCAGCAAATGCCAAAATTTGCCGGAGCGCTAATTCTCCAACCGGCTGGATCAAAGTAAAAGGCGGCCAGACCGGACGTAATTGCGGCAACCCCTATAAGCCTCATGGCAACCCTCCCGGCGAGGTAGTAAACGGTCCTGTCGTCATGGTGCGGAATTTTAATAATATGAACATGACCGCAACCGCCCGAGCTTCCGTAAACCTTAAAGAAGAAATAGTCTGCCCTGACGGCTCTAAACTAACCGCTCAGGCAGCCGGTTTAGCCGTGGCCAAGATTAAGATTACCCGCCAAATGCTGGTATCAGCCCAAGGCAATACCAATAACCTTGAGATACAGCTAAAAGATAGTGCCAAGGCCAAAGCAATTGCCCAGGCCAAGGGTAAGATTGAAGCTACATGCGGCAGCACGCAGATTGAAGAGCCAGAACCTGAACCTGAGGAGCCTGAAGAAGAACCCGAGAAGCCAGCCTTCATGCCAGCCACTGTAATTTATAAGCAGCCTAAACCCCCGAAGCCTGAACAGCCCGCGCCCGTAGTAGTGGAAACCAAGCCTGCAGAACTTCCTAACACTGGTCCTGGTGCAGTAGTCGCCACATTCATAGGTGTTAGTTCTCTAGCCAGCTTTGCATACTCTGCAATCACTCGTCGCCTAGGCCTATAACAACGCCATACAAGAATATTGACATTTTATAATGTTTATGTTATTTTATATGAAGTTAATTAAGGAAGTGTGCTTATTTCATGAGTGGAGAAATAATGGTTTCGCCAGAAATGCGGGCAGGTAACCCGCCTGAAAGTCCTGTAGTAGTACCGCAGGAATCAACAGGCAGACACTTGAAATTGCCTGGCAACCTGAATAAAGCTCTTGCTCTTACAGGCAGCGTTCTTGCGTTAGCAGGAGCTAATTTTGCAAGGGAAGCTGTGTTTACACCAGACACAGCATATGGGGCACCTGCTATGGAGTGTACTACTACAACCACAACTTCACCTGATGGTAGTACGACCACCACCGAAACTACCTGTGCTACAAACACAGACGAACCTAGTTCAGGCTCGCAACCTGAAGACCCTGGGTCTACAAATCCTGATCGTGGAGGGAGAAATAACAATGGCAATGACAATACGAGTCAACCCAATCGTCCCGACAGAGGGAGCAGGCATAATGGTCCAAGACTGCTTGAAGTTCCCGAAAAGAGAACTAGAAGGCACTGGGCAACAAAAATTATTAATGAGCTTAGAAGAGGGAAAAAAGGACGGATTAGTGCCACGGCGCAGGCTAAGAAAGACCTCTATCAGGCAAGAAAAGGGCAATGTTCTAAGGCGGAACAAAAACCAAGCGCCTGTCCTAAACTGGACAAGACTTTATTAAAAGTCCTATACAAAGCTTCTAAGATTAAAAAGTTTAATATATGGCATTTTACCAGTGGTCCTCATGTGCCGACTTCTCATCACTGGGACGGAGATGCCGCAGACTTAAGGAGATTTAATGGCAAAGCTCCCCGAAATAAGTCAATGTTCCCGATAATACGCAGGGTTACGCCGAAGAATAAAGGGCTAGAACTTAGAGGACCCGGAGATGACGCTGCCCATACCGGAGCAGATGACGGTCACTGGCACGTGGGTGTTTATTAATCTAGAAAAACACTGGGTAAGCATAAAAAGTATTATTATAAAATACTATTGACAAAAGAGAACGGTTATGATAATATGCATAGTAACATCTCTGTTTTTAGGCAGACGGTGGGAGAAAGTTTAATAGGGAGAAGAATATAATTATGAGTGGAACAGCAACTATTACACCTGGAGCAATGAATCCGGGTTTAGAAATAGAGAAAAGACCAGAGTTAGGCGCAGGTTTAATGCCTGAAGTCGCTGGCGCTGAACAAGCTATGGTTGACCCGGCAGCTGAAGCCGCTGGTGTAGATATGGCTCAAGGCCAGGCTGAGGGTGCAGAACCTCAAGTAGCCGCTGCGCAAGCAGAGGGTGCTAAAGCTACAACAGTAGCTGAAGGCAGCGAAGCTAAAACTAAAACCAAAGGCAACGGTATACGCACAGGCGTAGCTCTACTTGCCGCTAGCCTTACTATTATGGGAGCTAAAGAGCTCGTTAAACCAGCTTCTGCAGAAGGAAGCCTTGGATTATTCGGTCCGAAAATTACTAAAACTAAGGACATGGAAAAATACGTTAACTTCCGTCTAAAGAACGGTGGCGATTGCGACCCTGTACGAGACGGTATGGCTGAAGCCCTTGGCTTAAAGTCAGATCGTGCCAGGGATAGGTATCTTACTCCTGGAAACGTTACAGTCATATCTAGATTCCGTGCCCGTAATGGTCAATGGAAAACTAGCACAGGTGCTAATGGCTGCGAATCAGTCGATATAGCTAACGTACATTCTAAGTCTGTTGGTTTCCGTTACGCTCTGAAGAAAATCCCAGGACATCTAAAAGAGAAATTTGCGCTTATCAAAAAAGGAAAGCACAAAGGAATGTGGAGAGTTAAAGATGCTGCTCTTCGTGGTGAATGTGGAGCGCAGACTATTAAGCGAACTCCAAAACGACCACCTCGTAAGCCTCAGAGTAAAGACTTTTCTATAGATGTAACTGCAGGTATAGCAGCTAAACTGAAAGCTGAAGCTGAATCTGAATCCAGGTCACAAAGTACATCTTCTACTACCGTAACATGTCCTGACGGTTCTACTTTCAGCGCTAATATAAACTCAAGTGCATATGCTCAAGGCTTAGCCGCAGCTGCCGCTAGACTTAAAGCCAGCGGAAGAGGCGTTGTAATCACTAGGTCTGAATTGACAAGAGGAAACGGTGCAACCGTTACCGACCTTCGCGCTGCGTTCAGAGGAAAATTTAACGCTTTTGTAGGAGCTGCTGCTAATACAAGTACTAGTACCCAGGTAGACCAGCAAGTAAGTGTAAATTGTGGCCCCGGCGAAAAACCTCCTGGACCTAACCCTGAGCCTGAAAACAACCCTCCTACAGGCGTAATGACTCCTCCTCAGCACAGATATCCTAATTCAGAAGGCCCTGTATGTGTAGACGGTATATCAGACCCAGATGGTGACGCTGTAACAGCTCGTAATTTTGACTTCGAGAACACAAGCGGTCAAGACGTAGGACAAATCCTTAATAGCGATACTAATGGCGGTGTATTCACTATGCCTGGTTCAAACGGTGAGACTCAATGTGTACGATGGAGAGCTCCTTCAGAACCTATGCAGGTAACAGCAAGCGCTGAACTATCTGACGGTCGCGGAGGCGAGTCACAAGTAATGGATAACTTCCCAGTTATCCCGAATCAATTATAAAGGGCGGGGAAAGGTAATATTTAAAATGAGTATCAAAAAAATAGCAACAAGCCTAGTAACAGCATCAGCTGTGATGGTCCTGGCCCTAACAAGTTTAGTTGGTTCAGCTGGAGCGACGGTACCTCCGTCAATCGAGGGTGGAGACATATACTACGGGAAGAACCTAACGAAGAACACTTCATTAGGTGACCCAATAAGCGCGGAGCCCTGCGACACAATTCTGTACAAGGTACGGATTCATAACCCGGGCCCTACCGAAACCCTAAAAAATGTAACGGTTCAGGCTACTTTTGGGACCGAAGCCGTTGCAAAGAACGTATCTATAGTAACTGTCCGTGCGTCTAACGCTCAGCCTACAAATACTTCTGATACGGCAACAGTTAACATCTCTTCACCTCAGAAACTTACCTACATATCAGGAAGTAGCGAACTACTTGACCATAACAGTAACTTCATTAAAAACATTTCAGACGTTACTGAAGGTTCCGGTGTACATATAGGCGACATAGGTGTATCTATAAACCAAAAGCGCTTCGTACAGTTCAAAGCAAAGATAAATTGTCCGCAAAAGCCACCTTGTGAAGATAACCCAGAAACTCCGGAAGACGAATGTAATCCATGCGTAGATAACCCTGAGACTCCAGGAGACGAATGTAACCCTCAACCTCCTAAGGAACAACCCCCTCAGAAGCCTAAGTCTCTACCTAACACAGGTCCAGCAGCAGTCTTCACAACCTTCTTAGGTGTCAGTTCTATAAGCGCGTTACTACACCGCTTATTCGCCCGACGTCAGTCCTAAGAGACCTGTGGATAACCACTGGTCAAGATGTCGAAAATGTGCTACATTTAAGACAGTTTAGAGAGAGCATTGACTGACCGCTCAAGAACTAAAATAAACAAAAGTAAACTAATAACCCGCACTCGTGAGGAGGCGGGTTATTTTGTTTTTTTACCTCTGTTATGATAGAATTTACAAGTTAATAAATCCGTTACACGGCCCCATCGTCTAACGGCTAGGACACCAGGTTTTCATCCTGGCAATAGGGGTTCGATTCCCCTTGGGGTCACCACGAAAAGAGTCTAGCTTTTTGCTAGGCTTTTTTCGTGCATGATTTTATGAGAATCGAACGGGAATGCCATATGGTGCATTCCCCGGCACTTTTGGAGATTCATCGACAAAAGCGATTCCCCTTGGGGTCACCATAAAAAAGTCCAGCTTCCGGCTGGGCTTTTTTAAATTGTAAAATAGAGCTATGTTGCTTAAATCTTTTTTTGAAAATAAAAAAGTTGAAGAGCTAGCCAATACCTTATTAGGTTGCGAGCTGGTCCATGAAAGCTCGGAAGGCACTACGGCAGGAATAATCGTAGAGACCGAAAGTTATCACGAAACGGATGAAGCCAGCCATAGCTACAAGTACCGTTCTAAGCGCAATGAAGTAATGTTCGGACCGTCCGGCCATGTATATGTTTATTTTACTTACGGTATACATTGGTGTTTCAACATAGTTGCGGAACCAGAAGGCATAGGCGCCGGAGTTCTAATCCGGGCCCTGGAACCCACCCAAGGGATTGAGCTAATGAAAAAGAGGCGCAATAAGCAAGACGTCCTGAATCTCGCGAATGGGCCGGCAAAATTAGTTCAAGCTATGGGTATATCAAAAGCCGATTACGGCAAACCGCTCTATAAAGGCAAGCTTTATTTGAACAAAGCTGAGTCGAAGGGGGTTAAGATAGCATTTGGTCCTAGGATAGGCATATCTAAAGCCCAAGAAAAACCTTGGCGGTTCTGGATAGAAGGCAACTCTTTTGTCTCTGGACGGCCTAGGCCTTGAACAGCCTATATACGAGATTGTGAGTTTAGCTTGCCTATGGTAATCTATAAATCTTAGTGGGTATTGCAAAAACTTAGCGGAGAATGAATGCAGTTTCATAAAAAGACTATTCGCGATATTAATTTGCGCAATAAAACCGTTTTACTGAGGGTTGACTACAGCATACCTATAGAAGACGGTGAGATTAAATCCGACTTTAGAATTACCCAGACCTTGCCGACCATACAATATTTGCTCAGAAAAAAATGCAAGATTGTCATTTGCTCCCACCTTGGCCGCCCGAAAGAAAAAGGCCAGGGAGAGTTTTCGCTCAAACCCATAGCTGAAAGACTGAGCCAGATACTTAGACATAAAGTAGAATTTTTCCCGGATTGCGTAGGCGAAGAGCGCGATAAAATTATAGAAAACATGGATAATGGCGAAATCCTGTTGCTGGAAAATCTTCGCTATTATCCAGAGGAAAAGGCTAATGACAAAGATTTTGCTAAGCAGCTGGCAAAAGGGATAGATGTATTTGTACAAGATGGTTTTGGTGTAGTCCACAGGAAACATGCCAGCACTGCGGCTATAACCAAAGAGCTGCCAAGTGTTTCCGGGATGCTTGTTGAGAACGAAGCTATAACAATTACCCAAGCAATGCACCAACCCCGACGGCCGCTTATGGCGGTAATCGGCGGTGCGAAGATCAGCGACAAAATAGACGTTTTAAATAGGTTTATAAAGCTTGCTGAAATCGTAGTCATAGGTGGTGCTATGAGCAATACCTTCTTACTGGCTGAGGGTATAGATGTTGGCGACAGCTTGGTTGAACGTGGCGAAGAAGTCGAAGAAGCGAAGAAAATTATAGCTAAAGCCAAGGAAAAAGCTCGGAAAGGCAACTTTGTTTTTTATATACCCGAGGACGGAGTGGTGGCAAAAGAAATAAGCCCGCAAGCGAAAACCCGGATTGTTGGTTGGGGCACTAACCAGATCGCCTCTATCCAAAGTTATCCAGACCGCCCGGCAGAAGAAACTAGAAAAGTCCAAAAAGATGAAAAAATATTAGATATCGGCCCGTTTTCCAGCTCGTTTATTGCCGGCGCCCTTCAGCTGGTGGAAACGGTCATATGGAACGGTTCATTAGGAGTTACTGAAATAGAGCCTAAAAACGGCGCTAAATCAGGACCGTTCGAACATGGGACAAACTTATTAGTAGACGCAATGATGGGGCAATACGGCTACCGGCCGCAAGTTATCGTGGGCGGCGGAGACACAGTCGGGTACATAGAAGCTAATGGCCTGACTGAAAGCTTCCACCATGTGTCTACCGGCGGCGGAGCCAGTATGGACCTTTTGAGCGGCAAGAAGCTGCCCGGCGTCGAAGCCCTCCTTGACGCCTAACCACTTACTATCTCACCGCGAAACAAACCAAACACTACCGGAACTGCTCACTATCTTGATAAGCTTCGTCGTCAAGCCTGACAATGGCTTAAAAAACAGCTTTTAAGCCTTGAATTGTCAGTTTGACACTTCACTTATCAGGATAGCTCACAATGTTCGGTAGTGTTTTGGCTTCTTCCGGCGCTGGTTCAGACTTCCAGGGAGGCACCAAGCCAAAGAGCTTAGCCAACATTGCTGACTGTCCTGACTGGCGAGTGTCAAAAGCACAATAATCCGCCGGTAGGCGGAGCGAGGGAGTGTTTGAACGATAGAGAGTTGCCCGAGCATTGTGCTTTTTGACAATGAGACAGTAAAGACAGTCTGGCAGTTGGGTGAAGCTTTGGCTTAGTGCTATAGCAGGCCACCTGAGAGTACGGGAGCTACTTAGGTGATTTCTGGCTTCTGATTTTAGATTTAGGTATACTTATCCATAAGGATTATGAGTAGAGAATTTTTAGTAGTGGGCAACTGGAAGATGAACAATAACGTTCATCAGGCTAGCTTACTAGTGGATCGTCTTGACCAGCACATAGAGTCGCATAAAAGCGTGGAGGTTGTTTTAGCGCCCAATATGCTGGTTCTTCAACCTATAAGCATCCAGATTAATCGTCGTAAATTCCGTTTAGCTGCGCAGGACGCCTATTTCAAAGACGAAGGCGCTTATACCGGGGAAGTTTCTTTCACTATGCTCCATGATTTAGTGCATTACTGCATAATCGGACATTCGGAACGAAGACTTTATTTTAATGAAAGCCTGGAGTTGATAAGAGATAAAGTCTCGGCGGCTATTCGCAATAAAATCACACCGATTCTTTGTATTGGAGAAACTCACACGGAAAGAGTTGATGGCGAGACCAACCAGGTTATCCATGACCAGCTTACTAGCGCCATCCATAATTTAACGGCCGAAGAAGTAGAAAATATCGTGGTTGCTTACGAACCAGTTTGGGCAATCAGCACTTTCGGCGGCGGCGTGGCAAAACCGGACGATATCGAAAAAGTCATTAAATTTATCAGAGACCAAATAAAGCATTTACACGGCGAGAAAACGGCTGAAAAAGTAAGGGTTCTCTATGGAGGCAGCGTAGATGACAATACTGTCGGCGGTTATTTATCAATAGAAGGTTGCGATGGGGTCTTGGTTGGCGGAGCCAGCCTGAACTACAAGAAATTTTCCGGTATAGTCGAGTCAGCATATAAGGTTAGCAAAGAAGAAAGCGGTGGCAAGAAAAAGTAAAAAATCTTCCGATAAAGTTAATGACGTTTCCAAACCCGGAGAGACGCCAGCTTCTTCCAATGCCCGTCCGACTATTACCGGACATAACCCAACAGTAAAAAACGACCCGATGGTATCTTTTTCATCCAATGACGAATCTAAGAAAGATACCGAAGAAAAAGCTGACAAGAATTCTTATGTCAGCAGATCCAAAGCAAAGATTGTGCCGATTTCTGATGACTTCAAAAGTAAAGAAGACGGAGAAGATGAAAAAGATACTGAGCAGAAAGAAGATGTTGAAAAGGAAGACAATAAAGAAAATGAAGCCCCAAAACAACAAGCAGATACCGAAGCTTCAGAATCAGCGGCTATTGACGCTCTAGCTCAGACTGCGGACGCCAAAAAAGTTGAAAGTAAGCAAGAGGAAGAAAACAAAAAGCACCAAGAATATATAGACGGACTAATCAAAGACGGAAAATATAGATTGCCGATAATTGAGGGCGGTCATAAAGGTTCTGCTGAAAGGTTAGTTTCCTGGCTTTTCTTATTACTGTTAATTGTGTCGGTAGTTGCCTACTTGGCGGTCGATGCCGGGTATATAGATATTGGTTTTGATTTACCGCTTGAGTTTATTAAGAACTAGCGTCTGGCAACCAATTACAA
Source organism: Saccharimonadales bacterium (SeqCode) (assembly GCA_036276695.1). GTDB lineage: Bacteria > Patescibacteriota > Saccharimonadia > Saccharimonadales > 2-12-FULL-41-12 > JANWLD01. The sequence continues at coordinate 7,381 of DASUOI010000035.1, read as the reverse complement.
AAGTGCTAACAGTCTAATATAATAGTAGTAGTGAAAGATTTACTTGAGGGTTTGAATGAGGAACAGAAGCGGGCGGTTGAAACTACCGAGGGTCCGCTTCTAATACAAGCTGGGGCTGGAAGCGGCAAGACTAAGGCTTTAACCCATAGGATTGCCTGCATTATAGCCAACAAGAAGGCCACACCATACCAAGTCCTGGCTGTGACTTTTACTAATAAGGCAGCGCGGGAAATGCGCGAGCGCTTAGCGGGCTTGGTAGGCCACAGTCCGGACGATCGCAGTTTTGTCCCCTTCATGGGTACATTCCATAGTATTTGCGTCAAGATACTTCGCCGGGACGGACAATATGTTCAGGTGCCTCCCAACTTCGTAATATTTGACGAAACTGACAGGCTCTCTCTCGTAAAAGCAGTCTGCAAGGAGCTAAACATTGACGAAAAGAGTTTTCCGCCCAGAGCTATAGCAAGCGCCATAAGCAGCGCCAAGAACGAGTTAATCAGCCACGCGGAATTTACTAATTTTGCTGAAGGCCCCCTACAACAAGCCGCGTCTAAAGTATTCCCCAAATACGAATCCATGTTGAAGCAAGCCGGAGCTTTGGATTTTGACGATCTTATCGGTAAGACAGTTTTGCTTCTTCAAAATAATCGCCAGATAAGACAAAAATGGCAGGACACATTCAAATACATCATGATCGACGAATACCAAGACACGAACTCAGCCCAGTATAAACTAGTAAAGCTACTAGTAAACGACAACAAAAATATCGCTGTGGTCGGCGATGATTGGCAGAGCATCTACTCCTGGCGAGGCGCGAATTTTCGTAATATATTGAACTTTGAGCGTGATTATCCGAATGCAGCAATCATAAAGCTTGAGCAAAATTATCGGAGTAGCGGCCATATTTTAGATGCGGCGCATAAAGTAATCGCCAATAATAAAAGCAGATCCGATAAAAAACTTTGGACGAGTCTGGGGAAAGGTGTCCCGGTACGCCTGCATGCGGCATTTAACGAGCGCGACGAAGCAGAATCTATCATAAAAATGATTCAGCTATCCGGCAGAGCATTGGAAGACTTTGCGGTCCTTTACCGCACTAATGCCCAGAGCCGTGCGCTTGAAGAAATATTCAATAGACACGGCGTGCCTTATAGGATGGTCGGCGGTATCAGATTTTATGACCGCAAAGAAATCAAAGACCTCGTAGCATATTTACGCCTTATATATCAGCCTGAAGACCAAGTAAGTTTTGAGCGGATAGTGAATGTTCCCGCGAGATCGGTCGGTGCTAAATCCGTGGCTAATTTCTTGACCTGGAAAAACAAAACAGGCCTAACGCTTGCTAAAGCCTTAAATCAAAGTGGCGACTGTCCGGAAATTACTCCAAAGGCCAAAAAAGGCCTTAACGACTTAAATAATATTCTTTCCGATATGCGCGAGAATATTGACAATACAAATGCCGCCGGCCTGATGGACTCGCTAATCAGACGTCTTGAATACTTTGAATATCTTAGCGATGGAACTATTCAGTCTGAATCCCGCGTTGAAAACGTCAAGGAGTTGCTCAGTGTCGCCCGGATTTATCAGGATTCCGGTTTGGAAGATTTTCTGGAAGAAGTAGCTTTAGTTTCTGATAGGGATAATACCCAGGAATCTACCGAGCGGGTAACTATGATGACGCTTCACAGCGCCAAAGGGCTGGAATTTCCTGTGGTTTTTATGGTTGGCATGGAAGAGTCTATTCTTCCGCATTCCAGAGCTTTTTATGATACCAATGACCTGGAAGAAGAGCGCCGTCTTTGTTATGTCGGGATGACCAGGGCTAAGCAGGAGCTGGTTTTAATCCATAGCAGTTCGCGAGTTTTATATGGAGCGGTTCAGCATAACCCTCCAAGCAGGTTCTTATCTGAGATAAGCGAAGATTTTACGCGCGAACCCAGCCTGGCTTCCAGCTCACAGGTCGATTACGAAGTAGACCAGACCGTGGAACAACATTACGCGCCGGAATTGGCTATTGGCGATCGCGTGAAACATCAAATTTTCGGTGAAGGTGAAGTGACACACCTCGACGGCGAAGTAGCTAAGATTAACTTCAAACACAAAGGCGTGAAAAAACTGAACATCGCTTTTGCTACGCTGGATAAGTTGAGCTAATTAAATCTTTGAATCCTGTATAATACTACCTGTTTTATATGATTAGAAAACACCTTGAATCAAGCAAGCAAGCAATTGAACAGACGCCGACTGGCAAGCATTTCAAGCACCCCATAGCCGTGCCGGTGGCTGTGACAATACTTATGATACTAACCTTTTGTTTCTGGTTTTTGCTGTACGGTGGCCAAACGCTTAAAGATGCTGACGTGAAGCGAGTGGAGGTATATATAGACGGGCAGGTAAAGACTGTTCCTACAAGAGCTTCCACGGTAGGCGAGCTGTTAGGAAGAATCGGCATTACTTTGCAGAAAGAAGATGTTGTAGAACCCGGGATTAACAGCCCCATACTAGATGATGATTTCAAGGTTAGCGTTTATCATGCTCGTCCTGTAACTGTGGTTGATGAAAATGGCGAGACGGTAACGGCAAAGATAGCTGAGACAACTCCCCATGCTCTGGCAAAAAAAGCCGGATTTAAGGTTTACCCGGAAGATAACATCGCTTTTGCCGCTCCGGATTCCGCTCTGCTTGAAGATGGAGTAGTAGGCGATTTGGTTTTGATAAAGCGCTCAACTCCGGTCACGATTAACTTATACGGAAAAGACATAAAGACAAGGACGCTGGCAAAAGACGTAGAAGGTCTTCTGAATGAGAAAAACATATCCATAAACCCTGAAGACAAATTCGTTCCAAATCTGAGAACTAAGATAAAGAAAGATCTAAGAATATTCATCCTGCGTCCGGGCCAAAAGATAATAAACGAAGAGGAGCAGATAGTCCCGCCTACGGAAGTCCGTTATGATGCTACGCTTGATGTCGGAGTTACTAAAGTTATAGATGAAGGTGAGCCGGGAATACGCATAGTCACTTACCAGATTGAGGTCAAAAAAGGCAAAGTTGTCAGCCGAAGCGAGATTCAGAGCGTTATCAGCGTACAACCAAAACCTCGCATAGTCGTGGAAGGCACTAAAACTGCCGGATTTGACGGTAGTTTTGACGGTGCGCTGGCCCGCCTTAGAAGCTGTGAAGGAAGCTATTCTAGCAATACAGGCAACGGCTACTACGGGGCCTATCAATTTGATATAGGTACTTGGGGCGGTTATGGAGGGTATTCCAACGCCGCGGAAGCCCCTCCGGCTGTACAGGATCAAAAAGCCTGGGAGACTTATCAGGCTAGAGGGTGGCAGCCGTGGCCGTCTTGCTCCCGCAGCCTCGGCCTCCAAGATATCTACCGCTAGGAGCTACACACCAGCCGGGTTACTTTCGAGCAAAGCTCGAAACTCTGCCGGCTTCTTGAAGCCATGCACGATTTTCTTTTCCGATGCTCCTGCACCGTACCAGATGTACGGCTTAGTCCGCTTCTCAAAGAGAAATCGTACCTGGCTACCAAGTGTGTAACTCCTAGAAGCCAAGTGGTAGAATGTGAGTGATGGGATATAAGTTTGACGGATATAACTGGTTTGGAGTTTTAAAAAAAGGCGACGAACTTGTCGGCAGTCTGACTGATTTCGCTAAAAAAGAACAAATCAAAGGCGCATGGATTTTTGTTGTCGGGGCGTGCGACGAACTTGAAGCTGGCTATTATGATTTAAAAACAAAAGATTATAAATTTAAAAAATATGAGCAAGATCTGGAAATTCTGAACGTTCAAGGCAATCTGTCTTGGAACGGAGACATGCCAGCTATTCATCTGCATGGTACATTCGCCGGAGAGGACGGAAAGGCCTTCGGGGGACACATCAAATCATTGAAGGTCTCAGTAACTTGCGAAGTGTTCATTCACGATTGGTTTGGCGCTGGTAGGATTGAGCGAAAGCACGACGATTCCATAGGCTTGCCTCTTCTAGATTTATGAAAGAAAAACCCAAAAAATCTTTAGGCCAGCATTGGCTGTTTGACGAGGTAATACTAGACTCTATAGTAAAAACTGCGGGTGTTAAAACTGGCGATAATGTATTGGAGGTCGGCCCAGGACTCGGCACTTTAACGGAAAAACTTCTGGAAACAGGTGCTGAAATTTATTCTGTAGAGAAAGACGAAGCCTTAGCTTACAAGCTGAGGCAGACCCTCAAACAAGATAATTTTAAGTTGTTTATAAATGATATTTTGCAATTTGACCTAACAAGCTTGCCGGCGGGCTATAAGGTAGTCGCGAATATTCCGTATTATCTGACAAGCCACTTGATACGCAACCTGACTGAATCAAAGAATTCTCCTCAATCAATTACTCTTTTAGTCCAAAAAGAAGTAGCCGAGCGTATTTGCGCCAAGCCTGGACATATGTCGCTTCTTAGCGTGAGTGCTCAGCTTTATTATTCCTGCAGTCTTTCGGTGGAAGTTACTAAGGACAAATTCACTCCTCCGCCCAAAGTGGATTCGCAAGTAGTCCATTTAATCCGTAAGAAACCGGAGGAAATCCCAGATATTAGTACGAAGGATTTTTTCAGGGTAGTAAAAGCTGGCTTTTCCTCTCGGCGCAAGACTTTGCTTAACTCACTATCTGGCGGCTTAGACGTAGACAAACAAGCAGTAAAAGAAAACTTGGAAAAGCTTGGGATTTCTCCCAGCCAGCGCCCGCAGGAACTTTCGCTTAGCGATTGGCATCGGCTGTCTGAAAAGTTCTGATAGGCTATAATTTCTCCTAGGATGAGCATAGAGGCGGTATCAATAAACGGTAAATTATTTTCGCCGGCGGAGGCGGAGGTCAGCGCAGTAGACCGTGGTCTTATGTTTGCGCACGGTGCTTTTGAAACCTTTAGGGTATCTGAAGATAATATATTTTTACACGACGAGCATTTCGCAAGACTCGATAAAAGCTTAAAAGCACTTGATATCAGCTGGACTTATGACAAGGACAAACACTTGGGATGGATTAAAGGTTTATCAAGCAGTATTCCGGCAGGTAAAGACGGGCGGATTCGCTTTTGCGTGACTTCCGGCATTCCCGACGGACAGCCGAATGTAATCATTTATCTGAGCCTTATAGACAAGTTCAAACCTATCGAAAAAAAAGCCCGAATACTAAAGTCCATAACCCGTCACCAACCGGAATATTTCAGTGCGACAGGTTTTCGAATAAAATCTTTAGAATACTCGTATCTATATTTGGCTAAAAAAGAATTGCAGGATGAATCCTCTGAGGGTATTTTGCTGAATCCGGCAGGGTATGTAGCAGAAGCACTGACCGCAAATATTTTTTGGTCAAAGGCAGGTAAAATTTATACTCCTCCATTGAACCTAGGGATTCTCGCTGGAACAGTGCGAGGCTGGCTGATGGATAATTTTGGTATTGAAGAAAAGTTAGCCCAACAAGAGGAATTGTTTGAAGCGGACGAAATATTTCTAACTACAGGCGCAAGTTATTTGATAGGTATCAGCCAAATTAACGGAATGCAAAAACCAGGAATCAGCGGCCCTTCATACAAAAAAATATACCAGCTGCTTATTGACCGCTTGCCAGAAGAATCCAGCCAGGTATGAGTAAGGTGTTAAGAATTTAACTGAAACACGTGTCTTTTACTGGTTAGGTTATGGTATTACAAACTAAGGAGGTGTTCGTGCAAAGAAGCTACATAATAACCAGGATGGTCGATTTTTTCGTCGGCTTAGTAATGCTGATACTTGGGCTTAGGATTTTATTCCGCCTATTTGGCGCAAATCCAAGTGCAGGTTTCGTAGATTGGATTTATGATACGAGCGATGTAATCATGGCTCCGTTCAGGGGCATTTTCCCGTCTGCCACCATAGAGCCGGGAAATGTGCTGGATGTTTCAGCCTTGTTTGCGGTGCTAGTATACGCGGTCTTAGGCTTTTTACTTACCTCGTTCCTTGCCTCTGTTACAGGCGATTCAGCTGCAGATGACAGGCCAGCCCGCAAAAAACGCAAATAGTCTATTGCTAAAAAAGTTTACTACCTTTGAGTACGTATTTTTCGTGGTGGCTGGCTGTGATAAGAATCGCTAAAAGCTCCTCTCATTTTTGCTTCCAGTTCTTCATCTCCGTCTAGAACGGAGCTTTCAGCGGCAGGTGTTTCTGCTTGGGGGAGTTCAAACCTGCCTCTTTTCATATGGACTATATGTCCACTCTCTTGGATTGAACTTAATTCCTCGCGTATCTCTGAGTATAGTTCTTCAGAAACGCTTTCCCTGAGTGTCAGGGCAAAGACTATCTCTTTCATAACGATCCTGCTACGGGGACTGCTCTTTATAAGACCGACCACTACATCCTTTAGATGTTCAGGGTCATAAGGTTCCGTTGTATCCATACCGGCAGCATCAGAGCCTCCTGCTACTGTAGGACTATCGTTAGTTTCAGGGCGGCTGTTTACTATCTCAGGCCCTTTTCTGGGAGAGTTCATTTAATAGACTATAACATTTTTTATCAATATATTCAACTAAACATACCCTAAACTATCTTGGGCCGATACGCAGCAACTTGCGGTACTGGAGCTTGTTGAAATCGAAGCGCGCTTGACCTACCAAATTGGAAACCAATAGCAGGCTTTCTACTACTATGCCAGGATACGAGCCGACGATTATGGCATATAAAAGCCATGGCGGGGGAGAGGCCATAGCCAGACGGCGTATGTATTTAGTCTTGTTTTGCCAAAAAGCTATCACTCCGCTGGCCGTTCCGATGAATGGCAATAAGCTTATCCAGCCTTGCCAAGTCAGCGCGGTAGCAAGTGCAGTAATTCCCAGAAAAGACCACATTATCCAGATATTACTTTTAGTAGGCTTAGTACGGTAATAGACGTAAAAGCGGAAGGCTGCTACTAAATTTACAGCCATTCCGGTCAGTGCTCCGAGCAGAAAGAAATGTGTAGCCCATAACAGGCACCCACACAGACCGAACAGGATCATTTTTTGCCGTTTGTTTGTTTGGAATACCGACAAATTTGCTATCAAAGCTATAACGCCGACACCCTGTATTATTACAGGACTAATCATTGCATAATATTAGCATGAGCAAGTCCAAAGGGGCACAGTTTGCAGTTCCTTCATATTTACATTATCTATAGTTCAGTGCAGAATAAAGACAGATTATAAACATAAACAGGATTTCCCAAACTATGGAACCTCAACAGGTAAGTGACGGCAATAAGCCTAAAAGTAATAAAATAAATATAAAACTAGACACGCGTATCGTAATAATAGTCTTGCTAGTGGTTATTATTGCAATGTTGGCAGTTTGGAAGCCGTGGTCGCCCCCACCGTCCAGTAACGAT
>DASUOI010000034.1:0-3452 GCA_036276695.1 Saccharimonadales bacterium (SeqCode) | reverse complement strand
CAACCTGCTGATGGATCTATGGTCATAAATTAATAATATATTTTAAAATATTTTACTAAAAATAGCAACACTTCAAGGCTCCCAAAAAAAATATTACTTTTTGACTAAATAATATTTTTGATATATTTTGTATTTCATGTTCAGAGTTTCTCGAGCCAAAAGAGCTAACGCAGAAAAACGGGAAACCGGCGCTCTTTTAGAATATGTTTCCGCTGGGACTGCAATGCTAGCCGATGGAGATAGTGTAGGCGCGCGTGATCATTTTACTAATTCGCCCAATTGGGAAGGGCAAGTCAACGTTAAAGACCGGGCAGGAGCATTCAAATTTATACACGAGTTATTGTCTCGTGAAGATCTTGTGCGCTCCACCACATTTTTGGCTAGCAACTCTTCGGCACAACCACATTTCGGTAAGATGGGTACGGTAGTGATGGCGGAGTGCAGTATAGGAGCAGTACCATTGTCTGCCCGCCAAGATGGTGGGAATGCGGCAGCTTCCAGCGAGTTAGTTGAAGAGCTTAGGCATGAAGCAGCCGTTATAGCTGCCGAAGAATGGCTTCACTTGGTTCAGGCCCGAACAGGCCAGCCGCTTGCCGGCATACTGGCCAGGGAAGCTGACGTAGCGGCACATTTTGACGGTTTAGGTATCGAACTATCGACTGATTTTTTGACCCGTTACCCTGAGAGGGCAGCATGGGGAGCTGAATCACAACCCGGGAGAGCCGACGAAATAACCGACTTCGGACAAAGCCATGAACTTAGGTTTGCACCAGGGCCAAGAGCAGGCGGCGTCACAGCCTAATTCCCGAAAGCCTGTTTGGTAAAATGTATATATGGCCACGAAAGAAATAGCTACGGGCGTAGCACATGAGATACCTGAAGATTTACGAAATGCTTTGTTAGCTGATAAATCCGCTCTGGAAAAGTGGGAAGATATAACACCGCTTGCGCGCAACGAATGGATTTGCTGGAATATTTCCGTCAAAAAACCAGAGACCAGAAAAAGCCATATCAAACGAACGATTGAAGAGCTTCTGGAGGGAAAGCGCCGGCCTTGCTGCTGGGCAGGCTGCATACACAGAAACAAAAAATCATGAAGTATGTGGCGCTGCTGCGCGGAATAAATGTTGGCGGCAATAATAAAGTCTCCATGGCGGAGCTTAAAAAATGTTTCGAAGAACTGGGTTTTGAAAATGTCAGAACATACATTAACTCCGGAAACGTTATTTTTGAGGCTGAAGAAGACGATAAAGCTATGTTGGTACAGCTTTGCGAGCAAGCGATAGAGAAACAGTTTGGGTTCAATATAGTCTGCTCGGTTATTACCGCTAAAGAATTACAAGCTGCGGTTTCTAACGCGCCCTCATGGTGGGGTAATGATGCCGCTTCAAAACACAACGCTATATTCGCTATAGCCCCGTCCACGGCCAAGGACATCGTCAAAGAAATCGGCGAAGAAAAGCCCGAATACGAAAAAATAGCAGTCCACGAGCCGATAATTTTCTGGTCGGCGCCGATAGCAACATTTAGCCGGACCCGCTATAGCAAAATTGTCGGGACCAAAGCCTACAAGTCAGTTACCATACGCAATGCCAACACGACAAAAAAGCTTGCGGAACTCTGCGGATAGGAAGCTGACCGTCATTTTGACATATGTTATATTTTATGATATTATTTTTCTGTAAAATAGTATTGTATGGCAAAAGACCTTGATCGCAACCACTACTCCAGAAGAGTTCTAGATTTAGCTGAGAGAACTCAAGAACTTATAGGCAACTCCAGGGCTGGTAAAGCACTCATAAACGTTACTAACGGGTCAAGACACCCGAATTACATTCAGTTAGACTGGTTCTCCAAGCAGATGAGTGCGAATATTAATGATTCGGCAACGGTTGTGGGCGACCAGAAGGCCGGCCTGCTTCCTAGATTTTGGATGCATTCCATGATATTGGAAGTCGCAACCGAAGAAATCGAAGAACTGATGGCTAGCAACCCCGGCTCGCATGAAGCAATCGCTTATATGTCAGAAGGCGTAACTCATGTCGGTACGCAAAGAGATGCCGAAACAGGTATTCTTACCGCAAGCTCTCCGGAAGCATCAGCCATAGCGATGCGCCTAGGCAGACGCTCTTTGGACGCGACGGTCGGAATATGGACTCCAGCGGAAAGACATTTCGAATCCGTAGATAATGTTGAAGTAGCAGACCATTCAGTTCATATTGACGATCTTGCCCGGCAACATCCTAGAATGAGCCTGGCTTAGAAATCAAACCGGTTTTGCTTAGGGTGTATAATAAAATTATGGCGCAAAAAATAACTCCGAATCTATGGTTTGAAGGGAACGCGAAGGAAGCTGCGGAATTTTATGTATCAGTATTTCCCGATAGTAAGATTATCTCTACTGAGCATTACCCTAAGAGCACCGAAGAAGGATTGGCTGATTTTCAAAAAAATATGGCCGGTAAAGTGCTGACGGTTGAGTTTGAGCTAAACGGCCAGCATTTTACAGCAATCAATGCCGGACCGGAGTTTAAATTCACCGAAGCTGTATCGTTCGCGATAAGCTGTAAAGACCAAGAAGAGATTGATTATTATTGGGAAAAGCTTTCGGCCGTACCCGAGTCTGAACAATGCGGCTGGTTAAAAGATAAATATGGCCTTAGCTGGCAAGTCGTACCAGGCAACATGGAGCAACTCATGGCAAAGCCGAACGCTTTCGCTACTATGATGAAAATGAAGAAAATCGTTATTAAAGACTTCTAGGCTGAGGAAAAGTCTTTGCCTGGATAGCGCTTGATTCTTTCGTCAGAGACGGGCAATTCCAGATTATTGATTTTAGACATGTTTGACTCTTTTTTACCCATATTCCAAATTTTCTCTTCCAAGTCGCTGCCCCATCCGCCATGCGGTCGAACCTTAGATAAGCCTGCGACAATAGAGCGAAGCGAATAGTGCATCATCTCATCGCCGCTTTCCTTATATTCGCGTCTTATCTGGGCCGGAACGGCAAGGTAGGTACCAGCCACCGGTATGGTTGACGACAAAGCCATGCGTTTCAAATCTTTTTTAGCCACGCGTCCGACAACTGCAGTGGCTAAGCCCCTGACGATTCCCGGTGTCAGGGTGTTAAAAGCAAGTACAGCGGCACCTGCCTCTAGCGGGTGAGAAGAGCTGGCTGCACCCACAGCTAATGGCACCGTTGCTAAATCAACGGCTCTGGATGTAGCAAAATATCCGGTTTGCATCAAGGTATATAAGCGTAAATCCGAGCCGGGCAGTACAGCTAAAGCTTGGGCATATTCGCTGTCGGAAACATGGCCTTCAGCTTTTGCTTGTTTTAATCCGCGCAGGGTAGTTCGTTCCAGTATTTGAGTTCGGCGATAGTCCGGATCGCTAAGCATGCGCCATGCATTCAGCTGAGCATCCAAGTCCCAAAAAATTTTCAGTGGAGA
>DASUOI010000033.1:0-16629 GCA_036276695.1 Saccharimonadales bacterium (SeqCode) | reverse complement strand
AAGTTCTATGGGCTTTTCGGCTGGATTTTAAGAAAGTCTGCCGACCTGATAGCCTTCCACGACTACGAGCCTTGGTTTAAAGCCACAAGGCACTGGCTGGCTGAAAGCAAGCCGGAAGAACTATGCGAACTCTGCGACCCAGACACAAGTACCAGCCAGCCTGCTGACTAGCAGAGCTAGTCACCCTGCTGGCTTCTTGGCGCTATGTACAATTTTCTTCTGTGGTGCTCATGCAATGTACCGATGTACATTTTACTCCGCTCCTCGAAGAGAAATTGCACCTAGCATCCAAGTCCTTGTGCCTGGGGCAAGCAGAACAGTCATAAATTTAAGTAGAGTTTATTATTTTTCGAGTTTGTGAATCTTGTCGTGGTTCAGGCCGTAGTAATGGGCTATCTCATGCCAGACTGTATGACGTACATGTTCAGCGATATCTGCGATATTTCTGCTGGCGGCAACTATCGGCAGCTTGAAGATGGTTATCTTATCCGGCAGGACCAGATTGTAACCGGATCCCCGTTTGGTCAGCGGGATGCCTTGGTAGAGTCCGAATAAAGTCTCATGGCATCTTAGCTTCAGCTCTTCTCTTTGATCCGGTGTCGGCTCATCAGCTATTACGAATCCGACGTTATCTAAATTTTCCTGGTAAAGTTTAGGCAAACGGGATATGCCGTTGTTGATCATTTCTTCAAATTCTTTGTCTTCGGGGATCGGGATATTATTCATAATCCTGTATAGCCATTTTCATCTATATAGTATAGAATACTTCAGGAAAATCGTTTTCTTTTTAATTTTTTATTTAACGGAGGATATGTGGTGAAGAGCGCTGGCAATGCGCTTATCTCTGTATGGGATAAGACAGGGATTGAGCAGTTTGCCAAAGGACTATCAGACTTAGGCTGGAAGATTTACGCTTCCGGAGGCACTGCTGAAGTTATTAAAAAATCCGGAATTGAAGTCACCGATACATCTAAGTTAAGTGGCGGCGGAGAAATACTTGGCCACCGCGTGGTTACGCTATCCCGCGAAATTTACGCAGGTATCTTAGCTGACAACACAAAAGACCATGACGATGAGTTAAAAAAACTTAATATACCCAGGATTGATTTAGTCTGCGTCGATATGTACCCGCTGGCGGATGAAATAAAAAATGAAAAATCCACAGAGGAATCAATAATTGAAAAAACCGATGTTGGCGGCCCGACGCTTTTACACGCCGCGGCAAAAGGCAGAAGAATAGTCCTGTCCCGGCCCGATCAGCGCGAAGAAGTCATGCAGTGGCTTAAGCAAGGCAAACCGGATGAAGATAAATTCAAAAAAAAGCTTGCAGCTATAGCAGAATACGAGGTGGCTGATTACATGGTGACTTCGGCTAATTATCTAGGCGGAAAACATATAGCCGGTCTGATGAGCGAGAGAGTCGCTGCTCCGAACTATGGGGAGAATCCTTGGCAGGGAGGCGCCGGGCTGTATCTTTCGCGGCACATAGACGACCCTCTCGGCATAGGCAAGTTTAAATTAATAGGCGGCATACCTCTTAGCTACAACAATTACACTGATGTAGACAGGCTGCTTCAAACAGCTACCCATATTGCCGCCGGGCTAGAGCGAAATTTCAAAGAAGTACCAAATATTGCTTTGGGCGCGAAGCATGGGAACTTGTGCGGAGCGGGAATAAGCCAGAACCCTATAGAGTCTATTAAAAAAATGCTGGACGGCGACCAACGCGCAATTTTCGGCGGATCGGTCCTGTTGAACTTTCCTATAACTAAAGAAATCGCTTCAGCCATAATGACTTATAAGATTAACAAAGGTAAGAGAATCCTGGATATTATAATCGCACCGGCTGTAGAAAACGACGCCCTCGACATCTTAAAACGAAAGAACGGCAAGTTAAGGCTTTTGACCAACCCTGAATTGGCGAAAATAAATGAAAATTCCATAGACAAGACACACAGGATAAGGCATATAAGAGGCGGCAGGTTAAAACAGGACAACTATACTTTCATTTACGACTTCAAACATCCTGATATCTTGTGGTCCGGCAATAAAGTGAGCAAAGATCAGTCCAAGGATATGATAATGGCTTGGGCTATAGGCACAACCAGTAATAGCAATACTATTTGCATCATAAAGGACGGACAGCTCCTATCTAACGGAGTCGGCCAGCAGGATAGGGTTACATCTGCCGAATTAGCACTAATGAGAGCTAAAAATGCCGGCCATAATCTTTCCGGCTCATGCGCGTACAGCGATAGTTTTTTCCCATTCCCTGACGGACCGAAAATGCTTGCTGACGCTGGCGTGTCCGCGATTATTACTACAAGGGGTTCGGTCAAGGATAGCGAGGTTGCGGAGGAGCTTACTTCGGCGGGGGTTTCGTTATGTACTTTACCCGATTCGATTGCCCGCGGCTTTTTCGGCCATTGAAAATTCACACCAGCCAGCCTGCTTTCTAGCAGAGCTAGAAACTCCGCTGGCTTCTTGGCGCTAGGGCACGATTTTCTTTTGCGATACTCATGCGATGTACCACTCGTACATCTTACTGCGTTTCTCAAAGAGAAATCGCACCTAGCACTCAAGTGTGAAATTTCAAATAGCTCAACTGGCCTCAAACATTCCCTCGCTCCTAAATTGTGCTCTTTGACGATGAGATTACAAAGACAGCGAGCAGTTGGAGGAAGGGTTTGATTTTTTGGGTTTACGGATGTTCATATAATTTGCGAGAGTGCTGTACTGTTGCAATAGTACACTAGAACGTATATAATACAAAATTATGAATAAGAAATATAAGGATGAGCTGGTTGATTTATTGTCCGGGATTGCCGTAAATAGTACTATGTCGGATGCTTTATCTAACTTGTTAACCCCTCAGGAGCTAGAAGAAATGACTTTGCGCCTGCAAATATTCAAAGGCCTGATGAATAAAAAAAGCCAAAGGCAGCTGGCAAAAGAGCTGAATGTCAGTCTGGCTACGGTTTCCAGAGGAAGCAGGGAATTAAAATACGGTCGTCCGGGATTAATAAAGATATTATCAAAGTGATTGAGCTGCCTGAGATAAAGACCATACCGACAGTTATTAAGCTTGGCGCAGACATTGATTATTACAAATTGTTCTTTGCGCTAAAAAGTAAATATTCCAGCTGTTACCTATTTGAATCACTTGTTTTGCCTAAACAGCAAGATCGTTACTACACTATGGGCTTTGACCCGCAATATAATTTTTCTGCCGATTCGAATTGTCTCAATATAAAATCCAAGGACGGAGACAGTACTGTAGAAACTGAGAATCCGTACCATTATTTAAAACAGTTGCTCCCTGAGATAAAAAACGCCGATCCTTATCAAGGCGGGCTTGTCGGATATTTTTCCTACGAAGTATTTAATTATTTCGAGACTTCCCAGAACTTGGCTACGCACCCTGATTTTCCGGTTTTTGAGTTCGGATTGTATCTAGACGGACTTATCTTTGATGCCGAGACTTCAGAGCTAACTTACTACACTTATCACGATGACCGATCCGGACAAATAAAAGACCTCATCAAAAGTCTGGACACCTTCGCGATACCGGATAAATTGGAAAATGTCCAAGAGCTCGGCTATAGCTTGCCCGAAGATAATTATAAAAAAGTAGTTGCAGATACGCTTGAAGAAATTCGCCTAGGCAACAGTTTTCAGGTTGAAGTAGGTATAAAGAAAAATTATAAGATTTCAGGCGATAAATTTGCTATATACAACCATCTAAGGCAGATAAACCCAAGCCCGTATATGTATTACCTGAAATTTGAAGAGCGCGAGCTATTTGGAGCAAGCCCGGAGATTGTTGCCAGCCTGAAAGACGGCAAAATATTAACAACACCAGCAGCCGGGACCATTGAGCGGGGTGAGACTGAGGAGTCGGACAAGGACAATGTTCGTCGCCTGGTTAACGACCCGAAGGAAATAGCAGAGCATAGGATGCTGGTGGATATGCATCGTAATGATATTTCCCGGGTAGCCAAGCAGGGAACAGTAAAAATCGACAAGCTGATGCATATAATGAAGTTCAAATACGTCCAGCATATGGTAAGCGATATAACCGGAGAAATAAGCCAAGACAAAGATGCTTTTGACCTTATTGAAAGCATCATGCCTTGCGGTGTCTTAACTGGCGCGCCCAAGATCGAAACAATAAAGATTATCAACAAAAATGAGCAAACCCCCCGCGGCCCTTATGGCGGTGGAGTGGGGCGATTCAGCTTCAATGGGGATTGTGTCTTCGCTATGCCTATAAGAAGTTTATTTTTCAACGGCGATAAAGGATTTAATCAAGCCTGTGCCGGGATTGTTGTTGACTCAGAGCCGGCTCGCGAATACGCTGAAGTAATGGCTAAGTTAACCGGGATGGAAGAAAGCATAAAGAGAGCTGCCGTATGAAAATTTTACTTATAGACAACTATGACAGCTTTACATATAATCTTCTCCATTTGTTCGCGCAAATCAGCGGTGTCGAAGTTGAAGTCGTTCGGAACGACGAAAATTTCTTAGACAGGTTAGCAAAGGGTGAATTTGACGGGGTAATAATCAGTCCTGGTCCCGGTAACCCGACGGACGAGCATTATTTCGGCAACAACATGAAGGTCATAGAAAACTACGGCCTGAAGGGATTGCCGGTATTAGGCGTATGCCTGGGCTTCCAGGGTATAGCAACATATTTTGGCGCGAAACTTAAGAAAGCCGACTCGCCTATGCACGGCAAAACTTCAAAACTAAAGGTTTTGGAAAACGATAATTTATTAAAAGGTCTGGATAGCGGTATAGAAGTGATGCGTTACCATAGCCTCATGATAGATACCAGCTACCCTCTGCCTGATGAAGTGGTTTTCACTGCCGAGGTTGATCGCAACGAGGATTCTGTGAAATTGAACGGTATTGAAATGATGGCTTTAAGGCACCAAGCCTTACCCATCTACGGAGTACAATTTCACCCGGAAAGCTTCGCTAGCGAGCTGGGTGATGCTCTTGCGAAAAATTTCGTTAATATAATCAAGCACGCCAAATGACTATCAAAGAATTTTTGCAAAAAACGGTAGATGGCAAGCTGGACATAAACCAGCAAAAAAAGTATTTGGAAGATTATCCTTTCGGCGGATCGTCTAAGGACAAGTCTGAAGAAATTGCTGAGGCCGTAGAGTACCTTTATACGCTGATGGAAGATGCGCCAAAGCTGCCAGGCGCGATTGATCTTTGCGGGACAGGCGGGTCAGGGCTGCCTCGTATTAACACCAGTACAATAAGCGCATTTGTAGTAGCTGGAGCCGGGGTCAAAGTGGCTAAGCACGGAAACAATGCCGCCAGCGGCAGGTTCGGAAGCTTTGATTTGCTGGAAAAGCTGGGCATCCCTGCCTCTCTTAACAAGAACGAATTGCAACTTAGATACAGGGTTTATAACCTGGCTTTTTTGTATGCCCGCAATTTTCACCCGATGATGAAACATTTTGCTCCGGTGCGCGCCGAGCTAAGTAAACCGACATTCTTTAATATACTCGGTCCGCTTCTGAGTCCGGTCAGAGCAAAAAGACAGCTTATCGGCACGCCAAAAGTAGAATACGCGAAAATAATCATAGAAGTCTGCAGGATCTTAAATAAAGAAAGGGTCATAGTAGCAGTCGGTTCGGACGGGTTGGACGACATAACTCTTACCGGAAGCACGACAATATTTGAGCTAGGCAAGGGTAATATTAAAAATTACGAGATTAGCCCGAAAGATTTTGGCGTCAACGACTTGGCCAGCAGGGAACAACTATCTTCCGGCTCTAATGAAGATAATATACAAACCGCTAAAGACATAATATCCGGCGCGGAACATTCGCCAAAGACTGACTTGGTGCTGGTAAATTCTGCAGCCGCGATATATCTTGCCGGCAAGGCTGACACTTTTGAAGAAGCCTACGCCGTGGCCAAAAAATCACTAGAATCAAAAGCAGCTGAGAGAGTGCTTAACTCGTACAAGGTGCCGGACGTCTTGAATAGAATTGCAAAGAGAAACGAAAAACGAAAATTTACGCCGCATATTGAAGTCCCCAGCAAAAACAGGCTATATAAAGGCGGTTTGATAGCCGAGATAAAAAAACGCAGTCCCAGCGAAGGAATTATTACAAGCAAAATTGACGTTGTTAAACAGGCGAGGATTTACGAACAGTCCGGCGCAAAGGCAATCAGCGTTTTGTGCGAACCTGAAGATTTCGGCGGGAGTTTTGAAGATTTGGCAAGAGTTTCAGAGTCCGTCGGTATACCGGTTCTGTGCAAGGATTTCATCATCAGCAAGGAGCATATCGGTGCAGCGAAAACAGCCGGGGCTGATATGGTTCTTCTGATAGCGTCCATGCTGGATGACAAAAAGTTAAAAGAGCTATATAACTATGCTTCGGACAACTTTTTGCAAGTACTTATAGAAGTTCATAACGAGTCAGAACTTCAGCGCGCTCTTGAATTAAAGCCGAAAATAATTGGAATAAACAGCCGCAACTTGAATGACTTTTCTATAGATACAGATTTATTCGCTCGCCTTAGCAAGAAAATCCCTGCAGGAATTATCAAAGTAGCGGAAAGCGGTATCAAGGCTTATAAGGACGTCCCATCCGGCGCGGAAGGCGTGTTGGTAGGCACCGAGATTATGAAGCATCCTTTCCCGAGTTTAAAGATAAAAGAACTGCTAGGCGAGCCCATAGTAAAATTATGCGGTATAAGGTTAGTCGAAGCCGCCGAACTTTGTAATGATTTGGGCGCGGATATGATAGGCATTAATTTTGTACCAAGAAGCAAGCGCAAAGTCGATATAAGCGCAGCCAAAAATATCGTTAAGTCTGCTAAGGACATTATTACCGTAGGGGTGTTCGAGAATCAAAGCCCGAAAGAAGTAAATAAGATTGCAGAAGAAACTGGCGTAGAGGCTATCCAGCTTTCGGGCGATGAAAGTAATTTATCCGAATATAAACTGCCGGTAATCAAGACTATAAGACCCGGTGAAGAACGTCCGAAGGAGGCTTTCATGACCTTACTGGATAATAAAGTTTCCGGTAGCGGTAAGACATTTGATCATTCCAAGATTTCAAAATACGAGCCCAGCCTGATAGCCGGCGGCATTACGGTGGACATTGCTAAAAAACTTTATACGGCTAAAAGACCATTGGGCTTTGATACGGCCAGCGGTATCGAAACAGACGGCAAGCTGGATATGAAAAAAATAAAAGAGTTTATAAAGGCTTTCAGCTAAATCACGTGAGTTCTATGAGATAATGTAGGTATAAGAGGGGTTTTATGACAAAAGGGCACGATCATAAACAAAAAGACGACATAGCAAGCGAAGTCTTAGAGCATCTTAAAAATCCTCCAGTAGAGGTTATAAACCCGAATAAAAGTTCTAGCTCAAATACAAAGAAGTATCTTATCGTTGCCGCGGTTTTGATTATTTTAGGCGCCGGAGGTTTTGCTGCGTGGAAATTTTTGCTTAGCAGTGATAAACAGACAACTGATCAATCGGAACCTGAAGCCGAAAGCCAGAGTAGTGCGGCTGAAGAAGCTTCTGCCGGCGAACCTACTCAAGAATATTCCAGCGATAGGTTATTAATCGACTTTAAATATCCCGCAGGGTGGGAGGTAGAGGAAGACAGCGGAGAGGTTGCGGTTACGTCGCCTGAAGCTACTGTAACGGACGTAAATGGCGAAGAACTGTCTGCCGAATTTAAAGTTTTCATCAAACAGGGAGCTGATCAATCCGACGGCGAATATTTGGGGCGCGGTTTTGCTATCAGAAAATCTCAGCCGTTTAAATACAGTGATCCTGCAGCCGCTCAAAGAGAAGATAGCTTTATTACTGATTTTGGTCTGGACGCCTCAAATAACTTTGCATACTTCATAGCGCAAGGGAATTTTAATCTCAAAAAGGACGAAACCCTAGGGCCGGATTTTGCTTCCGAATCTGATGCGGTTTTAGTCTCCGGCGGTTTTTATAGCAAAGATTCTGAAGATGAAACACAGCTGGTTTCGTTGGATCCGGAAGCGTATCAATCAGATGAAACATATCTACTCGCTTTAGAAATCGTAAAAACACTACGGTTAAGGTGATTTGCTAAAGTATACGGATGGGTAAATTAAAGCGCACTATCGGTTGGAAAACCTACGGCCTTTTCGGACTTGGCAATATAATCGGCGCCGGAATTTACGTACTGATCGGCGAAGTAGCGGGCGAAGCCGGTAATGGCGCTATATGGTCATTTGCCGTCGCCGGTCTGGTCGCCGGCTTTACAGTACTTTCCTACAGCGCATTGGCTACAAAATTCCCGCTTAGCGCCGCTGAAGCAGTATTCGTATTGAAAAGTTTCAGCAACAGAAGCCTGGCTCTTTTGGTAGGGCTTACTCTGGTTTTTGCCGGAATAGTGTCTTCCGGCGTACTGCTAAACGGGTTTGCCAATTATTTTTCTGAACTCATTGACCTGCCGAAGGCTATATTCATAGTTTCCGCTCTGGTTATTCTCGCCGCAATCGCCATAAAAGGGATTAAAGAAACGGCCGAATTCGCCGTTGCCATAACAATCCTGGAAGTTCTCGGCCTGGCAATCATTATAGTTTTATCCTATATGTCGCCGGATTTTGTGAGTCATGCCAACCAAGTAATCACTAGCAGTCTTGAAATCGGCGCTCTGCCTATTTTATTCGGCAGCTTCTTGGCCTTTTATGCTTTCATCGGTTTTGAGGATATGGTCAATGTCGCAGAGGAAGTTAAAAATCCGACTAAGAATGTAAAAAGAGGCATGCTCCTAGCCATGGTTTCAGCCATCGTACTGTATATGTTTGTCGCGGTAGCGGCATTGTCGGTGATCCCGGCCGGACAGCTAGCCGGCTATGATGCGCCGCTGGCCGCGGTCTTTGAGCGTACTTCCAATATAGATTTTCCGCTTATAACTGTCATCGGGCTTTTCGCTATAGTTAACGGAATCATCGCTCAGATTATTATGTGTTCGCGCGTGCTCTACGGTCTGTCCAGGGAAAAGCTTATCCCTAGCTGGTTTGGAAAAGTTAGCCCAAAGACAAAAACACCAATAAATTCAACAATTTTGATATGTACGGTAATGCTTATCGGGGCTTTAAGCCTGCCTTTGGTCACTCTAGCCAGTCTGACAAGCCTCGGCCTGCTATTTATTTTCAGTGTAGTTCATGCGTCCTGCCTGAAGCTTAGGAAGAAAGTAGATATCAATCCGGTGTTTCCGACAATTGGGCTAGCGTTAAACATTGGAATAATACTGGTCCAGATATTCCAGTATTTCTAGCTATTGAGAATTTCCAAAAGCTCTTCGTGTACGATGCCGTTCGAGACAACTGCCCCTTCAAAATACTTGGAAAAGTCCAGCAGGCTTCCATCAGGCGCCGTTAATTTTCCGCCAGCTTCCTCCAGTATGACCGAGATGGCCGCAAGATCATGCGTTTTGGGCAGGTCGGAAAAATATCCTACGAATTTACCTTCGGCGACCAAGCAGGATTTATAAACCGCGCCTTCTACGTAAACGGCATTGGCGCCTCTTCGAACAATCTTCTCTACTGTAGTTTTAATTTTTACTAATTCTGATGCTTCGCTGATAATTCCTATATTGTGGCCATCTAATCCCCCATCCGAGACTTTTAGTTTCCGGCCGTTACAGTAACTGCCTTTTCCACGTAAGCCGTAAAACATTCTGCCCAAAAACGGATCATATGCTACTCCTAAGACCGGCTTTCCTTTGTGTACCAGTCCAAGCGAGAACATAGCGGTAGGAATGCCGTATATAAAAGCTCTGGTGCCGTCAATCGGGTCGCATATCCAGACGGTGTCTTCTTTACCGTATTCGGTCGTGCTTTCTTCTTCGCCTATAATCCCATAGTCAAATTCTTTGCTCAGCTCTTCGATAACTAGACGGTTTACTTTTTTATCGGCAATAGTTACGGGTGAGGCATCGTCTTTGTATTTGATTTGCTTATCCAAAGAGAAATAATCCAGCATTATAGCTCCGGCTTTTTTGGCCAGTTTTTGTGCGAATTCAAGTTCGTCCTTGTACATGTTTATATATTTTAGCTATATAATGTAAATCTGTGTAATGAATTATAAAAAAGCTACTAAAAAGTTTTTCAAAAAAACTAAATCCAAAGCAACTAGATATATTAACAAGCCTCTTCTTATAGCAGCCGCGCTATTGTCGATAGTCGTAATTTACGGGCTGGCAAATTTTTATACTCATCAGGACAAAACTTATTCCAATTCTTATCTGGCCCAGAATGATATAAGCAATTTATCTTCAGATGAACTGGCGGCCTTCATAAATAATCTTATGAATGAAACATACATAGAATTAAGTTATAAAGATCAAAAAGAGTTTAAGTCGGCAAAAGATTTGGGAATATATTTTGATGAGAACCAGCTAATAAATTTAGCGCAGAATAAAAATCTATTAGGCGCGCTAAGACCTTGGTTTATTAAAAGCAGCCAAAATCTTACTTTAAATGTTGACTATAAAAAGCTTGAAAAGGCGCTAGCGAAATTTAAAAATAAAAGTTTTGAGCCAGCTAAAAATGCGGAATTTACGGTTAAAGACAATAAGCTTTTAATAAAGAAAGAAAAGCAGGGTTTCGGTCTGGATTGGGAGGCGATAGGCTCGGAAATATTGGATAATCTCTCGGTCAGCTTTGAGCCCTTGTCTAAGCAGCTTGAAGTTACCGGCATAGAACCTGAGGTAACAGAAGAGGATATAAAAAGCTTATCCGAGACGATAAATCAAAAAATAAATAATGATTATTCCATATCTGCAGACGGGCAGGTTGAAACGGCAAGCAAAAGGGACATTGCATCCTGGTTGAGAGTTGTTAAATCGTCTGGCGAAACACCAGCCTTGGATGTTGACGCAAAAATGGTTAATCAATACGTTAAGAAAATAGCCAGTCAATTCACCGTCAGCCCGACCATTCAAGTTACAAGCGTTTATAAAAGCGGCAAAAAATCTCAGGTAACTACTAAAGGTAAAAACGGCCGGGGCGTGACAAATATCGATTCTATATCCGAGGATATGATTAACAAATTAAAATCAGGCGACTCCTATAAAGGTGAGTTTACCTTTAACGAAATAGACTTTAGAAAAGTCAGAGAAGCTGTAGATGATACGCTGCGCAAGGCGACTTACACCTACGATGTAGCGGTTTGGGGTTCTGTTCAATCCAGCCTTGCCAGCTTCAAGTCATTGGCAGCTCAGACGCTGGCGGATTCCAGGGGCTGGCCTGCCGGCGGAGTATCGTTTCAGGAAGTTGCGTCAGGCGGAAACTTTACTTTAGTTTTAGCCGAACCTTCAAGAGTTGCTTCCGCTGCGCCTATATGCAGTTCTGCTTATAGTTGCCGTGCGGGCAGGAACGTAATAATCAATGACGATAGATGGAGGCTGGCTACTCCAAGCTGGAATAGCGCTGGCGGTAGCCTAAGAGACTACCGGCACATGGTAGTTAATCATGAAGTAGGACACTGGCTTGGTTTCGGTCATCGCTATTGTTCTGGAGCCGGACAATTGGCACCCGTAATGCAACAACAGTCAATTAGCCTGCAAGGATGTAAGTTTAACCCTTGGCCGATTCAATCCGAATTATCTTCACTATAGATTTACGGCATTTTTTATTCTACAATTATAATTAATCATGGGTTTGTTAAATGTCTCATAAGGTAGTAATAGTAGAAGACAACGCGGCGCTTGCTGATATATATAAAACCAGGCTGGAAATACTTGGTTATGCATGTTTTACCGCCTTGGACGGCGAGCAAGCAATGGATGTAATCAAGAAAGAAGTGCCCAACTTGGTGCTGCTTGACTTGATGGTGCCGAAAATCGCCGGCGATATGATACTTAAAAAAATGCGGGCAGAGCCTTGGGGCAAAGACATCAAAGTTCTTATAATTTCTAACTTGAACGAAGCTGACGCGCCGGCCGGCCTGAGGGATATGGGCATAGAGGGCTATGCGGTGAAGGCTAATTTATCCAATGACCAGCTTGACCAGCTTGTCGATAGTATATTAAAACCGCCAGACCAGGAAGAAGATGTTGTTTTAGAGCGAAAAGATCCTTAAAGCCTACTTCAAGATAAATATACTGTAAAAAGCTACAAGCAAACTTACTATCGTCAATATTAAAAACAATGTTGTTTTACGTGATTCATTACGAAACTCTTTTATCAATTGTCCAAGCCTTTTAATTTCTTCTTTTTCGTATTTGTCGTAATTATTTTTGCTCATATCGCAAATAAAGAATATCACCTCTGTAACAGTTTGACTACGAGAAAATTAAGATATAATCATTATCATAAATATAAGGAGAACGGTATGGGTATAAAAGCAATAATCATAGCTGTGGTTGCGCTGGCGGTCGTGGGCGGAGGCGCATATTACGTGACTAGCAAGGAGGACAATAAGCAACAATCCGCTGGTTCAGAATCAAGCGCTCAGGGCGAACCTAACTCTATCAAGGGCCTGTTAGCCCAAAATAAAAACGTTACTTGTACTTTTAACTCAACAGACGATTCAGGTAACCAGACTTCGGGGACTGTTTACATAGCCAGCGAACGAATGAGGGGGGATTTCACTTTTAAGGCATCGGGCGAAGCGGAACAACAGAGCAATGTATTAAGAGACAGTGAATACCAATACTTCTGGCAAGAAGGTGCAGATACAGGCTTTAAGTCAAAAATTACTGAAGCCGAGGACGTCGAAGGGCAAGATAGTGAAAATACTCAAGAACAATCTGTAGACCAGGATGCAGAATATGATTTTGATTGCTCTGACTGGTCAGTTGACGAATCCATGTTTGATGCGCCGGATGGTGTTGAGTTCATAGACTACTCTGCTCAAATCGAACAATCCAAGCAACTTCAACAGAACGCGACTGATCAGCAAAAGAAAGCATGCGCTAGCATCACCAACGAATCGGCGCGCCAAGCTTGCGAAAACGCAGTTAACTAATTAAAAAGGATATCATGAATGCAAAAACGACATTCAGCAGCTTTTCAACGAATGATTCAGTGAAAGCCAAAGAGTTCTACGACAGGGTTCTAGGCTTGAAGGTTGGTGATGATGAAATGGGCCTGATGCTAGAACTTCCCGGCGGGGCGCAAGTGTTTATATACGAAAAAGATGATCATAAGCCAGCTACATTCACCGTTCTGAACTTTGTAGTAGAGGATATAGAAAAAGCTGTGGAAGAACTAAAGGGCAAAGGCGTAAAATTCGAAAAGATTGATTTTGGCGACGAAGGTGGAGCTACCGACGAAGAAGGAATCATGCGCGGCAAGGCTGCGAACCAGGGCCCTGACATAGCCTGGTTCAAAGACCCAGCCGGTAATTTTCTATCGGTTATCGAGAATTAAAGCGTAGTTGTTTTTCTCTTGAACATATAGACTGCTACGACGTAGGAAACTACCAAAATACCAAGAGACCATACTACAGCTAGCCAGCCGTGATTTTCCATTGGTGTTCCTACCGTAAGAGAACGTATAGCTTCAATCACATGAGTTACCGGTTGGTTTTCAGCGAAAGCCCGCAGGGCTGAGGGCATGCCGGCGGTCGGTACGAATGCGCTGCTTATAAATGTGATGGGGAAGACTAAGACAAATGTAATCCATTGTACGCCCTCGATAGTCTTAGACATTAAGCCCATGATTGCTGAAAGCCATGAGAATGCGAAAGTAAATAACATCAATATTCCCAGCGCCATAAGCCAATCCCAAACATCAGCTGTAGGCCGAAAACCTACAAGAAGGCCGACTAGCACCATAATGACCGAAGAGATGGTATTGCGCACCAAGTCGGTTATAGTGTGACCGACTAAAACTGCTGAACTAATCATCGGCAGGCTTTTAAACCGATCGATTATACCTCGGCGTATATCTGTCGTAACGCCTATGGCCGTATATGTAGCGCCGAATGCCGCGGACTGGACGATAATACCGGCAAAAAGAAAGTTAACATAGGAAACTCCGGGAGTATCTATAGCCCCGCCAAACACGTATCGGAATAGCAATAGGAACATAATAGGCATGAATACGGTTGAAAGAGCCTGGTCCATATTTCTGACGATGTAAACCATGCTTCGCTTTGTAAGTACGGTAAAATCACTGAAAGCCCAATATAGCTTATTTCGTTTTTCCGGTTTTACACGCTTCATTTCTTTTTTCCTTTTCCGTTACCATTGGCGTCGGCCTTCGTAGCTTTATGCCCGGTTAGATTCATAAATACATCATCAAGGGTAGGTTTGCTTAGGGACATGCCGATAGCTTTGATATTTTCATTCTCAAATTTTTCCAGCAGCTGTTTGAGCTTGGTTATGCCTTTATCGTTGCTGATTGACAGGCTTCTTTGTTTTTCGTCAATCTCTACTTTGCCGCCTATAAGTTTCTTTGCTTTCATAAGATCTTTTTCTTCGGCGAGAACAAAGCGTATTCGTTCTCCGCCTACTTTGTCCTTTAGCTCATCCGCTGTACCACGGGCAATTATCTTACCGCCGTCCAATACTACTATATGGTCGGCCAGATGGTCTGCTTCTTCCAGTTGCTGGGTGGTTAGTAGGATTGTCGTACCTTCTTTTACCAGGTCCTGGATTATCTTCCACATTGCCAGACGGCTTCGCGGATCCAGCCCGGTTGTAGGTTCGTCAAGGAAGATAATAGGAGGGGTAGCTATAAGGCTGGCGGCTAAATCAAGTCTTCTTCGCATACCGCCGGAATAAGTCTTAGCGGGACGGTCAGCTGCGTCCACCAAGTCGAATTGCTTTAAAAGCTCTTCGGCTCGTCTGCGGGTATCTTTATGGCTTAGATGGTAAAGCCTGCCCATCATCTTTAAATTTTCCCGACCAGTCAGATATTCATCAATAGCAGCATATTGTCCGGTCAAGCCGATAAGCGAACGAACATCATCGGCTTTGCGCACTACATCATAGCCTTCAATGCTGACTTGGCCTTCATCCGGTTTTAGAAGAGTGGACAGTATCTTAACCATAGTGGTTTTACCGGCGCCATTCGGCCCAAGCAACGCGACTATTTTCCCGCGGGCAATATTCAGGTCAATACCCTCTAGAACTCTTACTTTTCCGAAAGACTTATGGATACCGTCTATTTTTATAGCGTAATCTGTTTTTCCCATCCGATTTAGTATATAGCTTGTTTAAAAAATAAAAAAGTAAAACGGCTCAGGTTTATCCCGAGCCGTTTGGCCGATTTCTGCGTATTTATTTTTATAAGACTCGGCTGTCTTGGCCAGTGTTTACGAATCTAATACATTGGCCTTGGTTGCGGAAGCCGAATGTTTCGTAGCCACCTTTTTTACATTCATCTTTATTCAAAGGAACTGGGCTATTACATTCACCCTCAGGAGCAGGTCCTGTTAGCCACGGATCAAACAAAACATTATCGCTTACTTCATCTCCTGTGCCGCTAGGATTTGAGGAGTGGGTAGGCCCGGTAGGAGAACCCCACCAATTACATGTAGCGTCCACTTCCGGGTTTGTTGATATTACTCCGTTGTCATTTCCTTGAATGTTGTTTTGATGTGCTTCAACTGTACTTGTGTCAGAACTATCGAATCCGACATATATTGCTGTGGTGTTTCCTGATAAATCATTGTTCTCAATTAACGCAGTTGTATCAGGGCCGAAAAAGGTAGACACAAGAATACCTGCTGAAGTTGAACCATCTGAGCTTGCTACGCCCAGATTATTACTTATTGTATTATTTGTAACGGTAACGTTTGCGCCATTACTAATATCTAACGCGTAATCCAGCCAGTCACCAACACCTTTTCCTGTATATGTATTGTTATCAAATAGCGATCCGGAAATACCTGTACCGAAGTAAAGTACCCCGATTCGTCCAATGTTATCGAATTCCGAATTAGTTACATCTACATTGCCCGTGCCGAAGGCAGCTATAGCATTACCATTATATGGTGAGCCATCAGTCCCGTTATTAAAGTAACGTATATCTGTGAAATGCACGTTATCTACTGTTCCCGGGCCTTTATGTCTTATGGCTTGCCATACTTTATGTCCGTCACCATCTAAAGTAAGGTTGTTTACATTAAACTCTATTCCGCTATTGACTAGGAACCATCCGCGAGCATCACCACCTGTGCCAGTGTCAAAGTCTGCCCTTACCACTGTAGTAGTTGTGTCAGCGCCTTCAATTGTTAAATTATTATCAATAACAACCTGTTCTCCCACAACATAGTCTCCAGCCTCTAGGCAAATCGTATCGCCTGAGCTTGAGCTATCTACAGCAGCTTTAACTGAATCACCTGAGCTTAAAGTCGCATCACAATGGCTTGATGCTGAGGTAACTTTCGTGATTGCCAAAGACGCGAAAATCGCTAAGGCCAGCGAAATAAAAAACAGGCTGAGCCTGCTTATTCTTTCTTTTAATATTCCTTCTTTTACTTTATATACCATATAGACCTCCTTGTCTTAAGTACTCTTAGCTTAACACGTATCACTTATAAGACGCGTAGGGTTCAGTATCTAACATAAAACTAGGAGATGAAGTTAAATTTTTCACAAAAACATAAGGTTTTTCACCACGTATAATGATTTCCAGTGAAAG
>DASUOI010000032.1:0-4085 GCA_036276695.1 Saccharimonadales bacterium (SeqCode) | reverse complement strand
TTATATACCGTTTTGCAGGAAGGCAAGGACGCAGCAAAGACTCCTGGGAATAAGAACGTCCCGATCAGCCATGCACGCTTCGCAAGCTCACTATCGGGTAATGAAGATGTAATCCTTATAGAATACGGGGAATCTAAGCCTGGAGACATACTAGAGTTTGCTAAAAATACCCACCCCGACGTCGGGGTTATTACAGGTTTAGCACCAAACCACCTTGACGGCTATATAACCCTCAAAGCAGTAGCTGAAGATCTTTTCAGCTTAAAAAATTATCTGAAAAACAAGCCGCTCTATGTGAATACAGACTCAGAGGCCATGAAACCATACATAAAGAAAGGTTTGGAAACATACAGCCAGCACGGAGCGGATGGCTGGAAAATCAGTGAAATAAAAACAGGTATTAACGAGACCTCTTTTGTTATGCAGAAGGGCAAGGATTTAGTGAGGGTTAAGAGCGGTTTATTGGGCCGGCATCAGATAGGCCCTCTTGCATTGACCGTAGCTTTAGCTAACAAGCTTGGGCTGACCAACCAGCAGATAGAAAGAGGATTATCTAAGACAATTCCGTTTGAGCACCGCATGCAACCCAGGGAAATCGGAGGAGGTTACATTATTGACGATACCTATAACGGCAGCTTGGAAGGCATTGTGGCTGGGCTTGAATTTCTAAAAGCTTTGAAAGCAAAACGCAAAATCTATGTGACGCCCGGATTGGTTGACCAAGGTATTGAGACAGAAAGAGTTCATATAGAGATCGGCATAGCAATTGCCAGAGCAAACCCGGATAAAGTTGTACTTATGAAAAATCCCACGACCGCGTACATAGAGGAAGGCCTTCTAGCAGAAGGCTATAAAGGTGCTGTAGAAGTACGTGATGACCCGCTGAATTTTTATAACAACATAGAGCACTATATTGCTGCCGGTGATGTGTGGCTGTTGCAGAACGACTGGCCTGACAACTACTCCTGAACTTGCGACGGTCTCCTGAACTTGCGTCGGTCCGCTTGCCTTCCAGCAGAGCTGGAAGCACTGCGGACACTCTAGGCGCATTGCAGTGTCAAAAGTTTACTGTGCTCATTCACCGTATCTAATATACGGCTCATTCCGCTCCGCACTTTTTCCTTGCACTGCATCCTAGCGCAAGTCCATGAGAACAGCAGAGTAATTGTATAGCTTAATTGTATGTTACAATTGTAAATATGAAGACAGTAGCGGTTATCTTTGGAAGTAGATCTACTGAACATGACGTTTCTGTGGTAACAGCGCTTTCCAGCATCATCAAGCCTTTAGAGCTGACCAAAAAGTACAAGGTAGAAGCGGTTTATATAGCCAAAGACGGCAGCTGGTACTGGGATGAGAAATTAAAGGACATCAAGCTGTTCCAAAAAGGCTTAGAGCAGTTTTTACACAAGACTAGTCCGGCCAGCGTACAGTTTGACGGAGGTATGACGCTGGTAAAATCTAGCGGTATTGCCGGCAGGAAAACCTCCAGAAAAATAGATATAGCTTTCCCGGCTACCCATGGAACCTTCGGAGAGGACGGGAGCCTTATGGGGCTTTTAAAGATGGCTAACATACCTTTTGTCGGTTGTGATATGGATTCCAGCGTGCTTTCTATGGACAAAGTTTTGTCAAAGCAGATTGCCAATGTTCATGGCATCGACGTAACAAAATATAAAGTCGTACAAAGCAATAGCTTTGCCCGGGCTTCCAGCAAAATTGTTGAGGGGATTGAAAAAAGTCTGAAATACCCTCTTTTTATTAAGCCTGCGCACCTTGGTTCCAGCATAGGTATAGGCCGGGCGGAGAACAAGACAGAACTTCGCAATGCCATAGAGGTAGCAACCCATTACGACGACAAGGTCTTAGTTGAAGAAGAAGTCCAAAACCTTATAGAAGTTACCTTGCCTATAATCGGCAACTACCAGCTTAAACCGGCCTTGCTTGAAAGACCGCTGACCGAACCTGAAGATTTCTTCGATTTTGAGACGAAGTATATCAACGGCGGTAAAAAGGGCGGAGCGAAAAAAGGCATGGGCAAGGGCTCGCAAGGATACAGTGAACTGCCGGCTAAAATCTCTAAAGACTTATACGACACAGCCGAAAAGACCGGTTTGGAAGTTTATAAGGCTCTTGGCTGCCAGGGCATAGCCCGCGTAGATATGTTGATAGACGAAAAAACCAAAAAAGTTTATTTCAACGAAATAAATCCTTTGCCGGGCAGTTTATATGCTCATAATTTCCGGGCATCTGGCATAAGCAACGTAGAGCTTGTCGAAGAGCTGGTAAGACTGGCCGAAGAACGCTGGGCCCGCGAGGCATCGCGCAATACCGTGTTCCAAACTAATTATCTCCAGCAATTCTAGGTCATGCGTTTTAACCTAGTACACCCCGGGGCACATGAGCTGCGGTATGAGATACGAGGCATCGTAGAGTTCGCCAAGAAACTTGAAAAAACCGGATTGAATATAACCTGGGAAAATATCGGAGACCCGGTAGCGAAGGGAGAAGAAGTTCCTGAGTGGATAAGAAGGATTGTCTCAAGCGAGGTGTCTGAGTCCAACGACTCTTTTGAATATTCTCCGACAAAAGGCTTGTTACCAACCCGAAAGTTCTTAGCAGAAACTAGGACCAAAGAAACAGGCGCGAAGCTGGATGCGGAAAATATAATTTTCTTTAACGGGCTGGGCGATGCAGTGACAAAAATATACACTTGGTTGAATCCCATCGCAAGAGTTCTGGGACCTAACCCCGCTTACCCTACGCATTCGTCTTTTGAAGGGGCCCATAGCCACAAGCCTATGTTGACTTACAAGCTTGACCCGGACAATGATTGGCTGCCCGATACTGAAGAGATAAGAAAGCTGGTCAAGGAAGACCCGTCTATCGTGGGGTTGCTAATAATAAACCCGGACAACCCTACCGGCATGGTGTATCCCCCGAGCATTTTAAAAGAACTGGTAAAAATCGCTAAAAAACACAACCTGTTCTTAATAGCTGACGAAGTTTACGCGAATTTGGCATACAAAGATAGCGGATTCCAGTCTTTAGCCAGCTTGGCCGGGAATGTGCCGACTATGATAATGAGGGGCTTATCAAAAGAAGTCCCATGGCCGGGCAGCCGGTGCGGCTGGATAGAGTTTTATAATGTTAAAAAAGATACGAACTTCGCAGCTTATGCCAGATCCATAGAAGATGCTAAGATGTCCGAAGTCTGCTCCACGACCTTGCCGCAAACAGTCTTACCTAAGATACTAGGGCATAAAGATTATCAGGCGCATTTGAGAACGCGAAAGAAAAAATACGAACAACGGGCAAAAAAAGCTATTAAAATATTAGAAAAGAACAAAAACTTAAAAGCAGTATTGCCCAAAGGCGCATTTTATATCTCTGTAGCATTCTCCGAAGAATTCGTTAAGAAAAGATTTAAATTGAAAGCTAAAAATTGGAAAGCCCAAAGATTGCTTGACTCTGAACTTAGGCGTATGAAAAAGACAGACTTTGATAAAAGATTCTGCTACCAGATGCTAGCTGCAACGGGAATTTGCCTGGTACCCCTCAGCACGGGATTCAATAGTTATGTGCCGGGGTTTCGCATGACGCTGCTTGAGAATAACGATGAAATTTTTGAGCGCACGCTCAAAACAATAGTCGAATCTGTTAAAATATTATAGCCTTCTCTCCAAATATTAATTTGGCTAAAGAAGCGCCCTTTTTGCTCCAAACCGATCAAACTGCTTCGCAACGTAATGTTATATTACGCTTTGGCACAGTTTGCCAGTTTGGAACAAAAAACATCACTTTTTACACACAAATAATATTTAGAAAGAAGACTATCTAGTGAAGAGGTATAATCCAAAGAAGTTGGAGCCGCGGTGGCAAAATACTTGGGCAGAGAGCGAAGTTTACAAAGCTGTAGATTTTGATAAACGCCCCAAGTTCGTGATGCTGACTGAATTTCCCTATCCATCAGGAGACGGACTGCATATCGGCCACACCCGCGAATACACGCTGGGCGATATAATGGCTCGCCACAAGAGAATGCAGGGCTATAACGTTTTGTACCCTATGGGTTATGACGAGTT
>DASUOI010000031.1:0-4137 GCA_036276695.1 Saccharimonadales bacterium (SeqCode) | reverse complement strand
AAATTAAGCCAGGGAACATACTTATTATCGTACCTTTTATCCTGTAAACGCATAGGCAGGCCGTCTTAAAATCTTCCCCGTGCAGCAATCTGTTTGCACGAATCGATCTGTTCTTACTGAAAGAAGTTATTACAATTCTTTTTTCTGCTTTTTGTTTTTTTATAATCTCTACCAGAGGTTTCACTGCTTCATTTGTCTTAATATCAATGCAGAAATTCTGTCCTTTAAACTTTGATAACACCTCACTAAATTCAGGAATCGACTCCCCGCCGAGAGTTATGTTTTTCTGTATCTTTGAATAATTCATTTTCTGGACATTTCTTCTTATCTCTAGCCCAAAAATAATTTTCATGAAGAAATTTGCTGACCCATGATAGGTAATTACATGATTATCCCTAGTGACAATGACGTCAGTTTCTATAAATTTAAAGCCTAATTTTACAGCGGCTTGGAAAGCAGCCATAGTATTTTCTCGAGCAGAACCTGCTCCGCTGCCTCCTCTATGGGCAAATAAATGCGGGGTGGGACTGTCAAAACCTGCCATTAGCTTTTACTTTTCCGGCTTTTTAGATGTCTTTCCAGCTTTAGGGTCTTCTTTTTCTTCGACCTTGTCTTCTTCAATCTTGTCAACGAGAGCGAGTGAAACAACTTTATCTTTGTCGCCAAGCCTCATTATGCGTACTCCTTGAGTAGCTCTGCCGAGTTCGGGTATATCTTTTAGCCCTAATCTTATTGTTTGGCCGGATGCTGATATAACAATAGCTTCTTGGTTGTCATCGCCGGAGAGCGTTTTAACCCCGACCAAATCACCGGTCTTATTATTTACCACGGCAGATCTTATGCCTACGCCCCCTCTAGCATGAGCTGTGAATTGAGCTATTTTCGTCCTTTTGCCGTAGCCTTTCTCGCTGATAACAAATATACTTGATCCCTCTTCTACTATATCCATACCTATTACTTTATCTCCGGGGCGCAATCTTATGCCTCTAACACCTCTAGCAACTCTGCCCATAGGCCGCGCGCCTTTTTCATGGAATCTGATAGCTTGTCCTTGCGACGTTGATATTACAACTTCATCTTCGCCTGAAGTCATTCTTATCCACTTTAGTTCATCGCCTTTATCTAAATTAATAGCGATTAGTCCGGAATTCCTGACATTCTTGTATTGCTCAAAAGGCGTCTTCTTAACAACCCCTCTAATAGTGCACATAATAAGGTTTTTAGCGCTTGACGACTGTTTGCTTATATTAATTACTGAACTAACAGTTTCCTCTGGCTGAAGCTGTAGAAGATTAACAATAGCGACTCCTTTAGCATTGAGATTGGCAGTCGGTACTTCGTATGTTTTAAGCCGGAAAACCCTGCCATTGTTCGTAAAGAATAGAAGATAGTCATGTGTCGAAGCATTAATCACATGCTCTATGACATCTTCATCGCGGGTCATCATCCCTCTTCTTCCTTTGCCGCCGCGGTTCTGTCGCTTATATTCGGCTATCGGACTCCTCTTAATGTAATTTGCTGATGTCAGAGTTACAACGACTTGTTCATCCGGTATTAGATCTTCGTCGCTCATCTTGCCAAGTTCGCCGGGTATAACTTTTGTTCGTCGCTCATCTCCGAACTGTTCTTTTACTTTTAATATTTCTTCTTTAATGATTTTAAAGATTTTCTTCTCATCAGCAAGGATACCTTCAAGTTTGGCTATAAGTTTAAGAAGTTCAGCTAGCTCATTTTCTACTTTTTTACGTTCAAGACCAGCTAAGGCTCTTAGCTGCATAGCTAATATCGCCTTTGCTTGAATTTCGCTCAGCTTGAATTTCTTCACCAGGTTAGCCTGAGCATCTTCCGTAGTATCACTACCTCGTATGATCGATATGACTTCATCGATATTATCAAGCGCTATCTTAAGACCTTCAAGAATATGAGCTCTTTCTTTAGCTTTTCTAAGCTCAAATTCCGTGCGCCTTCTGATAACGTTTTTTCGATGTTTAATGTACTCCTGTAATATGTCTTGGAGTCCTAGTACTCTCGGTTGAATGCCGTCAATAAGCGCCAGCATATTGTAATGGAAAGTCGTTTGGAGTGGCGTAAGCTTAAAAAGCTGGTTAAGAAGCTTCTTCGGATAGGCGTCTTTCCTGAGGTCTATGACTATCTTTACATTACCCCTGGCACTTTCATCTCTTATATCACTAATTCCGCCGATTTTCTTATCTTTTACTAAATCGGCAATTTTTTCTATCAGTGAAGCTTTATTTAGCGCATAAGGTATTTCGCTGATAATTATCTGATGCCTGCCTTTGTTTGTTTCTTGTACTTCAGCCACGCCTCTTGCAACTACCCCGCCCTTACCAGTAGCAAATGCTGATCTTATAGAGTCTTTACCAAAGATCACTCCTCCCGTGGGGAAGTCCGGACCCTTGATGTGCTGCATCAGATCATCTAAGGTCGCTTCAGGATTGTCTATAATCTCTATCGTTGCATCTAGGACTTCATTTAAATTATGTGGCGGTATATTGGTAGCCATACCTACAGCAATACCCATTTGGCCGTTTAGTAATAAATTAGGCAATCCGGCAGGAAGAACTTCTGGTTCTCTTTCGCTTCCATCATAGTTGTCGCGAAAGTCTACAGTATCTTTGTCTATGTCCTCCAGTAATGCTGCTCCTGGCTTGGCCATCCTAGCTTCTGTATAGCGCTGAGCAGCCGGCGGATCACCGTCCATGGAGCCAAAGTTGCCTTGACCATCTACAAGCATGTATCTTGTAGACCATTCTTGAGCCAGTCTAACCATAGAGTCATATATAGCCACGTCGCCATGCGGGTGATACTTACCCATGACATCACCGGTGATACGAGCGCTTTTTACATACTTGCTACCTGGTCGCCAAGCATTTTTTTCCATTGAGTATAGTATTCTTCTGTGCACAGGTTTTAGGCCGTCTCGCACATCAGGAAGCGCTCTGGCTACGATTACGCTCATAGAGTAGCGCAAGTAGCTATCTTCCATCACATCCTCTACAGAGCGAAGCTCCAGCTCTCTAGAATGTTCTTTTGCCTTCTTTGTTGCTTCCGAATCTATATATTGGTCATCACTCATCGGTTCATCCATAATTTATACGTCCAAATCTTTAACGAATTTAGCATGCGTCTGTATAAAGTTTTTTCGTAGCTCTACTTCTGATCCCATCAATTTGGTAAAGATTGCATCAGCCTTTTCGGCGTCTTCAAGTTTGATTTGTATTAAAACTCTATTCTCCGGCTTCATGGTAGTCTCCCATAGCTGCTCCGCGTCCATCTCGCCCAGGCCTTTGTATCTCTGAAGGTCCGTGAGACCCGCCTGTTTTTTCTTGTCGTCATCAGAACTGACTTTAGTACCCCGCTTTTTTCTATCTGCGATAAGATCATTGATAATTCCATCTCTTTCTTCGTCAGAGTAGGCATATTGGCTTTTTCCGCCGGGTGATTTGAGCTGATACAAGGGCGGTTTAGCCAAATACAGATGGCCTCCGTCAATTATCGGTTGCATATGCCTGAAGAAAAATGTTAAAAGCAAAGTACTAATATGGCTTCCATCAACATCAGCGTCAGTCATAATTATTATTCTGTGATATCTTAAACCGCTCATATCGAATTGTTCTTCAATACCTACGCCCAAGGCTTTTATAAGCGTAACGATTTCATTATTGGCAAGCATCTTATCCAAGCGCGCCCTTTCTACATTTAAAACCTTACCCCTCAAAGGAAGAATTGCTTGAGTCCTGCTATCTCTGCCGCTTTTTGCCGAACCGCCAGCAGAATCTCCCTCAACCAGATATATCTCTGAGTTCTCTGGATCGCGGCTTGAACAATCCGCAAGTTTACCGGGCAGGCCTGAACCTTCCAGTACTCCCTTTCTGATGATGTTTTCACGGGCGGCTCTGGCGGCTTTACGCGCTCTTGCCGCAAGAAGAGCCTTACCGACTATTTTCCTGGCAACCCCTGGATGCTCTTCAAGATAATAAGTGAAATGCTCTGAAAGCACCTGTTCTACATAACCTCGAATTTCAGGGTTTCCCAGCTTATTTTTTGTCTGACCTTCAAACTGAGGGTCAGGTATCTTCACAAGTATTACCGCGGTTAAGCCTTCTCTGGTATCTT
>DASUOI010000030.1:0-46400 GCA_036276695.1 Saccharimonadales bacterium (SeqCode) | reverse complement strand
AAAAACCCATCTGTTAAGCTGTGGATAATACGTCCTCAAACGTGGATAAACAAGCCGTAAGTTTTGGATTTCCATTGTCAAAACCACATTTTCCCCACCAATCGTATATACTAATACAATGCCAAAACGAACATATCAACCAAAGAAGCGCAAGCGCGCAAAACAACACGGATTTTTCAAACGTATCGCGACAAAAGCCGGGCAAAAGGTGCTAAAGAGGCGCAAGCTAAAAGGCCGCAAAAAAATCTCAGCCTAAACAGCTCTTTACCCTAAACCCTAAACCCTATAACCTAAACCTATGATCCCAAAGAAAAACAGGTTCATAGGAAATAACGCTATTGATAGGGTCTACAAAACCACAAGGCCGCTCCGTGCCGGCGGTTTTAATATTAGAGCTAAAAAAAGCTCTTCGGGCGAATACCGCCTGGCTGTTGTTGTCAGCAAGAAAGTCAGTAAATCAGCAGTTGTGCGCAATCGTATCAGGCGGCGAATCTTCGAATATGCAAGGCAGAACATCGCAAACCGCCCCAACGCAGCTGGCAAAGAAATAATAATTACCGTCTTTGAAGAATCGACAGCCACAATCCCGGCAGAGGATTTGACCCAACAACTGAAAAAACTTTTCAAAAAAGCCGGCATCAATTAAGCCTTCCGCCTACTCCATATGGTAAGCTAGATATAAGCAGTTACTCGGGTTTTTATCCGTAAGCTTTAGCAGCACCAAACAGCAGAACGGAGAAGTAAATGAATTTTTTTGACAAGTATTTAATACAGCCAATTTTCAACCTGCTGGAGTTTATATATGCCGTTGTCCCGGGGCATGATCTTGGTATAGCGATAATCATATTTACGGCGCTTGTCCGGCTGGCGCTATGGCCGCTTGTTAAAAAGCAGCTGCACCAATCGCGGGCAATGAGAAGGCTTCAGCCGAAACTGAAGGACATAAAAAAATCCGCGAACGGCGACCGGCAAAAAGAAGCTCGCTTGCAGATGGAGCTTTACAAGGAACACGGTGTCAAACCGTTCTCGACCATCGGCACGCTCATCATCCAGATACCTATATTCATAGCCTTGTATCAATCCGTGCTAAAACTTGTGAACGACTCCAATGTTTTGCTTACGTTCTCATATGATTTCGTCAGGGACCTCCCATGGATACATCAGCTAGCGGCTGATATGTCGCAGTTCAGCTACTATTTCTTGGGCTTTGCCGACCTGTCAAGAAAAGCCATCGGCGACGGCGGGGTATATGTACCAGCCCTGATAATCGCCGTTACTGCCGCGGTTGCCCAGTACTACCAAAGCAAGCTGTTGATGGTCGACAGCAAAGACTCTAAAAAACTGTCCGAAATAATGAAAGAAGCCAGCCAGGGCAAACAGGCCGACCAAGGCGAGATTGGCGCGGCCATCGGTAAGAACATGCTTTATTTCATGCCTTTTTTGACTTTCGGCTTCACCGCGGTGTTTCCTTCGGCTTTGGGTCTTTACATCCTGACGACCAGCGCTGTCGGCTACTTCCAGCAGGCCTATATACTAAGACAGGACAAAGATGAGATGCATGAGCTCGCAGTTGAAGGGGAGATTATAGAAAAACAAACATTAAAACAAGCCAAAAAGAAGAAAAAACCATCCAAGCCTAAGAAAAGGAAGAAGAAATGACCGAAGATAACGCCAAAGCCACGGACCCGGAATCCGTAGAAGAAGCCATCCAATACGCCAAGAAGTATTTGGAAGACTTGCTATCATTCTTCGGTTTGAACATAGAAGTTCATGCCTCTAACAGCGACGATGAAGTTATAGAGCTACAGGTCCCATCCACCCACCTGAACGGCTTCTTAATAGGCTCTAAGGGCGAAACCATGCATGCCCTGCAATTCCTAACCAGTTGCGCGTTAAAATCCAGAGAATACGCTATGAACCGCGTTAACGTCGATATAGCCGAGTACAAAGCCCAGCGGGCAGAGAGACTACGGGAAAAGGCAGAAGGCTGGGTCGCTGAAGTAAAAGAATCCGGCGAGCCCATGAGCCTTCGCCCCATGAACGCCTCAGACAGAAGGGTGATTCATAAACTAGCAAGCGAACATGGCCTTATAACAGAGTCAGAAGGCATTGGCAGGGAACGGCATATAGTGCTTAAGTCTTCCGGCAAAGCTGAGGAAAAACCTTCTAATGATGATGAGCCTTCTTAGGCTTTTTCCTCTTCTTCTTTTTGGCCTTGGGAATCCGCGCGGCTTCCTCAAGCAACACTCCTTCAGCTTGAACGTCTTCAGCGGTAGTTTTATCGAATTTTATGATTCGCCTATAAGCTAAATATAGCGCGAAGAAAAACAAAACTAGCGGGATAAGAATATAAAAAGTCGGGACGCCCGAGTCTTTCAAAACCACCGGCTCGACAGGGGCGATGGAAGTCTGGCTGTTAGCACTGGCTATGCCCACGCTTAAATTCCCAGTTCGGCCCCCTTCATTAAGCAGGCTTGAGGTGTTGCTCCCGCTTAGGTTCACTCCCGTCCCGTTCTGGAAATTGCTGGAAGTTTGCTGAGTATGGTTGCCTTGGGGCTGGAGGTTTTGCAAATCCTGTCCGGCCTGGGTGTTTGTGTTCGTTTCGTTCACTCCCTCGATTATACCAAGTTTTAATAGCTTAATCGGCTGAGCTATATATTGCTAAAGTTTCTCGGGCCAGCTTGTCCCAGGAATATTTTTTTAGCTGGGCTTGCCCGGCAATAATTAATTTTTTCTTTACTTTTTTACTGATAAGAACTTTTTCTATATTGGTGGCTATTTCCTGTGTTTCAAGAGGGTTGAAGTATAGCGCGCCTTGACCGTAAACCTCCGGCAGGCAGGTGTTGTCGCTGGCTATGACAGGACAGCCGTGCGCCATGGCCTCCAGCCCCGGCAGGCCGAAGCCCTCGCTCAGGGACGGCAGCACATATAACTCCGCATTGGTGTAAAGCCATTTTAGCTCTGCATCATTCATATAGCCCGGGGTTATGATGTCTGCCTCATTAGGGCTTTGGTCTATCCACCGCACCATATCTTTTTTGAACTGGTTTTTCATCTTCCCCGGCAGAACGAGCTGTAATTTTGGTTGGGTTTTCTTAACCTCATCAAAAGCACTAATAAGCCTGTCCAGGTTCTTGTGCGGGAAGGGCGCCCCGACATGCAGGATAAACGGCTTCATAACGCCTTTTACGGCCATTGGCTTGGCTTTTATCGGCGGGTCGCTGGCTTCGTAGGTTACGGCCAGCTTATCCTTCGTAAACGGCTGGTATTTGGCCAGCTCCTTAGCCACATACTTACTGGGCACGATGATTTTCTTAGACTTCTTATGCCCCCACCAGAACAAGAACCGGTAAAACACCATGCCAAGCGCATGCACCCACTTAGGGAACCGGCTTGGCCGGGTGTATTTGAACATCGTCAGATCATGCGTAGTAGTTATGATGTTTCCAAAGTAAAAAACCGGTTGTTGGGTCATAGTAAAGTGCACTACGTCCGGCTTGAGCGAATACAGCAGGTGCGCGAAAGCTACCTGGTCAACCGGGTTGAAGGAAAACTGCTGGAAGTTCGCCGTCCGGGTTCTGAAGTTCTGGTTCCTCGGCTTCCATATATCCCCGGCTTCAACCAGTATGGTGTATTTGTTTTCTTTATCTATATTTTGGAGGTTGTTAATCAGCCTGTCGGTATAACGGCCGGTGCTGGAGCGCCTGTTGCGCGCATCTATCACAATGTGTTTCGGCATAGTTTTCGGCATAGTCTATAGTATAGATGATGAATAAACTGCTTAGTATTCCATATTGGGCATTTTTAGCGCTTTTAGTCTATATGCCGTTCCATATTTTCCTTAGCCAATGGCTCAGCACCTATACCGGCGGGCTGGAAGTTTGGAAGGCCTGGAAAGACGTCCTGCTTTTCTTCGCCGTCGTGGCTTCGCTCCTGCTGGTCTATATAAAAAACGGCTTTAAAGACAAATTCTTTTGGGCTATAACGGGGCTGAGCGTACTCTATGTTCTTTTCCACTTCCTAATATGGGCCATCAACCCGGACATAGAGAAAAACCCAGCACTATTAGCAACCGTTTATAATTGCCGGCTTTTCGGCTACCTCATACTCGGCTTCGCCACAGCCCTCCTAGTTAAGTCTCACGTCCCAAGTCTCACATCTCAAGTCTTAACTAAAACAATCTTCAAAATTGTTTTAGTTGTCAGCACAATAGTCTGCCTACTGGCGCTTCTACAGTGGTTCTTGCCTAAAGACATTCTGACCCACTTTGGCTATAGTGTGGAGAGGGGTGTAAAGCCGAACTTTTTCATAGACGACAAGCCGGACTTGCCCAGAGCTTTTTCAACCCTCCGCGACCCTAACTCACTCGGGGCTTATCTTATCCTACCTATAACCCTTTTATCAGCCGCTTGGTTCAGGCTAAAAAGCGCCCGCATGCTTATCGGCGGGCTGTTAGCCCTCCATGGTCTTATACTATTCCTTACTTTTTCCAGAAGCGCTTTGCTAGGCGCTGTTTTAGCGGTAGCGACGGTTTTGTTTTTACAATACAAAGCCCAAGCAACAAGATTTCTTAAAAAACATTGGCTCTACATCGTTATTTTAATAGCTGTGTTTCTAGCTAGCTTTTTCTTAGCAAGGGACAACTATGTAGTCCAGAACGTAGTACTCCACGCGGACGAGAATACCCAGCTGGCCGACCCGAACGAGAAAAGAATAGCTTTCTACCAAGCTACGGCCAAATCCATAATCAACCAGCCAATCGGCCATGGGCCCGGCACTGCCGGCCTAGTATCCATCCAAACCGACAAAGTGGTGTTGACAGAGAATTACTTCCTGCAGATAGCCTACGAAATAGGCTTGCTAGGCCTGCTTTTACTGTTGTATCTCATGTACAAAATTTTAAAAAGGCTTTACCAGCGCCAGGACTTTTATGGGCGGGTAATGGTAGCCGGCTTCGTAGGGATTACTTTTAGCAACCTCCTGCTACATACATGGTCTAACGAGGCCGTAGCCGCTCAGTGGTGGCTGCTTGCCGGAGTCTTATTACTTCTTTCCGGTAAAAAAAGCGCGAAATCTTCTTAGCCTGCGCGCATCCGGCGGCAAATCTTGGTATAGGACAGACCATATATATTCGTTGCTAACTTTGCGTCTTTTCTGGATTCTTCTTCTTTCTAAAAAATAATGAGGGGTGTTTTTAAAGCAAAGCAACACCCCCTTTACAGTTATAAACAAATGACCCTTAAAGATAGAGCTTAAAATTACCATACTGTGCGCAAGGAAAAACTTCGGGAACATTGTGGGGAGAAGTCCTAACGGGACGTTTTTCCAAAACAGCATAGGCTGGTTTTTTATAGTTTGCAGGGTGGTAAAACCCGATATTTTCTTACTTGTAGAGCCGATATCATGGTATGCAACCGCACTTGGCTGATATTTTGTTTCCCATCCGGCCAGCTGCATACGGAAGTTCAAATCAGAGTCTTCATAGTACGCAAAGAACTTTTCATCAAACAATCCTATATTTTTAAAAACTTCGGCTCGGTATAAGGCTGCTCCGGCGCATGCTCCAAAAACCTTGCCATCATCTCTGTTTAGCTTGTCTATTTTTATGCCCCTGTCCCTAGGTATGGTTAAACCCCAGACTGAATATTCATCGCCCGTATTATCAACTCTATCGCCTTTTTTGTTCAATAGTTTTCCCGTAACCGCTCCTATGGAGTCATCTTCTTCCATTGCATTAACAAGAGATTGCAACCAACTCTTATCCACAACAACGTCATTATTGAGCAAAGCTATGTAATTAGCGTCGCCTTTGAGGGCATTTTTTATGCCCACATTCGCCCCGCCAGCAAAACCTAAGTTCTTTTTTTGTGCAATCAACCTGATGTTTGGGAATTGTTTCTGTAAGTATTCTACAGACCCATCGGCAGATCCGTTATCTATCAAGATAATTTTTAAATCAACGTGCTGTTTTTGTAATGATTTTATGCATTGTTCAGTCAATTTTTTATTATTCCAATTAACTACAACTACAGATATCTTTGGTTTCATTATCCTTCCTATCATATAATAAACAATAACTTTTATGACGAACCCATTAAGAAAAGAAAGCAGAGTATTACTTGCTGAACTTGTCCGGACAGACTTTAAACTGCGCTACCAAGGCTCGGTTCTTGGTTATCTATGGTCGCTTCTAAGACCTCTTCTTTTATTTTCTGTACTCTATATAGTTTTTGATAAATTCTTAAAGCTTGGCCAGGGCATACCAAACTTCGCTATCTATTTGTTGCTTGGAATTGTTCTTTGGGCTTTCTTTTCCGACATGACTAACCAGAGCCTGGGTTCGATTGTCAGCAGAGGAAGTCTGATTAGAAAAATACGCATACCCAGATGGTTGATAGTCGTTTCCAGTAGTATATCTGCACTCATCAACCTAGGCTTCAATCTAATAGTGGTTCTTAT
The DNA here is from genome assembly GCA_036276695.1 of Saccharimonadales bacterium (SeqCode). Classification (GTDB taxonomy): domain Bacteria; phylum Patescibacteriota; class Saccharimonadia; order Saccharimonadales; family 2-12-FULL-41-12; genus JANWLD01. The sequence continues at coordinate 39,941 of DASUOI010000030.1, read as the reverse complement.
TTTTATTATTATAGTAAAGATTGATCTGCTACAAACAGCTCTATGGCTTCCTCTAATATTACTGGAAGTTTACATACTGGGCTTAGGAATGTCGCTTATCTTAGCTACGGCTTTTGTAAAGTTCCGGGATGTTAAATACATATGGGAAGTTGTTCTTCAAGCAGGATTTTATGCCACGCCCATACTTTATCCGCTTAATTTAGTGCCTGAAGCTTTTCAGAAAGTGCTCATATTAAGTCCCATGGCCCAGTCAATCCAAGATGCCAGATATTCTGTTGTTACCCACGAGACCCTGACGATTTATGGGGTATACGGCTCAAGCATCTATAGGCTGATACCTATAGCCATACCTATAGTGTTGTTGGTAATCGGAGTGCTTTACTTCAAAAAACAAGCCGGCAATTTCGCGGAGGATATTTGATATGAGTGAGGATATAGCGATCAAGGTACATAATGTCAGCAAGTCTTTTAAGCTGCCTCATGAAAAGCACGGTTCCATTAAAAGTTTATTTATTAATGGGTTTCGCAAGAAACGAACTTATGAAAAACAAGAAGTCTTAAAAAACGTTTCTGTGGATATTAAAAAAGGTGAATTCTTCGGTATAGTCGGTAAAAATGGTAGCGGTAAGAGCACGCTGCTAAAGCTCATAGCGGGCATATATGCTCCTGACAAAGGTAATATACAAGTAAATGGTAAGCTCACACCGTTTATTGAGTTAGGTGTGGGCTTCAATCCTGAGTTAACGGGCAGGGAAAACGTATTTCTAAATGGAGCGTTGCTTGGATTCTCTAGACAAGAGATGGAAGCTATGTATGACGAGATTGTAGAGTTCGCCGAAATTGAGAAGTTTATGGACCAGAAGCTCAAAAACTATTCTTCAGGTATGCAGGTCAGGCTTGCATTCTCTATAGCAGCTAAGGTTGACTCGCCCATATTAGTATTAGATGAAGTGCTTGCTGTGGGGGATTCAAGCTTCCAAGAAAAATGTTTTAGTTACTTTGAAGAGCTAAAACAAAAAGGTCGTACTGTAGTTCTCGTCTCCCATAGTATGGAGCAAGTCAAGCGTTTCTGTACGAGAGCCATATATTTGAAAGAAGGGAAAATTAATAAAGAAGGTGAAACCTACAAAGTCGCGGATGTTTATCTTATTGATAATATTGAACAAGCAAATAATGACAAAAGTGATGATTCTACGAAAAACAAAATAAAATATTCCATCAAAGAAGAAAATAATGAGATTTTAAAAGCATGTGCTGAATATAAAAGTACAAAAAATAAATGTTTTGTTAGCCTATCAATCTGGAAAGACGGGATATATATAGGCGGAATAAGCACGGCGAAAAATAAACCTTTAAGCAATTCAGGTCTTTTGGAATTTACAATTGATAAAAATGTATTGAACCCAGGAACTTATGCTATAGGAGGCGGCTTGTTTAACTTAGACAACCGTTCGCAGCTTGCAGTTGTTAAAGCAAATGACAGGAGAATGTTTATTGTTGAAGGAAAAGAAAATCGAAGGGGAGGCGCTTTAAAACTTAAGGATACGTGGGAATATGGATCATAAATCTGAAAGAATCAATGTCACAAAGGCTTTTCTGCCCCCAATAGAGGAATATAATTCTTATCTAAAAAAAATATGGCAAAACAACCAGCTTACTAACCATGGACCACTTCTAAAAGAATTTGAGAAAGAAGCCTCAGAATATTTAGATGTAGAAAATTTCCATTTTGTTACAAATGGAACTATAGCTTTGCAGTTAGCCCTAAGATCACTTGATATAACCGAGGGCGAAGTTATTACCACCCCATTTTCTTACGTAGCAACAACATCAGCCATACTTTGGGAGGGTGCTAAGCCGGTTTATGTAGATATAGATCCTGAAACACTTTGTATCGATTCTGACAAAATCGAAGCTGCAATTACCGAAAAAACCAAAGCAATTCTGCCAGTACATGTTTTTGGCAACCCCTGTGACATCGAAGCGATAGATAAAATTGCAAAAAAGCACAATCTAAAAATTATTTATGATGGGGCGCACGCTTTTGGGGTTAAGTACAAAAATAAACCCCTCTTAAGTCACGGGGATATTTCTATATGTAGTTTTCATTCCACAAAAAGGTTTCACACAATAGAGGGCGGGTGTGTTATAGCTAAAGATAAAAAAATTAGCGATGAAATAGAATTGATAAAAAAATTTGGTCATATTGGAGACGATCATTATAGATTAGGGATTAATGCAAAAGCATCCGAGTACCAAGCTGCCATGGGACTTTGCAACCTAAAGTACATCGAGGAAAATATACAGAAAAGAAAAGAAAAAATTGAGATTTACAACAAGCTTATCTCTAATCAGATGCAAAGACCAAAGCTTAATAAAGAAACAGAATATACGTTTGCTTACTACCCGGTCGTATTGGAGAGTGAAGAAAAATTGCTAGATATTCTTAATAAGCTAAAAAACGAAAACATATTCCCGAGAAGGTATTTTTATCCGTCGTTAAATACATTGCCTTATATTGACAAAGTACAAGATTGTCCCATTTCCGAAGACATATCAAAAAAAATCCTATGCCTTCCTTTATTTGAAGACCTAGAAGAAAGTATAATCAATAAAATCTGCGAAATATTGAAATCATGAAAAAGCAGCAATAATGCAAAAAGTGTTTATAATTGGCAACCCCCGTTCTGGTACCTCCTTGTTCAGACTGATGCTTAATTCACATTCGGAGGTTATTGCACCACCAGAGTCTGGTTTTTTACATTGGTGGTCCAATAAATACAATAATTGGAATAAATTGAGCAATACAAAATTTAGAGTAGAAGAGTTTCTAAGTGACCTTAAAACATCAAAAAAAATTGAAAACTGGAAGCTGGATTTTGAAGAACTTAAAAAGATAATCTTAAAAGAAAAACCTAAAGACTATTCTCACTTAACTGAACTAGTTTACTCAACCTATGCCATGAGAAGAGGTAAAAATTCTAAAATTATTGCCGATAAAAATAACTATTTTATATATCACTTAGACGACTTAGTTAAAATATGGCCCAATGCAAAAATTATTTTTATGGTGAGGGACGGTAGAGATGTCGCATGTTCTTACATTACTCTAAATAAAATAAGCACTGATTCGCCTTATAAGCCTAAATTACCCACCAAAATTAATAATATAGCAAAAGAGTGGACAACTAATAATCAAAGAGTACAAGATTTTATCCAGAAACTTTCTAGAGATAGAAGTTTGCTTATTAAATATGAAGACTTAATATTGCATCCTGAACAAACCTTAAAGAACGTATGTTCATTTCTAAAAATCGAATTCGAAAAAGGAATGTTTGAATATTATATACATAATGCTAGATACGAGGATGAACCGATTAGTACAATCGACTGGAAAAGAAAAACCCTTGAGAAGCCTGACAAAACCAATATCGGCAAATATAAAAAAGAGCTGAATAAACAACAAATACAAGAATTCAATAATATTGCCGGAAAGATGTTAGAGACTTTTGGTTATAGAATATAATAGACCGCATAAGGAAGAATCGATAAATTTCAGACTTGAAGATTAATATATGAAAAAAGAAGAAAACCCAATCTTAACAATCTTGTTGCTTACTTATAATCACGAAAATTCAATCGCCGAAGCTATAGAAAGCATACTTGAGCAAGAAACATCTTATCCATACAAAGTCTGGATCTTAGATGATTGTTCAACTGATAAAACTTTAGAAATTTGCAAGAAATACGAAGACGGCCACCCTAAAATAATAAAAGTAATTTCACAACCAAAAAATACAAAAAGAAAACATATATTAGAGGCCAGGAAAAGAATTAAAACTAGATATTTTGCTACTCTTGATGGTGATGACAGATGGTGCCACAAGAACAAAATACAACTTGCTATTGATACTATGGAAAAGAACCCGGAGTATGTTATGTTTGCCCATGACACGCTCTTTAATTACGTACATACGGGCGAGCAACGTTCATTGGTTCACGATATATATAAAGTTAAACTTAAGAATCCCGTAACATTTGCTGATAATCCACGACACCTTCACACTTCCTCAAGAGTGTATAGACGAGTTATAGATTTTAATAAAAATCCTATAATAAGAGACACTATAACTTTCTACTCATTTTTAGATAAAGGTCCTCTATATTATCATGACGAGATTATGTCGGTATACAACTACACGGAAGAAGGAGTTTGGTCAAAGCTAAGTCCTGCTCAACGAGCAACAACTACTGATAGGGCTCAGTACGATTGTAATAAAAAGCTTGGATATAGACACGATGATTTTTTCACAAGTAGAGTTTCGAAGCCTAATATTTTAAAAAAAATGAAAAAATTGTTAGGCAAGAAAATTGGATGGAAATTTTACATAATAAGGTCAATACTTATAAACGGTGCCCCCCTTAAATTACCATGAAAAAAGATAGGAATAATATAATCGTATCTATCCCTAACTTAGTTAGTAGGGGAACGATTTTATCAGGTCTTGTTTTAAAGAATCCAAATTATTAGGTTTCTTATAAAGCCGTTCTACGTTTTGGGCAACAGCTTCAGCCTGTTTATCTAGCACATCATCAGGCTGCAACAATATGTATCTTGAAGGTCCGGAAAAGACAGAATAGTAATCTTTGAATTTGTATAGTCCACCTGTCAGGCCATCACTTAGCTTTAGGTGGGCATTTGGCGTACCTACACTGTCGGCCGCTATTAAACCATGTAGGCTGGATGAGACAACGCACTCACTTGCAGCAATATCATGAATAACTTCCTCTGGAGGGTTAAGAGGACTAATGATTTTTACGTTTTTTTGCCGAGACAGCTCTTTAACTGTGGGTGATTCCAAATCTACATAGTGGGGTACTATGCCAAGACGATATTTTTTCTCCGGTTTTGACTGTAGTAAATAACTAGCCAATAATCCTGGGTCACCTAAAGCAACAGCTTTTTGATTAATATTCACAGTTCTTTCTAAAGAAGATTTACCTCGCAGGGCTTTTATATTGAAATCGTCTGAAGAAATAGTGACACTATCTTTCTTTATAAAACCACTACCCCATAAAATAGGTTTATTTCCCCTTTTCTTTTTTAGCAGTATTTCAATAATAGAGCCTGCTCCCGCCATGTTGCATTCTTCCGGGGGAGACCATATGCAATGTCTGCCAAATAATGATTCTATTATTACCGGAGTGAGTTCATCACCAAAGTTTAATTGAGCTGGTGGATTGTATTTCCACCAGTATAGTTTAAGAGGTTTTCTAAAGTGTCTATTGTATAATTTCGTAAGAACCATTAACTTATGTCACATAGTAAATTAGTTTCAGTAATAATACCATGCTACAACTACGGAAATTTATTGCCAAAAGCAATAGATAGCGTAATCGCTCAAACATATAAAAATATTGAAATAATAATTATCGACGACGGTTCAACAGATGATACTGAATCGGTGGCAAAAACATACTCTTCGGAGTATCAGAACGTTTATTATCACAAACAAAAAAATATGGGTATAGTGAAAACCAGAAACAAATGTGTCAACCTAGCTAAAGGCTATTATTTAATCCAGCTGGACGCAGATGACTGGATTGACAATTCCTATGTGGAAAAGGCTGTGAACTTAGCTGAAGATAGCAATGCCGACATTGTTTATAGTGACGTAATAATCTTTGGGAGAGTAAACAGAAAAGTTTATCATCCTGAACACAATATAGAAATTTTGAAATACCAAAACTACATACACGCATCAGCATTAGTAAAAAAAACTGTATTTTCTACGAATAAATACGACGAGGTTCTAGAGAGTTTAGGCTACGAGGATTGGGATCTTTTTCTTGGCGCTTGTTTATCCGGCAAGACTGCAAGAAAAATGACTGGGCCCGTCCTTCACTATAAAAAACATAATCAACCCCGAAGTCGCTCCGATGTAGACTTCCCATTCAAACAAGCCCTAGATGCAAGAATTTACATATATGAAAAATACTACAAAAAATATCCGGAGGCGATGAAATCACTTGAACCAATAAATCAATTATTTGTAAAAATACAAAACAAAAATGAGATATTGCTAAAAAAGCGAAATGAACTAAAAAATTCGAACAATCATGCATTAGATAGGATAAAGACTCTTGAAAGAGAAATTACTCTTATGAAACAATCAAAGTTTTGGAAAGCACGAGATAAATATCACAAAGTTAGAAGATATTTAGGTATAGATGGAAAATGAAACCCCTTTATAAATTTTCTATGCCGTCTACATATTTGTATAATAAGTAAGGTTATACAAAAATGAAAAAACTAAACATTACAAAAACAAAAATTCTAATTACTGGCACCATTTTCATCTTTACAGCTTCTTTACTAGTGGCTGTTAACAATAGTACGGGTAAAGTAACAGCTATTGCTTCAGGATGCTCTTCCTCCAGGCCCACGGCAATAAGAGGATCAATAAAGGCTTACGGTGGCGACTATAATAACTGGTCGACCAAAGCCTTTATCGGCATTGACCTTTTAAATTCCAACAAAAAGAAAGTTGGCCCTGCCGGCAATCGCAAAACAACTTCCGGATATTCACACACGATCACGGTAAATCCAAGTCTCTCTCAGCCGGGATCTGCTACAGTACTCGACCAAACCTATGGGCTGTGTGTTTCATCAAAAGTTAAAACAGCGTGGATTGAAGTTTATCCGAAGGATGAGAACGGGGCAACGAACTATACATATTTGGGCGGAGCGGCTGACCACAACAGAAAAGTCAAAGCAGGGGTGATCAATAATTTTCCTATGCGCTTGCCCACATCGTTTACATATAATGGCAACACAGGAGATGTAAACGGCTACGTTAGATACAAAAATAAGGCTATTAACCCCTCAAATCTCAAATTCCGCGCTTTTCCGTACTTAGCAGGTTCAGCATGCGGTGTCCAAGGCTTCTCTGCATCTGCCAGCAAGCTTACTAGTGGCGGTAGCAAGAATTACTACAAAATTATTAATCTGGCGGCCGGGCAGTGTGGAAGCGCCAAACAGAGATATAGAATTACGGCGACCTGCACAAACAAATGCGGCGCCTCAAAAAGAACCATACTTAAATATGTGTATGTGGCAAAAGGCGCAAGACCCAGAGTAGACTTTAAGTTCTAGTCAGTTTTGAAAATATACCTTCCGTGTTTTTTGTGAACGTGTCCTTGTTAAATTTTTTCACTACGGTTTGGCCGTTGCCGTGAATCTTCTTAGCTTCAGGAGCGTTTAAATTAATAGCTTTTTTAGTGTATTTGATCAACTCGTTTTTACTATTCCAGAGGAATCCGTTTTCTGCATGGCTCACGGTTTCCTGCTGGCCGGCGGAATCAATAACTACGGGTATACAACCGGCAGACATTGCCTCTACGGTGGTTATTCCAAAATGTTCTTGCTTTTCCGGGTATTCATCAGGGTCGGAACCATAACCTGTAGCATGCCAATATATAAAGGCCTTATTAAATAGTGACTTGAGTTCACTGTAGAAACAGTCAAAATGAAAATAAACGGGATACACTCTAGCTTTTTTTTGCTAATCAAGTATATATTTCAGGGCTTTGGCGTTTTCTTCTACGCTCCCAGCAAAATGTAGTTCCCAGCCTAACTTATGCAGATCAGATTCTATGAAAGACTTTAATAAAAAATCCTGTCTTTTATGGTGCACTAAGTCTCTATCACCGAAGAACCTGCCTACATTTAGTATTATCTTTTGCTTTTTTTCACTATTTTTCATGGAATCGCAAATAGGGTAGAGGATTTCACTCTTTTTGTTCCAGTATTTTTTTATATAACCTTGGGTATATTTAGAATTGGCTGTAATAAGATCATATGTATCTATGGCATGCCTACGTCCTTTAAATAAAAAGACTCTATAAAGCATTCTTATAAAAAATCTATAAATTTTTTTAATTGTATTGTCAGTTGGTTCTCCCTCCAGTCTCTGAGGGAACATACACATGTATATGCCTTTGTTAGCTGGGTTTGGTAGGTTGCTTTGATGAGTGTTATTTACAAAAATATCAAAGTTTTTCTGTTTGATGATCTTAAAATATCTGTAGTCTTTTATTAATGCCTTCAAACCACCCGGTAATAACAACCTGTCTACAATTTTTGCCGTTAAGGTTCTTCTTGATATAACATCCAGCTTAACTTTACTTAAATCCAGATTAAAATATTCTTCTAGCTCATCAAGATTAACTTCCTTAGGGGAGACAATACTAACATCATATTTCTTGGAAAGAGCTTCAGCCAAAGCAAGACAGACTTTCTCGCCACCACCTTTTGCGTCTATGTACTCGTTATAAATACCGATTTTCTTCATAGTTTTTCCTCAGGGAGTAGTTTCCAGCGCTTTAGATAACAATATGGCGCAAAAAGAAGGGCGGAGGCTACTACTTTAATTCCCAACAAGAGGTCCTTTCCGTTTTCTTTGCGGTTATTTTTTCGTATGACAGAGCGTAGAAACTTTCTAACTTTTACATACAACTGGTTGTGCAGTACGACCAGCCAAGCTTTGAAAACGACTCTAAACTTAGCATTTTTCATCAGTATCAACAAGCGGTTTCTCCCCACATAGTAGTTAAAAAGAGGCGATCCTTCCTTGCTTGTACCGGTATGTTCGTGAAAGGCAAGCGCTTTTGGGGCAATGTAATATTTATACCCCGATTTTTGACCGCGCCATGATAAATCTCCATCTTCAAAATACATAAAGAACTTGCCATCGAACAAACCGACATCCTCAAGAAATCTGCGCTCAAACAGCACACAGGCCCCGCAAAAAGCGGTTATTTCTACCGTTTTCTCGAACTCTTTTGAATCTTTCTGGTCAAAGCCTCTTTCTTTAACAGGCCAGATGTTATTTGCTTCAAGCATAGACCCGGCATTGTTTATATAGCCCGGCTTGTTTAAAAACATAAGCTTAGGCACGGTAATAGCGGATGACTTTGACTTAGCTTCTTTCACAAGCTCATCTACAAGCTTAGGGTCAAGTATGAGGTCGTTATTGCAAACCAGGACATAATCTCCTGTGGCATGCTTCATACCACGGTTATTACCGCCTGCGTAACCGTAATTTCCGCCAGTTTGAATAACCTTAAGTTGTTTTAGGCTTTTATATTTTTTCTTTATATACTCAACCGAACCATCAGACGAATCATTGTCAGTAAATATTAACTCAAGTTTATCCGAAGGGTAATTGAGCTTCTTAAAAGATTCAACAAAAGGATCAATAAACTTTTTGCCATTCCAGTTTAATACAACAATGGAAACAGTCGGGTGGTTTGAACTCATCTGATCTATAATAATATAGTTTTAGAACTAAAGCCTAAAACTAATCTATGGTGAGTTCAGCGTCTGCACGTTGTTTTTAAATAAGTTTGTAACCTCAACCTCTTTAGTGACGCCCCAACGGTAAGCCGTAGGGAAGTTAGTTGTGGACAATACATCTCCACCTGAAGCGACTATGTAATAGCTGTCTCCTTTGCGGAAGCCTTTGCCTAAGCCTTCGCGCGGGTTAAAGTACTTTGCTGTGTCTGAAGCCAGATCGGGACCTTCAAACACGCCAGAGACATTCCACCTGTTGGGATAATGCATAGTACTGACTCTTCTGACCTTCCCGTAGTCAAAAAGATACCATGCAGATTCATTGACGCGGAACCCGGAAACAATACTGACGCCTTCGCCATTGTTAGTCTTAAGGTAGCTTAAATGTTCGCCAGAGAAAGTTTTCATTGGTATGTTACCGTTGCCTCTCACTAACCTTAAAGTTGCCACTGAGGAGGGCGTACCACTTATATGGTAAATTTTGCCTTCGCTAAGTAAATAAACTTTGCCGGTATTTGCAGACTCTGCTAGACGCGGAGTTTTGCCTGGAAGTTCAAAATCATCTATGGTGTCGCCGTCCAGCCGTGGTTTCAGGTCTCTATTATCGTAAATATCAACATATCCCCAGGCGTGGGCTACAGACCTGCTTTGTAGGTAATGATAACTTCCTGAATTAAGCATGTAGCTCTTTATTGAATCTCTGGAGCGGACAATAGTGTCCAATGCGTTTGAATAAGCTGGATAATCACAACCACGATCATCTGTGTTGAACTCATATTCTTCAAAACCGAATTCACGCACAGCATTATCCGTAAGCGGTCTCTTTCGCGGCTTCCATCTCTCAACCATATATTTCTCACCCTCACATTCTATAAGTCTGTAATTAAGCTTCTTATAAGGGCTGCCAAACCAGTCGTTATACATTCTCCAAAAGTTGCGATTTCCATAAGCGCTACAGCTATTTCCCGTACCGTATAAGTTATTTAAAGCGGCTTGATTTGGCGTATAAGGGGTATAGTTATAAAGTCCCGCAGTGGCTTTAGTTTTCATATTGACATTCTTACCACCGCACCCGGCATTGGGGTGATATTGGACAAAGCTGGTGAAGCCTTTCTTGTGGTTATATGAATTCGGAAATTTAGCGTAGCGTTTAAATTGCCAGGCGGCTTTATATACTTGGTTAAAGAAACCGTAATATTCACTGTCGCAAGGCGCACTGTCAGGGCAACCGTAGCCGGTAGCGCTTCTGTATTGAATGTCCCACGGCCAAGTGTCAGTTACCAAGCTTTGCTCCTTTTGCAGAAGTACAAGCAGGGCTTTCTGGCTGACGCCGCAGGCCTTACCGACTTTGTAGATAATTACAGATGCCAGCTGATTAGACTGGGCGCTAAGTGCATCGCACAGGCCCGATTCTGCAGGCTTGGACTTGATGTCATCTCTATAAGACTTGAGGCATGTATAAGGTGGTCCTGAATCTTTTGAACTTGAGGTTTTAGGATGGTTTGTATCACAAACCGGGACCTTGCTGTTTAAAAACGCCTGTATCTGGCTGGCGCTCATCGTTTGTTTTCTAAAGAAAACATTATCGTCTATGATTTGTCCGGCCCTGAACTTACTGCCAGACAAAGCCGAGGATGTAGCAGGTTCTACGAAGACAAATAAACCGCCTAAAGATAAGACAGAAACCAGAGCTGTGATGAGTAGTAGGCGGACTTTTTTTACCATATGCTTATTGTACCTTTATCGTTTTGGCGGCCGATACCCCCTCTGCCTTAGAAGAAGAATAACTGACTTTAGCTGACCATGAACCAGAACTTAACTTACTGCGCGGTATGGATATAAATCCGCAGCTGGTATCAGAGGCGTTAGGCGTGGCTTTCTTGCTTTGGGATACGCTGTCGGAACCTTTAGTTAAAGTTAATTTACAGGTGCCGTTTGACTCAATGACTCCCGGAACTCTAGCGCTTACCTCCACATTACCGGAAGCCTGTCCGTAAGAGACTATGACTGGTGTTACACTTTTCTTGGTACTTGGACTATTGCCGGTAGGATTATTTGTTGGAGCCTTATCTTCTGCAAGGGATTTTTTATGTTCTTCGGTTTCCTTTTTTTCCTGCTCTGTCGGAGGAGAGTAATTGATATTATCATTATGCGTCGTGTCTGCAGTTTCGGCTTTATCTTTATCAACATATCTATAGTAATAAGCCGCCACCCCTCCGCCTAAGAGAGCTAGGGCTACAATCGATAGTATTATTATTTTTGTTTTTGACATTTTTGTTTTTGTGCTTAACTCTTTCACTATAACATTTATTGTCAAAAAAGTAAACAGGTAATTTAATAAAGAGGACTTACGGTTCCGTCGCTGTTTATGTAGCCCACTAAAATAGAGTTATGTTCTATCTGCATATAGGTGGGCGGATGGAGCAAAGATCTTTCTAAAATATTGTTAGCTGTGGTTGCTACCGTGGTAAGATTTCCGGATATGTTTTTTTCAACTTCAATCTTCCTGTCGCCCTGCATAACTATAATCGGAGTTAGGCCGCGCTTTTTAGCTTCTTGATAAGCTGATTTAAGATCACTTTTTTTGATGATATAACGGTCGTTATTATTTTCCCCGTTCTTTTTGTACGTATAACCTATGGCCTCAGCTTCGCAATAAGACCTAGTAGTCTGTACGGCGGCTAAGCCTAGAGTGCCTCTATCAAGCCACAAAACAGCGGAATCTTTTGGCAGCTCAGAGCAAAATTTATCAACCGCGGCATAATTTTGATTCCTCTCGGCTCTTATTAATAGTGGCTTTGAAGTTTTCAAAGGAGGAATTACCAGGAATAGACCTACGGCAAGAAATATCAAAACCGTATGTAGTTTTGAGAGCTTAGACATGAAGAAATCAAAAATTTCACTGACGGCAAAAAACCCGGCAATGATAAAAATAGGGATTATTATTGGCAGGAATCGCCGGTCCGCCCATATATGGTCTGCAGTTATACTTGGATAGATGAAGAAAAGCGTTGATGTCATTATCCCTAATATCAAGATTGGTAAATACTCGAACCTTTTTTTGTTATAAACCCGATATATCATTAGGATCAGGCCGACTATAGCCAAAGCAAGCAACGCGCCGCCTATGTACCACTCTATCCAATCTACGGTAGTTTCAGAGTAGTTCCTTGGCTCTATAGGAATACCCTGTTTTTCCTGTACCACGCTGACCGAATGATTCGTGCTGTATTTACCGTAAGTAAATGGTTTTAAAAACGAAACCTCCCGCATCCAAAAAGGTCTTGTAACAATAGCTATAAATCCTGCAAATAGAGCGCTTGAGACAAGCAAGGGGTTATTAATTTTTTTAAAAGTGCTGGAGGCAAATAATTTGTAAATGTATTTTCTTAAGGCATAAGCCAGCCCGCCAAAAATAATAATAATTCCCAACAGCAGCAGCTGGTATCTAACCTCAGAACCGTGGCCGTTGTAGTACGCGGTAGTGAGTCTTGTTATATCCAGCCAAGCGACCACAATGGATATTAGCGCTCCGAACATAAACAAAGCGCCGGATTGGATAAGAGATTTCTGTATCTTTCTTCTAAGGAATAATGCCAATACGATAAACAATACACAGGCTATCAATACAAAAAAGCCGTCTGCTCTAGCCAGGCCGGTAGCACCTGCCGACAAGCCCGACATTATCCATAGAAATTTATTAACACCCGGGAGCTTTTTATAAGCTGTTAAGAATAAAGCTAGCCCCCCGGAAGCGAATAACAGCGCCAGCGGTTCTGTATAAGTGTCCCTGGAAAAGTAAATCATAGGCATGGAGAACCCAAGTACGGCAGTGGCGAGCATAGCCCATCTCGGGCGTATTACCAGCCTGGCAAATCCGTAAAACGCCAGCAGGGCCATACCGCCTATAACCACGTTTGCTCTTAAAAGTGCTTGGTCGCCAGCAATTCGCCCGGCTACGCCCAATATCGCTGAAAACAAATGCATACCCTGCGGCTGTATGATTTGCGAATCACCTGAAAGATCTTGCCCGGCTTTTAACCACATGCCGCCTTCTTGGGCAGACAGACGTTCGTTCTTGCCGAACACCATTTCGACATTAACATCAGTAGAATCATGATCTACCAGCCATTTGCCGGCTACGTTATAAAATCCCGGGTCCCTATCTATAAAAACGTTCTGAGAAACGAATTGAGCATTAAAGATAACCCACCCAAGGGCGAATATAATGACTAAAATATTAAAAAGATTTTTCTCGGTTTGTGTGCCGGGCCCTGAGTGGTCGTAAATTTTAAAAATATAAACAATAGCGGGGATTATAAACAGGGAGGAAAGTATAAATATCCATAAGCTGGAAAAATTATGGGCAAGAAGCAAAGCGGTTAAAATTACTCCGAAGATCGCCATCCCTACGGGTATGGCCAAGGGCACGCCGCCGACTATTGTCCAAAATAAACTGGAGAATTTTCCTGATTTCACTGCAATAACTCTAACATTTTTATATATCCTGCTTACAAGTATTTTAGGTTCTTCAGATTCTCTTTTAGTAAAGACATACTCTTTTTTTGCTGGGTTTTTGTAAGTTTATCTGCCCACAGGGAGGCGCCAGCATCTTTACGGATGTCCCTTACAGGCTTGCTCACAATAGTTCGTTCTTTTTGTTGCTGAAGGCAGTATTTTTCAACAGGTTTGCGCCAATCTATCTCTAGAAATTTAAAGATTTTTTTAGCTTCGCTTAAATCATCTTTAACCAAATCTTCATATTTAATAAGATAATGGTTTTTCTTTTTAGCTTCTTTAGCAAATTCCAGTCCGTTTTTTATGTTGCTGTTCCAGACTTGGTGGGCCGTGTCGAAATCTGCCCAAGGTCGGCCGTCTTCCCATTTTTTATTCATTAACGAAGTCACGACATCCCGGCCGTCGCGAACAATATTAATGAATTTTGCATCGGGAAAATATTCGGCAATGGTTCTAAGCCGCCCGATGTCTCCTCCGTAGAAAGGGTTTTTATCGCCCCAGTATTTAATGTGCGGATGTTTTTGTGCATAAAACTTTCTTATCAAAGGGGGCACTTCTTTATCTATAAATTTTTTGAATCCTTTGCGGGAGTGTAGGACCATATCGTCAATGTCGGGCAAAACATGAGTTGATTGGTGCAGCCAAGTGAAAATTCGATATTCATTGGAGATGAATACTTCCGGATGCTGGCTGACTATTTCTCCCAGATATGTGGTACCGGAACGAGGCGGGCCATAAATAATAATCGGCGCCTGTGCTTGCTTACTATCTTTTGATTTTTTTTGAAATCTAAAACCCATATAACAGTATTAAAATTCTATATCCCAGCTTGCTTCTATTACAGCGCTATTATAAACCAACCAACCAAAAACAAGAATTAGTATCTAGATCAAGCCTAACTGATATAATTAATCAACATAGTAATATGAAAAAACTCAAGAAACTCGTAGTATTTCTGTTGTCTATAAAGCTGATACGAAAAACGTATGAGGCTTTGTCTTTATTTATTACCCGACTAGGCAGCTTCAGCCGCTTATCAAGCGTTGTGTATCATTGGGTTGGATTCTTTAGCTTTTCGCGGGAGCAATACGCAGTTTTACACGGACGAAAAAATTATTATAAGAATCTGAACAAGCAAAGAAAAAGCCGCTCCGAACTCCGCCGTAACACGCATCGCTTGGAAAAGGGTTTGCTGATGCGACCCAGAAGAAAGGTTTTTGCTAAAGACTACATAGGTGAAACCGTGGAGTTTTATGAAAAGGCACTCAGGGATTATAAGAATGATGACAGCGGCGTAGATATTAGCGAACTTATATGGGCCCAAAATGTATTGACTGAATACTTTTCAAAGGTTTCAGATGAAGATAAAGCAATAAGTAAACTGCACGATCAATTTAAAAAAATTGATTTTGCCCCCAAAGATATAGACAAGAAGCCTTATAAAAGAGGAAACCCAAAAAGTCCGATTAAATATGAAGACTTATTAGAGTTATCGCACCAAAGACGCTCGGTACGATGGTTCAAACAAAAACCGGTACCCAGAGAACTTATAGATAAAGCCTTGTTAGTAGCCGAACAGTCACCGTCGGCCTGCAATCGACTGCCTTACGAATTTAAAATATATGATGACCCAAAACTTGTTAAGAAGGTTGCCGCCATACCTTTCGGCGCTGCTGGGTATAGAGACAATATACCTACGATCATAGTGGTTGTAGGCAAGCAGGAGAATTACTTTAGCCCAAGGGATAGACATTTAATATACGTGGATTCAGCTTTGTCCGTTATGCCTTTTATGTACGCGCTTGAGACGCTAGGGCTGGCTTCAAGCTCAATAAACTGGCCAGATTTTGAACCCCTTGAAGCAAAGATGCAAAAAACATTAGGTTTATCACCGGACGAAAGACCGATTATGTTGATAGCTTTAGGTTATGCAGATCCGGAAGGGTATGTGGCTTATTCCCAAAAGAAATCTTTGGATGTGCTGAGAACCTATAACAAAATAGGTAAATGAAATACTTGAAACTGTATAAAACGCTCTTTTCGTGGGCTATAGTGGCAGTTGTCATATTCTTCTTTGCTAAAACTTTGCAAAATAACTGGAACAACCTAGGCGAGGTTAGCTTAAAACCGGATCTTTTAATAGTTATAGCGGTTATTTTGTATGTGTTATCAATAGTATCTTCCGGAATACTATGGGGGAAAATAGTTGATAAGCTAACCAAAGCCCAGATACCAATTAGAGAAGCAATAAGGGTGCATTTGGCTTCGTGGCTACTAAAATATATACCAGGACAAGCTGGCTCGCTGATTAATAAAATTGCCTGGGGCAGACAGAGAAAGCTTGATGGCAAAAAAATAACAGCCTCGTTTGTTTATGAAAATGTATTCTTACTTTTAGCTTCCACAGTACCGACCATTCCTATTTTGTTTATTGCCTTAGGCAATAAATTCAGCGAAGGAGGAACTTTATTCCTTCCACTTTTGGCATCCATACCATTCGTAGCTATTGTTTTAAGCCCTTGGTTTTTTACTAAAGCTATAAACTTTTTCTTTAAGCTGGCTAAAAAACAAAAGCTAAGCCAACAGGAGATGTTAAACAGCAAAGATAATATCAAATACTTTCTTTTGTTCATTATTCCCCGGATCATAAACGGTGCCGCGTTTGTATTTGTGGCTGAATCACTGATCAACATATCAGCTTCGCAATATATAGTTTTTGGCTCTCTCTATGTGTTAGCAGGAATAGTCGGTGTCCTGGCCATATTTGTTCCAAGCGGTCTTGGCGTAAGAGAAGCCGTAATAGTTTTGTTTGCCAGCGCATACATACCCGTAGAACAAGCTGTAATTTTAGCTATAGTAAGCAGGTTTTACGCTACAATAGCGGATATTTTAGCCGCCGTAGTTTATTTGCTGCTCAAGCGTACGGAAGGTAATACTACGTGAGGAAAATAGCAATAATCGGCTCTACTTTTTCCGGTAATAAGGGTGCTGCCTCCATGCTGGAGGCGTCTATCCAGACGATAACAGCTAAAGACCCAAAGACAACTTTTTCTGTCTTTACCGTATATCCTGAGGATGATAGAAGATTCAATAATTATAAAAAGGTTGAGTTGCTCTCAGCAAAGCCGTTATTCTTAGGACTTGTTCTAAACCCGCTTGCTTTACTTTATAAGATTCTGCCACCGCTAAGGCCTTTGCTCCGCCGACAAAAGCACATAAGAGCATTAGCTGAAGCTGACGTATTACTGGATGAGGGCGGTATAACGTTTGTTGACGGGCGGGCCAAATTTTTAATCTATAATGTGGCAACCATATTGCCGGGAATCTTTACTAATACCAGAGTTATTAAATGTTCCCAAGCCATGGGGCCGTTCAATACCTGGATAAACAAATTTACGGCTAAGTTACTCTTGCCACACGTGGACACCATCTGTGCCCGCGGCGCTCAGACTTATAAGCATCTAAAGGAGTTAGGCTTAAAGAATGTCATAGAATCTACCGACTACGCTTTTTTAATGGAAACTAGCAAGGAAGAAGCAAAACATGCTGAACAAATCATCAAGCAAAACGGATTCAATTTTGATTTAAAACATAAGACAGCTGTTGTTATGCCCAGTGAAGTGATTCGCAAGAAAACTGAAAAGAGCGGTGAAGATTATATAGGTTACAACCGAGACTTTATAAAATATCTTCTAGAGCGCGACTATAAAGTATTATTGATGGCCTATAGCGCACGTAAAGGCCGTGATTCCCGGCACAATAACGATTTACCTGTCTGCCGGGATATTTCCAAAGGTATAGATAACAAAAACTTTACCTTCATTGACGATGAGCTCTCAGCCCAGCAACTCCGACATATTATCGGAAAGGCCGATATAGCCGTAACATCACGCTTCCATGCCATGATAGCAGCACTTAGTATGAGAACGCCCCCGCTAGTGTTGGGCTGGAGTCATAAATACGCTGAAATTATGGACATGTTCGGTCTTAAAGAGTCAGCGCTTGATTCTAAAAATCTTGATCAAAAAGCCTTGCACGCAGCATTCGAAAATGTATCTAAAGACCAGCAGAAAATTAGCACCGCTATAAAAAAACATCTACCCGCAGTCAAAAAAAGCGCTTCCCGCCAAGTTGAAACAATCGTTTCCAAGTCTTAGGATATTCTCAAATATGCTGACTAGTCGTGATTAATGCTATTTTTTGTGTTGGATTTTTTTGGTTCTTTCTAGGGTGTCCTCTATCAATATCCTGTTTGTTCTTATTAAATCAGCAATTATACCGAGAGCAAAAGATATCATTGCGGCAAATAAGAGTATTACGCCCAGTATCAAAGATTGAATATGTTCACCTCTGTCTCCGGAGATATAAATAACTCCGTAGCGAATAAACGGGATTAAGCCCAAAACAAATAGTACTAAGCCTAAATTCATAAAAATTACATAAGGCTTGTGCATGGTGAAGCTTCGGATTATAGCCAACCCGGATTTATACATATGCTGCCACATATTTTTAAACAGGCGAGACTCCCGAGTTTTTGGGTTGGTAATTATCTTGACGCTTTCTATCGGGATGCGCTTGTTGCCGGCATGAATAATGGTCTCCATGCAGTAGCTGAAAGTCGTGATTACATTAATTCGTACTGCCGCTTCTTTAGAATAAGCCCGGAAACCGCTGGCTGCGTCCGGAAGGTTTGTGCCAGCCGCTTTGTTGACCACCCAGCTGCCAAACTTCTGAAAGAATTTTTTGATAGGAGAAAAGTGTTCAATTTTGTCTGTTTGCCTGTCGGCTATTACGATTTCAGCTTTTTTATCTAGTATAGGCTGGACTAATTTTGGGATGTCTTGTTGGGGGTATTGGTTATCGCCGTCAGTATTAACAATAATGTCTGCACCGTGAGATAAACAATAATCCAATCCATCGGAAAATGATTTGGCTAAACCTTGATTCTTCCTGTGCATTACAAAGTGCTTTACGCCATGTTTTTTAGCGATTTCTATAGTTTTATCAGTTGACCCATCATCAATGATTAGAATATCTATGGAATCTATCCCGCCTATTTTTATTGGTATGGTTTCTAAAACATCGGGAAGAGTGTCTTCCTCATTAAGACAGGGTATTTGAACAAAGAGTTTCATCACAATGTATTTTACAGTATATAATTGTTTACTGATAATAAAGGAGAAACGTGAAAGAAATCAGTTTAACGCCTAGACAAATTTGTGATGTTGAAATGATAACCAACGGAGGGTTTGCACCGTTGGAAGGTTTTTTGAACAAAGAAGATTATGAATCCGTCTGTAAAGATATGCGGCTTAAAAGCGGCAAGCTCTGGCCGATGCCGATAACACTTGACGTAAACGTGCAAACAGCCAAGTCCCTAAAAAAGAACGATAAAGTAGAACTGCGTGACCAAGAAGGGATAGTTCTAGCAATCCTGACGGTTGGAGATGTGTGGAAGCCGGATAAATCCAAAGAAGCCGAACAAGTATTTGGAGCAGATGACGAAGCCCACCCAGCCGTGTACTACATGAAGAATAAAGCCGGGGAGTATTACGTAGGCGGGAAGCTGGAAGCTAAAGAGCTACCTACGCATTATGACTTTACCGAACACCGCTACACTCCTAAACAGCTAAAAGAGCACTTTAAGAAAATGGGGTGGACAAAAATAGTTGCCTTTCAGACAAGGAATCCTATGCACAGGGCGCACGTAGAGCTGGCTCTACGGGCGTCAAAACAAACGGAGGCAAGCTTGCTTATACACCCGGTCGTCGGCATGACCAAACCGGGAGATGTGGACCACTACACCCGAGTGAGGGTCTACCAAGAAGTTATAAAAAAGTTCCCGCAGGGTACGGCCATGATATCCCTGCTCCCGTTAGCTATGCGCATGGGCGGGCCAAGGGAGGCGCTATGGCATATGATAATTCGCAAAAATTATGGAGTGACTCACTTTATAGTTGGGCGTGACCATGCCGGACCGGGCAAAAACTCTAAGGGCGAGGATTTTTACGGCCCATATGACGCTCAGCAATTGGCAGAAAAATACAGCAAGGAAGTCGGCGTTGAAGTGGTGCCGTTTAAGATGATGGTTTACGTAAGAGAGCTTGAGAGATACATGCCTATAGAAGAAGTGCCAGAGGGCATGGAGCCTATGAGCCTATCAGGAACAGAACTGAGAGCCTTGCTTTCAGACGGCAAGGGCCTGCCGAGCTGGTTTACTTATCCGGAAGTAGCGGTAGAACTACAAAAGACACATAAACCAAGATATGAGAAAGGCTTCACAGTGTTCTTCACCGGTCTTTCTGGGGCCGGCAAGTCTACGGTAGCCAATGCCGTGATGGTCAAGCTGATGGAGCTGGGACGTCGCACAGTTACCTTGCTGGACGGGGATGTAGTGCGTAAGAATTTATCCAGCGAATTAGGATTTTCTAAAAAAGATCGGGATATCAATGTGCGCAGGATAGGCTATGTGGCCAGCGAGATATCCAAACATGGCGGGATAGCCATATGCGCGCCGATTGCGCCGTATGACAAGGTCAGAAAAGAAATAAAACAAACTATCCAGTCAGTCGGTGGAGGCTTTCTGCTGGTGCATGTAGATACTTCGTTAGAAGAGTGTGAAAGGCGCGATAGAAAAGGGTTATATAAAGCGGCAAGAGCAGGAAAGATAAAACACTTCACTGGCATATCCGACCCGTATGAAGAACCGGCTGACGCGGACATTACTTTGGACACGCAGAAATATGATGTTGACGAGTTAGCCAACCAGATAGTCCTACACCTAGAGAGCGAAGGCTACCTTGAGGCTCAAAGCTGATTAGTGAACAGCTGACAGGTTACAGTTTTAAGTAACCATTAGGATGGTTTCTATTGCGGCTGCAGTTTCCTGCCAGTCACGAACGGCAATGCTGTCTATGCCCATAGCTTTTACCGGATAGTCATTTCCGCCTTCGTGCATCTTGTCGCCGAAAAATAATATATCTTCTTTTTTAAGGCCTAGGATTTCCATCAATTTGTTCATTCCATACGCCTTGTCTATGCCTAGCTTGGTCACATCTATAGATGTAAGCCCACCGGCGCGAACCTCAAATTCCGGTATATTCTTAGCAATAGCATCGCGCAGTTTGTATTTCTTCACGTCTTCTGGGTCCCAAGCGTCTTTTGCTTCAACCGGTGCTTGCTGGCCCAAAACGGATAGGGTTATCTGGCTTCCGCGGTCTTCTATAAGTTCGCCCCAGTGTTTGCCGGGCTCTGGCCGGAGTTTGGTTTCGTCCAGACCTTTATCCAGGGCTTCGAAAATTTTATCTTTCTGTTCCTTGGTAAAGTCTTCGGCGTAAACCTGGTGCCAACGCTTATCATCCGGTTGGTATACGTAATAACGTGTACCGCAGGTGGGCATCAAGTGTAAATTTTCCAAATTGTCGCCAGATGATTTCAAACCGGCAAGGATTTGCATCTCAAACTGCGTTAGTTTACCGCCGGATATTACGCAAACCTTATATTTTTCTAATAGCCCGTTTAACAGCTCTATCATTCTGTCTGAAGCTTGGGATTTGCTGATGCTTAGGGTCCCATCCAGATCAAAAGCAATCACCTTTTTCTTCATAATATCCTTTCTATCTGCGCTACTCCTTCACCGTACTTATTGTACGGTTCGGTGTGTTGCTCGTTAAGAAAATGCACTGTACATCCAAGTGTGTGAATTATGATCATTTGTTGTTGTTCCATTCGTTTAAAAACCAGCTGGAGGACCATTTTTTATCTTCACCTACTCCACTGACAATCTCTATATTATATTTCTTGCAAACTTCCCATTCCGGGATTGATTCGGCATCCACGCGGTCGCCGCCTTTGGTAAAAACACTTGGCTTTATTGCTTCCAAGGCTTTATTGACGGTCTGGTCGCCCTCAACCTCAAAAGGCACAACGTAATCTACACCGGCTATACCGCTGACTATCAGGCTTCTTGTCTCTAAGTTCTGAAAAGGCTTGCCTTTTTTGGCAGTCAGGAAATGATCGCCATTTACCACGACGACTACTACATCGCCGTATTTTTTGCTTTCGATAATACAACTTATATGCCCGGGGTGGATAGGGTCGTACCCCCCGCTGGTCATAACAACCTTGCCAAGCTTTGGTCGTATTTTAGCGAAGTCGCTGAGCGATATTATTTCAGCACCCCATTGTTTACTTGTCATCAACAAAAGTATAGCAAATTACAATTCAAAAACTTCTTAGAAGAAGATATAATAGACACATTCATGAGAATTTTAGTAACAGGCGGAGCCGGGTTTATCGGCTCTAATTTTGTCCATCATATTTATAAAGAGCGTCCGGATTGGCATATAACTGTTTTAGACTTACTAACCTATGCTGGAAACCTGGCTAACTTAGAAGGCTTGGATGAAAGCAGGGTTAAGTTTGTAAAAGGTGATATTTGCGACCCGGAAGCTGTAGACGGCGCAGTCAAAGACTGTGACGCTGTGGTGCATTTCGCGGCAGAGAGCCACGTAGACAACTCTGTAAGCGGGCCGCTACCTTTCGTGCAGAGCAATGTAGTCGGTACCTTCCAGGTGTTGGAAGCAGTCAGAAAATATGACAAAAGACTGCACCATATCTCAACAGATGAGGTTTATGGCGACTTAGAGCTGGATGATACGAAAAAATTCACAGAAGATACGCCATACAACCCATCCAGCCCGTACTCTGCTACCAAGGCCGGTTCTGACCATCTTGTACAAGCTTGGATAAGAACTTTTGGCATCAAGGCAACTATGTCCAACTGCTCGAATAACTACGGGCCGTATCAACATGTGGAGAAGCTTATACCCAGACAGGTTACTGAGATACTGGAAGGCCGAAAGCCAAAGCTTTATGGTGAGGGCAGGAATGTACGCGACTGGATCCATGCTGAAGACCACTCCTCTGGAATACTGGCAATTTTAGAAAAAGGCAAGACAGGGGAAACTTATCTTATAGGCGCGAACGGCGAGAAAGACAATAAAAGCGTAATACGGCTGATA
Organism: Saccharimonadales bacterium (SeqCode); assembly: GCA_036276695.1. Lineage (GTDB taxonomy): Bacteria > Patescibacteriota > Saccharimonadia > Saccharimonadales > 2-12-FULL-41-12 > JANWLD01. Next base: position 17,045 of record DASUOI010000030.1, on the reverse strand, counting down.
TTAAAACTAATGGGTAAGTCACCGGATGATTTTGAGCAGGTTAAAGACCGCCCTGGCCATGACTTAAGATATGCGATTGACTCTTCCAAAATACGCAATGAGCTGGGCTGGGAACCGAAATACAGTGACTTTGAAGCCGGGCTTAGCGATACGATTGAGTGGTATAAAAACAACAAAGCCTGGTGGAGACCACAAAAAGCCGAAACCGAAGCCAAATACAAAGAGGCAGGACAATGAAGATAACTGAAACGTCTATAAAGGGAATGTATTTGATTGAGCTAGATGTACACGAAGACGAGCGAGGCTGGTTCAAAGAAAATTACCAAAAGAAGAAGCTTGAAGAGCTTGGCCTGCCTGAGTTCGACCCGGTTCAAAATAACTTTTCATTCAACAAGGAAGCTGGAGTAACAAGGGGGTTGCATGCCGAGCCTTGGGATAAGTTCGTTTCTTTAGCCAATGGCAAAGTATTCGGCGCGTGGGTGGATTTACGCCCTGGGGATGGTTTCGGCAAGGTTTTTACCGGCGAGATTACACCAAAAACAGCCTTTTTTATACCGAAGGGTGTTGCTAACGGATACCAAACCTTGGAGGCGAATGTTACCTACGCATACCTTGTAAATGATTATTGGTCTGCTGATAAAAACTATAAAGCTGTGAATCTGTTTGACCCGAAGCTTAACATAAGCTGGCCGATCCCTGCCGATAAAGCAATTGTTTCCCAAAAAGACCTTGCCAACCCTGCACTAGAAGAAATTGAACCGATGGAGTTTTGATGGACCAGTCAAAAATATTGATAATCGGCGCTAATGGCCAGCTCGGCTCGGAGCTACAGTCAAAATACCCTAAAGCTAAAGCTGTTGATAAAAACGAGCTGGATATAACTGATGCAAAACAGCTGAGTGAGTTTGACTGGTCGGATGTAGAGATTATCATCAATGCCGCAGCATATACCAATGTTGACGAGGCCGAGACCAGCGAGGGACGCAAATTAGCCTGGCTTATAAACGCCAGTTCAGCGGGGCTTCTAGCTAAGATAGCTGATAAGAATGACATCACCATAGTTCATGTCTCTACGGAATATGTTTTTGACGGGCAGGAAAAAGAACACGCTGAAGATGAGGCGCTTTCGCCCCTAGGGGTTTACGCCCAGAGCAAAGCCGCGGGCGATGTAGCTATAGCCACAGCCGGCAAACACTATATCTTGCGTACATCGTGGCTTATCGGTAATGGGCCGAACTTCGTCAAAACGATGATGGGCCTAGCCGAAAAAAACATCTCGCCCAAAGTAGTAAGCGACCAAGTCGGCCGGCTGACTTTTACTTCTACCGTGGTGCAGGCTATCGACCATCTGCTAAGTCGTAAGGAGGCTTATGGCATCTATAACGTCAGCAATGACGGTCCGCCGGCAAGCTGGGCTGAAGTTACCAGAACTATCTTCGAAGTCCTAGACAGAAAAGACTTGGTAGTTAACGACATAACCACGGAAGAATATTTCGTCTCTAAAAAAGACGCGGCGCCCAGACCGTTAAACAGTGCGTTTGACCTTAGTAAAATCAAGAGCACAGGGTTTAATCCGCCAAGCTGGCAGGACGATCTAGTAAAATATATTGAGAAGGAGCGTAAAAAATGAAGGGAATAATATTAGCAGGCGGAAGCGGTACGCGCCTGTATCCCATAACACTGGCAGTCAGCAAACAGCTTATTCCTATTTATGACAAGCCCATGATTTACTATCCGCTCAGCACTTTGATGAGCGCTGGAATCAAAGATATATTAATTATCTCCACAGCCCAGGATTTGCCTAGATTCGAACAATTACTGGGCAGCGGAGAGCAAATAGGCTGTAATTTTACGTACAAGGTCCAGGATGAACCCCGCGGACTGGCAGATGCGTTCATAGTGGGCGCGGACTTTATCAACGGTGAGAAGGTAGCCATGGTACTAGGAGATAATATTTTCTATGGCTCTGACCTTGAGCTGAAACTACAGGCTGCTTCCGACCCTGACGGAGGAGTAATTTTCGGCTATCCGGTTTCCGACCCGAAACGCTATGGCGTGGTTGAATTTGATTCAAATAACAATGTTAAGTCAATTGAAGAAAAGCCAAGCGACCCTAAATCCCACTATGCGATTCCGGGCCTTTATTTCTTCGATAATGACGTGGTTGATATAGCTAAATCCGTAAAACCCAGCGCAAGGGGCGAGATTGAAATAACCGAGATTCACAATGCCTACCTAAGAAAGGGCAAACTGAATGTCGTTCTGCTTGATAGAGGCACCGCCTGGCTTGATACGGGGACTTTTGTCAGCATGAATCAAGCAGCCCAATATGTTCAAGTCATAGAGCAGCGCCAAGGCTTGAAAATAGGCTGTATTGAAGAAATCGCTTACCAGCAGGGCTTCATTGACAAAGCCCAGCTGTTGAAACTGGCTGAACCGCTTAAAAAATCCGGCTACGGCAAGTATTTGCTGGAAGTAGCCAAGAACTGATTTATTTCCTTTTAGCCCCGAAAGTTCCTAGTACCGGCTTTTTTAAGATAATCTTATATAAATTCTCTATAGCATCCCCGCCGGCATAGCCTATTATCATGGCTAGCCCGGCGTTGACTTCCACGCCTTCGGCAAAGGTAATACCTGAATCAACGATAGACCAGACTACCGCCAAGCCGACAGCGGCGGATATGCCGACTGCCATGCCAAAGTATTTCCACTCGAACTTAACGCTTTTGTAGGCTTGAAAATGCTTCAGGTAGCCGACAAGCCCCCTTGCTACACCACCTAAGGCACCAAATATTAAAACAGCTTCCATTTGTATTCTCCTTTTGTTAACTTTTTATTTTATCTAGAACATATCTAAATTAGTATAATGATAAGCATTATAACACCTAGAAAAAACACCGCTAAGCTAAGCCTGATTATAATTTTGCTAGTTTGCCTTACGGCAGTCGCTGGAATCATATTGCTTACAAAGTATGAAAGACCGCAAGGCCGTCCGACAAACGCTACTGTTGACCCCGGATATTATCTGGTTGAGAGCGTAGTAGACGGCGACACCATAAAGGCGGTCATGGACGGCAAAGTTGAATCAATACGGCTGATAGGCATCGACGCGCCAGAACTGCCGGATGACTGTTTTGCCCGCGAAGCTAAGTCCAGAGCCCAAAGGGCCTTGGCGGGGCAACAAATCAAGCTGGAGGTTGACAACAGCCAGGACAACCGGGATATTTACGGGCGGTTGCTTAGGTATGTAGTTTTAGAAGACGACACAAACTTAAACCGACTGATGATAGCCGAAGGTTATGCGCAGGAATTTACTTTTATAGAACCATACGACTTGCAGGCTGAGTTCAGGCAAGCCCAAGCTGAAGCCAAAAAGAATGAAATAGGCCTGTGGGCACCCAAAGCTTGCTAAATACACAGGATTCATTGAATATATAATCATGCAAAATAGCGGGGAGAGCCCTAAGGCTGATGAACAAAAAACCGTTGCGGTATTAGGCACCGGTTACGTCGGAGTTACTACTTCGGCAATCTTAGCTAATGCCGGGTATAAAGTTTATGCGCTGGATATTAGCGATGACCGCCTGCAGGCACTAAGGGAGGGCAGGTCGTTTTTTTATGAAGAAGGTATAAACCCGCTCATAAAGAACGCAGTAGACAGCGGTAGCCTCATCCCGACTGCTTCATATGAAGAGGCCGTTTCAAACAGTAAGTTCGTTTTCTCTTGCGTGGGGACGCCGGACAGGCCGGATGGAAGCTCCAACCTGGACTATGTCTTTGCCGCGGCGGAGGAATGCGCCAAGCACGTAAAGCCTGGTTCAATCTATATACAAAAGAGCACGGTTCCAGTAGGAACAGGCAGGAAAGTCCTAGAAGTATTCAAAGACAAAGATGTAGCCTACACCTCCAACCCTGAATTTTTGCGTGAGGGCACGGCGGTGCTAGATACCCTGTTTTTTGATCGGATAGTAGTAGGCGGTAGTGACAAGCAGGCGGTAGAGCAAGTCCTAGGCCTGTATAAGGATGTTGAAGAAAACCAAAAAGCAATCGCCGAGCTGGCAGGTCTTAAACCAAAGGAAATAAAGGGCGAGTATATAGCGACTAACTTAGACAGCGCGGAACTTATAAAAGTCACTGCTAACGCGTTCTTGGCGCTTAAGATATCTTTCGCTAACTCAATTGCTCAGCTGGCGGATAAGACGGAGGCGGATGTGAAGGAAGTTATGTACGCTACCGGAGCAGACCCAAGGATAGGCAGAGCGTTTTTAAATGCCGGGCGCGGGTATGGAGGCGGATGCTTCCCTAAAGACGTCAAAGGTCTTATCAGCAGTGCGCAGTCATTCGGCGTTGACTTGCAGATAATGAAAGCGGCGGATGAGCTGAACAAACAAATGCCGGAATATATAGTTAGCAAAACTAGCTCCAAAATCGGCGATTTTAAAGACAAGAAGATTGCGGTCTTAGGGCTTTCGTTCAAAGCCGGAACCAGCGACGCGCGTAAATCCCCAGGTGTTGGCATTGCTAATATCTTGGCTGAAACCGGCGCGGTGGTGAACGCATATGACCCGGAGGCAAATAATGAAGCGAAGGAAGACTTGTCTGATGCGGTAAATGTCGTTTCGTCGTCTTCAGACGCGGTCAAAGGCGCTGATGCGGTGTTTGTGGCTACTGATTGGCCGGAGTTTAAGTCAATGAACCTGGCTGAGCTAAAAACAGCTATGGCCGGTAATGTGCTGGTTGACTGCATGAACATTTATGACGCAAACGAGGCTTCCCAACCCGGACTAGAGCTCATAGGCGTGGGCCGAAGCTAAACGAATTTATCGAACAAGTATTCCTGGCCGCTTGCTGTAGCTATAAAAAACGGATTTTTTATATTCTCGCCGGGTTCGTAAACCAGATTGTTGCCGTCCAGGCTTCTTATCTGTCCGCCGGTAGCTCTTAACACGGCGTCTGCTGCCGCGGTATCCCAAAGATAAGTCGGTACGAACCGGGGGTATGCTTGGGCTTTGCCTTCAGCCAGATAACAGAATTTTAGTGAAGAGCCGACGTCTGTTTCCTCATGCGGGCCGAACTGGCTAAGGATTTCGGCTAGCTGCTCCCCTTTATGGTTTCTGCTGACCACTATCTTAGGTGTGTCTCTTTTGCTTGGGTCAGGCTTTAGCTCTGTTTTGTTGTCTCTAGAGTCAATCTTAAACGCTTTGCCGTCCGCTGAAGCGTAGAGGGTATTTAAAGCCGGTGCATAGACCACCCCTAATACAGGCTGGCCGTTTTCGACCAGAGCAATATTTACTGTGAATTCGCCGTTTCGGCTAATAAACTCCTTAGTACCATCCATCGGGTCAACTAACCAGAATTTGTCCGCAGTCTGGAAGTCCTGCGCCCCTTCTTCGGAGATTATCGGGTACTCTGAGATGTTTGATAAGCCTGCCTGGATGACTTCGTGAGAAGCTTTGTCGGCTTGGGTCAGCGGGGAGATGTAGCCTTTGTCGTCTTTATTTTCTACCTCGAACTCATCGGAATTATATATTTCAATGATGGCTTTTCCGGCTTCCCGGGCAATTTTAATAACGTCATCCAACAAATCTTTCATGACTTTATTTTAACAGTAACTTTTTATTCGACGGTGACGGATTTGGCGAGGTTGCGGGGCCGGTCTACGTCCAAGCCCTTTTCCATAGCCACATGGTAGGCGAAAAGCTGGGCGGCAATCACGGATAGTATAGGCTGGAGCTGTTCCACGGTATTTGGTAGGTACACTACGTCGTCAGCTAGGCTTTTAATCTTTTTATTGCCTTCGGTCGCAAAAGCTATGACCGGGCCTTTTCTGGCTTTGATTTCTTCTATGTTAGACAGAGTTTTTTCTAATAAAGGTCCGTCGCAAGTGAAGGCTACCGTCGGAAAGTCTTCGTCTATCATGGCTAGCGGGCCGTGCTTCATCTCGCCGGCGCTGCAGCCTTCGGCGTGGATGTATGATATTTCCTTTAGCTTCAGAGCGCCTTCCAGCGCACAGGGGTATAGATAGCCCCGGCCGATGTAAAGGAAATCCCGCTTATTGGCATATTTTTTGGCTAAGGTTTTGATTTCGTCGGATAAAGCCAAGACTGCCTCGGCCTTTTTAGGCAGTTTCTCCAGCTCTTCCAGCAGGGGCTGGTACAGCTTGCTTTGGCCTTTGGAGAGGCTCAAGGCTATTTCACACAGGATAGTTACCTGGGCTATGAATGCTTTTGTGCTGGCGACGGATTGTTCCGGTCCGGCGTGGCAGTAGACTCCGGCGTCTGTAATGCGGGCAATTGTTGAGCCGACGGAATTTACTATACCTAGCTTTAAGATTCCATAGTTTTCGACTTTTTTGAGCGCGGAAATGGTGTCGGCAGTTTCGCCGGATTGGGAAATGGCAATTATAGCCGTCCCGCGGGAAAAGGGCTCCTGCCGGTATTTGAACTCACTGGCTAGCTGTACTTCTACCGGTATCTTGGCGATTTCCTCTATAAGGTATTCGCCCACCAGCCCGGCGTAGTAGGAAGTACCGCAAGCTACTATGTTAATGCGGTCTATGAACTCCAGTTGTTCCTGGACGGCATCCAGCCCGCCTAGCTTCACCGTGCTTATATCTGCTTTTATGCGTCCTCGTATGGCGTTTTCTATGGCGCTGGGGACTTCGTTGATTTCCTTTAGCATGTAGTTGGGGAATCTGCCTAAGGATGTTTCTTCCGCGTCGTAATCCAGCTCTTCGACTTCGCTGACGGCTTTGCTGAACTCTTTGAAGTTGTGGACTTTGACTTTATTTTTGGTTATTTCGGCTATCTCATAATCTTTCAGGAAAATGACTTTTTTGGTCTTGTGGATAAGCGCGCTCGGGTCTGAAGCTACAAAATATTCTCCGTCGCCAACGCCCACCACGATGGGGCTGGACAGTCTGGCGGCGTACATTACGTCCGGACGAGATTTATATATAGCGCATATGGCGTAAGCTCCTTCCAGGTCATTCAAAGCGGCTGAGAAAGCAGCGGCGAAATCGCCGGATTGCTTTAAGTAGAAATCTATCAGGTGGGGGATGACTTCCGTATCGGTCTCGGACAGGAACTCATAGCCTTCGGCGGATAGTTTTTCTTTTATCTCCCTATAGTTTTCGATGATACCGTTGTGTACTACGAAAATAGTCTTTTCTTTGTTGAAGTGGGGGTGGGCATTTTCATCCGTCGGCGAACCGTGGGTCGCCCAGCGGGTGTGGCCGATACCTATTGATGAATTAATCTTAAAGTCGGCAATGTTATCCGCGAGTGCTTCAACCCGGCCTTTTTGCTTGAAGATAAGGTCCTGGTCGTTGAGGATGGCTAAGCCGGCGGAGTCGTAACCCCGGTATTCCAAGGCGCGGAGGCCGTCCATGACGAAGTCCTTGGCAGTGTCTTGCTTACCGATATAACCGATTATGCCGCACATGTACTTTCCTTTCTAGATAGACTGGCCGTAATAAGCATAAATAATATTTTATAGTTGCGGGGCATTAATACAAAATGCAAGAGTATATTCTACAGGCTATCGACCAATCTGGTGATTTTTCGGCGGAAAGTCTGGATGGAAAAGTCAGCAGAGGAGTTTTTTATATCATCTTGAGTATATTTTTTAATATTAAATCTAGACATTTTTTTGGCTAGATCGGCGGAAGTCTGGGGCTCGAAGAACTCACCGTTCACGCCTGGTTCTATATAATCCAGCGCCCCGCCGTCCCTATATGCAATAACCGGTGTTCCGGCAGACAGAGCTTCAATGGAAACTATGCCGAAATCGTCTACTCCGGGGAACAGCAAGGCTTCGGAACTGCCGACTATCTCTGCCAGCTCTTCGATTGATTCTAAGCTGCCGACAATCTTGACGTTTTCTTGCGCGATTGATTGCAAGTACTGGTTTTGTGGCCCTTCGCCTATGACCGTCAGTGGTTTTTTGTTTTTGTTGCAGGCTTTTATTGCCAGATCTATCTTTTTATAAGGGGTTTGCCGGCCTACGGCTACAAAACCGGATCTTTGGGCTGCTGTTTTTGCGAACTTGGCGAATTTTTTAGTATTAACCGGAGGGTGGATTACGACGGATTCTCGTTGGTAGTATTTTTGTATTTGTCCTTTAGTGTAGTTGGAGTTGGCTATAAGCAGGTCCGGTAGCTGGGCTGCGTGGTAATCCCATTTACGCATAGGCTTGAGAAAAAGCTTTAAGCCTATGCGGGCTAAGAAGTTGAACCTGCCGAAGCCGGGGTTCTTTATATATTCGCTATATTTGCTCCAATAGTAGTGAGTAGGGGCGTTCAGCAGGCAGATGTGCGTCCCGTCGGCCACGTTTACCGCTTTTGCTTCAGCGCCAGAAACCGATATGACTACGTCGTAGCCTTTAAGCTTGAGCCGCCAAAACCACATAGCCCGCAAGAAAGGTATGTACTTGCGCAGTTTGGAAAATGGCCAATACTGCAGGTAACCAGTCTTGACCTTTGCCGGGTGGAGCTTATCGCGCCATTTTTGGTTGCAGTAGGAGGTGTAGATAGGGGCTTTAGGATAAATCTTGTGCAGTTCGTAAACTACGTTTTCCGCCCCGCCGCCTATTATCCAGTCAGTTACTATTGCTACTTTCTTCACTTTGCTCCGCTGCCGGATAAGACGGCTCTTATTGTTTTGATAAGTATGGTGGCGTCTAAGAAAAAGCTCCAATTCTGTACATAGTAAAGATCCAGCCTCCGGCGCTCTTCAAAGCTTATGTTCAGCCTGCCGGAAACTTGGGCTAGGCCTGTCATGCCGGATTTAACGCTCAGGATATGGTGTTTGCTAGGATATTTTTCCAGCTCGTGCGGCACAAGTGCGCGCGGGCCCACCAGGCTTATATCGCCCTTTATCACGTTGATAAGCTGGGGCAGTTCGTCAATACTGGATATGCGCAGGATATTGCCGATTTTGGTTACGCGCGGGTCTTTTTCCACGTAGTCGCCGTTGTCCCGGTATTTTTTTACCAGGTCTTTACGGCCGATCATCTCAAACGCCTCTTCAGGCGTAGTGCCGTCGAATTTCTGGTGCTGGGTACGGAATTTATACACTGTAAACTTACGATTGAATTGGGTCAGACGGGTTTGTTTGAAAAATATGGACTCGCTTGGGTAGGCGATTTTCAGCAGAATAGCGCTTAGCAAAAGCAAGGGGCTGGTGATTACCAAGAACAAACTGCCAAAGATGAGGTCAAAAAGCCTTTTTATTACCCGTCCCCAGCCGATTAAAGCGGTCTGGTGCACGGTGATTACCGGTATCTCCCGGAATAGCTCTACTTCTATATTACCGCTGTAAAGGTCGCTGTTAGCCGGTATGAAGCGGTATTCCAGGTGGTTCTGCTGGGCAAAGGCTAAGAGCGCGCTGTTTTTGTCTTCATCGCTGTAAAGCTCGGTCTGGACTATGCTTTGGACCTTGCGCCCGTTCAGCTCCTTGCTGGCAGAGGCAATGCTTGGGAAGGCCGGGATTTCATCATAATCCTCCTGCGCCGGGCCGACTATGCCGATTACCCTATAGCCGGTGTTTTTAGTGTCGATGAATTGGGGCAGAGTATTTTTTACCGAGCGCTTGCCGCCGACTATCAGCAAGTTCGTAACCCCGATATCGTATTTAAAAAGTACTTGGCGAATCAGACGCGCCAGCGTACGGAAGACTATCAAAAAGCCAAGTCCCAAGAATAATCCGTAGACAACCACGAGCCGGGCAGGAAACAATGTGTCTGCCTCTTCCACGAAGTCGTAGCCTAAGACTACGAGTATGCCTAAAAACGAGCCCAGGACAAGCTTGCCCAGCTCTGAGAAGCGGTGTTCTATAACGCTTTTTGAATACAGCCCGATAGCGCCGTGGACTATTATCCATAAAGGCAGGACAAGCAGTATGGCGTACTGATATGTCTCGGCGGGGACTTCTTCTATTAGGGGTCTGGCATCGTACTTGACCCTTAACGTGTAAGCAACGGTGAAGGCGGCAACTAAGGCCATGAAGTCGCCGATTATCAGGATAAGACGGTAGATTAGAAGTGGATTGTTTTTCATGCCGCTAGGCTAAATTATAACAACTAAAACACTCTAGTGATGTTATAATTGTCGAAACATTCAAAAAAACAAACATGAAGAAAAATAAAAAGAAAACCTGGCTAGGCAGAAAAGCCCAAAAAGAGCTCAAGCGCATTGTCGAATATATGGTTGCCGGAGGCGTCTGGTTCTGGAGCGGATATTTGATAATCGTCTTCACCCATGAACACATAGGCTTGTTCGCGGCGAACTTCCTAGGCAACGGAGTGGGAATAACCCTGAACTTCCTGCTGGAACGCTACTGGGTGTTTAAAACAAAGCGTCCGACAACGCTGACGGTAGCTACGCAAAGATACGTCGTTTACACGGCGCTTAACGCCTTTCTTTTGAATTACTTGATTCTAAGAAGCCTAGTGAATGTCGGTATCGGACCGGAGATAGGCCAATTTATAGCCTCAGGCTTCTTCACAGTGTGGAACTATATATGGTACAAGGCGTGGGTTTTCAAGGGGGTGGAACGCAAAAAGGTTGTGAATAAGAGACCTGTTAAAAGGATTCGCCATCATGCCTGAGAGGCCGAGCAAAAAACAATATGAGTTGCTTGAATACATAGAAAAGTTTGTGACCGAACATGGTTACGGGCCAAGCTACCGGGAAATAATGTCCGGGTGTAGCTATTCATCCGTAGCGACGGTCGCTTTGCACGTAAATAATCTGATAAAAAAAGGACACTTAAGGAAGAAAGATAACTCTGCCCGTTCGCTGGAAGTCGTTGACCTGCCTAAGCCTGGCAAGCCAAGCGCTACTGCCAGTGGTGATAAAGAAAAATGGCTGGAAGACTTGATAGAAGCTAAATTCGCAGAAGATGAGAGCAACCTAGACGAGCTTGAGACGCTTATTGAGGCGCTAAAAATATTAGGATTTAATGCTGAGGCTAGCAACTTCCAAGCCCGATTGGCAGAAATCAAACAAAAGCACCCATAAGATATAATTGAAACCGATGGAAATCCTGCAAGCTATCGTACTAGGTGTTTTAGAAGGTCTGACTGAGTTCCTGCCAATATCAAGCACCGGCCACTTAATAGTTGCTTCGGAAGTAATGAACTATAAGGATACGGCGAAAGTCTTTACCGTGGTCATACAGCTTGGCGCTATAGGCGCTGTCATATGGAACTACCGAAAAGACTTGATATCCAAAGTAATAGGGCTGTTTAAGCGGGATAAGAAAGTTCTGCGCTTCTGGGCGGTCTGGATTATTGCGACGATTCCGGGCGGGCTGTTTGGCTTTTTCCTGCGCGATAAAGTTTCTGTTTTCGCGGTGGCTACAACCGTCGGCATAGCGCTGATAATCGGCGGAATAATCATATGGCTGATAGAGACTTATCATAGTGCTGCTAAGAATTTTTCCGGCCATGCGAAGTTCGAAAAAATAACTATAAAAAAAGCCGTTCAGGTAGGTTTGTTCCAGGCTTTGGCAATCATACCCGGAGTGTCGCGTTCCGGCGCGTCGATAATGGGCGGGTTGCTTTCCGGCTTTGACAGGGTAACAGCGGCGGCCTTTTCTTTTTACCTCAGCATCCCGCTGCTGACTCTTGCCGGAGCGTACCAGCTGGCTAAAGGTGTCGAAGGGTTCGACACGGTAGCCGGTGGGGCAACGGCAATAATTGCCGGGACGCTAGCGGCATTTATAACCGCGCTTTTAATCATCAAATGGCTGCTTCGCTATATATCGACCCATGACTTCAAGATCTTTGCCTACTATAGGATTATCCTTGGAATAATCATTCTCCTGACCCTTTCCTCCCAGACATAACGAAATAAATCACTAACACTTTCTGTCCGATCGGACCAAAAGTGTTAGTGTTTGCGCGAGAGTAAACTTCATTAATAAATAAATTCGCGCCATAATACCAGTATGAAAAAAATAGGAGTAATCGCCGGGGCTTTTGACCCGATGCATAGCGGACATATAAATTTTATTGACTCTTCTATAAAAAAACACGGACTGGACAGAGTCCTTGTGTTGATAGAACAAGAATCAAAGTTCAAACAGTCTTTTGCTGAATTTTCTCACCGCAAAAAAATAGTCGAGCTTTCAATCAAGGACAAGCCGAAGATCGAACTTTATCAAGCCTCGTCCGCCAGCTTTCCCCTCAGCTCGACTTTGCCGAATATTAGATCTGTCTTCCTTGGCGCGGAGCTATATCTGCTAATCGGCGATGATGTAGCAGAACATATAAAGACATGGCCGAACGCTGAAGAGCTTTTAAAAGGCGTGGAAATTATAGTTACGAAAAGAAAGAATGGCTCAGGTGAACATAGCCGGGTCTCATCCGGCAAGGTAAGGGAACAGATAAAAACCGGCACGGCTAAAGTGAATCTAGAAAAAAAAGCTTTAGACTACTGCAAGCAGAACCATCTTTACCAGTAAATTTAACCTTCCGGAGAGTGCGACTCAAGGTGCGACAGATGCTTTTCGCGGATTCTTTTGAACTCTGTTTTATTAAGCCCGTTGCGCTTTATGAATGAACCTATCTTCTCGCTGCCTATGTAATGGGGAATCATCACGTAGCTGGCGCCTAGGTCATACAGCTCTGTTGCTTCTTCCAGGTTGTCGGCATGACATATTATTACTGCTCCGGGGTTGATGGTTTCAACAAGGTTGACCAAAAATACGTTGGTACTGTGTTCGGAAATCGTGGAAACGACTAACTTTGCCTTTTCTACATTCGCTTCGTCCAGAAGCTCCCGGTCGGTAACGTCGCCGTATAGATAATCAACTTTTTGTTGTTCCATGAGCTCTATTACATCCGGATCGTAATCCACTACCAGAAACCTCTTGTGCATCTGCCGGAAGGTTTTAACGAACTCATGTCCTCCGTGGTGGTAGCCAAGCAGGACTATCGGGTAGCCGCTGGCTTTGCGGTTTTCCCGGTAAACCACCTCTTTTTCAAACATGTGGAACTTAATCCTGTCAAACATTTCATACAAGCGGTCGTCATAGTGCATAAGGTATGTGGAAACGGCGATGGTTATTATGGCGACCAAGGTTATTATTGCTCCTATCTCGTTCCTGACCAGCTCGTTTGAAATAGCCAAGATAACTAAGACGACTGAGAATTCACTGATTTGGGATAAGTTGATTCCAGCCTTGAAGCTGACCCGTTTGGTGTAGCCCAGTATGCCTAAAACGGTCGTGACTATGAACGGCTTCATTACGATGACAATGGCTGAGAGTACAAGCGCTGGTAATAAAGCGGAGCCTATATTTTCGACGGTAAGGCTTTGGCCGAGGAAAATAAAAAATATCACCACGAAGAAATCCCTAAGAGGCCTTAAGCGCGAGGCTATCTCCGCGACATAAGGTGAAGTAGCTAAAGCAACACCGCCGAACAAGGCGCCGACTTCAAGAGAGAAGCCGGATATCTCAAAAAGCGTAGCGATACCGAAACCCCAGCTGATGGCGAACAAGAACAGCATTTCCTGCGATTCGGCCATGAGGCGGGAAACCTTCGGTAATACGTGCCGGCTGCAAAAGTATAAGAAGCCTAATAGGACCAGGCCTTTAGCTAGTAAGAACATTATCTCGCTGGCCTGGAAGCTTCCTTCAGCCCCAGCGGCAACGAATAATAAAGCAAAGGTAGCTATTATATCTTCTACTAGGATTACGCCGATGGCTATTTGCCCGTGCAGACGGTTCTGCTCTTTCTTGTCGGTAAGTATCTTGACGATAATAATGGTAGAGCTGAAGAATAAAGCCAATCCGGCAATAAGCGCTTCTGTTTTGGTAAATCCGAGCAAAGAGGTGGCAGAAAAGCCGACCATGGTAACCGCCAGAAGCGTGGAAGCTGCCACCGCGAACACCGGTTTTCCGAGCTTTCTAAGCTCCTCTATGTTCATGCCCAGGCCGATGATGAACAGCAATAAGGCTATGCCTAGGCTTGAGAATACCTGGAATAGCTCTTCAGAATGTATGAGGCCTAAGAATGATGGTCCGACTAAAAGCCCAGCAAGGATGTAGCCCAGTATCAAAGGCTGGCGGATAACTCTCATGAACAGAGATACGGCAGCCGTAACAATTATTACTAAACTTAATTCTGAGAATACGTGGTTTTCCATAATGTTTGTTTCATAAACGCTTAAGTATTAATATAAGTCTAACAGATATAATTATGTTTCGTAATTTTGCAAATAAGATTTCAAAGATTTTCGGCAGCTCCTATGCCTTTTTAGGCGCGCTGATTATTGTCGGCGTGTGGGCTTCCAGCGGGCCGATATTCGGTTTTACCGATACATGGCAGTTGATAATCAACACCGGCACCACCATAGTTACTTTTCTTATGGTCTTTCTGATTCAGAACACTCAAAACAGGGATGCTAAAGCCATGCAGTTAAAGCTGGATGAGCTAATCCGGGCTACAAGAGCACGCGATGCCTTCGTTGACTTGGAGGATTTAGCGGACGACGAGCTTGCCCAGCTGGACAAAGAGTTCCAGACCATCCACCAGAAGCAAGTGGCCGGACCGGTTTTGAAGAAACTTCACAAAAGCATAGAGATTGAAAACGAACTTAGAAGGGCCGGCGACAGGCATTCGGTCGAAAAGCTAAATAGTATAATAAAGAAAATCACCAACCAGCACGACTCTTAAAAGAGCTGAGTTGTAGCTACTGGCCTTTGTTGGACTCTTCGATTTTAGAATCTATAAGGTCTTTGAATTCTTGGAGGTTTTGGGGGTTCGGTTCAATTTTCTGGCCGTTTATCACGAAGGTCGGAGTGGCATTAGCTCCTATAGCTTGGCCTGCCTTGATATCGGCATCTATAGCGGCGCCTACATCAGCGCTGATTACATCGTTTTTGTATTGCTCTATATCAAGCCCTATTTGCTCAGCGAAGCCTTCGAAGGTGCTGGTTACGTCGCTAAGACCTGTCCAGCTTTGCTGGTTCTCATAAAGCAGATCATGCATTTCAAAGAATTTGCCTTGCTTGCCGGCGGCTTCGGCGGCTCTCGCGGCCTGATAGGCATGAGGATGACTTTGGTTAAGCGGGAAGTGTCTGAACTGAAAGGTTATCTTGTCGCCGTATTCTTCTTTTATCTGCTTAAGAAGAGGATAGAATTGCTGGCAAGCCGGACATTGGAGGTCGCCGTATTCTATCAGCGTAACGTTTTTCGTACCTTTGCCCACGGTATGGGAAGTTGGTTGTACATCACTGGCGGGGTTGCTTCCGGTATCTTTCTTAGTTACCGTAAAAAGTCCGAAAAGACCGACCACCACTACTATGACTACAGCTATGAATTCTTTACTCAAAATGCCTCCTATATTTCTTTTCTAATATACCATTAGCGCATGTTAAGTATAAAGTAGTAAAATACATTCATGGACCTGGTGGCGATTCTAATCCTTAGCACGCTATCTGTAGTGTTTTCCGTATTGCGTCGGGTATATAGCTTTGCTACCGGGAAGAATCTGTTCGGCGAAGAACTGGAATCCAGATACCAAAGAATTTTCACCCAGATAAGTAATAACAAGAGCCTGCTCAATGCCGAGCTATGGGTGCTGATTGTCTTAGCGTCTTCCGTGAATCTTATATTAATAGAGAACTATACTGACAGCTGGGCGTCCGTGTTTATTTTTTCGGCATTCATAAGCCTTGTTTTCATATATTTGGCAAATTACCAGCCAAGAAATCTAAGCGTGAACCTAGCTAAGATGTCCGCTCCGGTCGCGGCGAAAACTGCCAGTATCTCAAAACAGTATCTTAGATTTATTCCTACGACTAACAAGACCGGCCCGAGTGCCCAGGTAGACAGGCGGATTTACGAAAAGCCTGACCTTGTAGATTTTCTGCGAGGGCAAACAAGTGCACCGAACAATAAGATAAACGAAGATTTGCTGAAGCTTCTATCCAATATCGCGGAAAAGAGCGACTTGCAGGCGGGGGATATGATGACCAGTTTGAAAAAGGTTAAAAAAATTGACTCTGAACAAGAAATAGGACCAGTGGTAATAGACGAGCTGCACAAAAGCGGCAGCAAGTATTTCCTGGTCGAAGACAAGAAAGAAGACGAGATGATAGGCTACGTGAAGTTAAGAGACCTGACTTCGCTGAAAAGTTCCGGTAAAATCCGCGGGGCAGTAAACAAAGAGCTGGATTATGTGGAGGTTACTGACGAAGTTATAGAGCTTATAGATTCATTCTTAGCAAGCAGCTGCCCGGTATTCTTGGTCCGTGATTCCGGCGAGACTGTAGGCGTAGTGACCATTGACGAATGTTTGGAGAAGCTACTGTTTTAAGATTTTGTTGCGTATCTCCGCAGTCAGGTTTAACAATCTTATGAAGTCGGGAGTATCCGTAGGCAAGCCTACGCACAAACCGAATAGTTTCTTAGAAGACCAACCGCTTGAGATTTTCTGGCGCTTTTCATATTGGTTTATCGTGTAGTTTATCCGGCCGTTTTTGCTGAGTTCGTAGAGAAAGCTTCCTGGGATTACCCCTGGGTCGCATTTTTTTATCTTTTCGCTGCCAAGTATCGTCCCGTCAAAGCGGTAACTGGTGAAGGGAGAGAAGGGCTGGGAAGCACGCTCTAAAGCCGTCGAGGCCATTACACTGCCGAAGCCTATGGTACTGCTGTGGGGCTGGGCAGAAGTTAAGCTTTTGCGGTCGGAATTCTCGGCCATGATGCCGATTATTTCGTCCCAGCTGGCATCCGGCTGGTGGGCGCGCATAAGGCCTAAGACTCCGGCGACAAAAGGAGTGGAGAATGAAGTTCCAGCTACATCGCCCGCATAGGCGGAGGTTTGATTGGTCTTGATCCAAACTGGGGTTATCATTTCCTGGCCGGGGGCTATGATATCCAGATTGCTTCCGTAACTGCTGAAACTAGCGCGATTCCCGGAGGGGTTTAAGGCACCTACTGCCACGACTTCCGGGTAGTTTGCCGGATACACCATGCAGTTGCATCCGTCGTTACCGGCTGCTGCTACCACGGCGACGTCGTTATCCATGGCG
>DASUOI010000029.1:0-8990 GCA_036276695.1 Saccharimonadales bacterium (SeqCode) | reverse complement strand
AGCTTCCAGCGCCCAAACTTCCATTTCTCCGAATCTCTGTCCTCCGTTTTGGGCTTTACCGCCCAAAGGCTGTTGAGTAACCATAGTATATGGACCTGTCGAACGAGCGTGAATCTTATCAGTAACCATATGGGTCAGCTTAAGGATGTACATGTTACCGACAACAGTCTTCTCTTTGAAAGCTTCGCCTGTGCGTCCGTCAAAAAGTTGCTGTTTGCCATCTTCAGGAAAGCCGGCTTCTTTTAGTAAGCTGGTTATCTTATCCAGGGAAACACCATTAAAAGGCGGTGTGGCAATTTTAATGCCTAGCGCCCTGGCAGCCATGCCTAAATGAGTTTCAAACAATTGCCCCAGGTTCATTCTTGATGGAACTCCTAGAGGGTTTAAAACAACATCTACGGGTTCGCCGTCTTCAGAAAAAGGCATGTCTTCAACCGGTAAGATTCGGGCAATGACACCTTTGTTACCGTGTCGTCCGGCCAGCTTGTCGCCGACTTGGATTTTACGCATTTGGGCTACAAAGACCTGTATCTGCTGAATAACACCGGCTTTCAGCTCGTGTCCGTTATCTCTTGAGAACACTTTTACGCCTACGACTTTGCCGTGTTTGCCGTTACTCATTCTTTGCGAAGTGTCACGGACTTCTTTAGCTTTTTCACCGAAGATTGCCCTAAGTAAACGCTCTTCGCTGGAAAGCTCTTGTTCGCCCTTCGGCGTAATCTTACCTACAAGGATATCGCCCGGATGGACTTCAGCGCCAATCCTTACAATACCGTTCTCGTCCAAGTGCCTGAGCGCGTCTTCGCTGACATTCGGTATATCACCGGTAACTACTTCGGGGCCAAGTTTGGTCTCACGGACCTCTGTCATGTAGTCGACTATATGAATGCTGGTCAACGAATCATCTTCAACCAGTCTTCTGGATATCACGATAGCGTCTTCGAAGTTATAACCACCCCAAGGCATGAAAGCTACTCTTAAATCGCGTCCTAGAGCTAATTCACCGTTTTCAATACTCATACCTTCTATGAGTACATCACCCTTTTTAACCTTTTGGCCGGTACTTACGACGACCCTTTGGTTTATGCAAGTACCTTCGTTACTTCTGACGAAGTGCAAGGGAGCATAATTTACTTTCTTGTTGCCGTATTTAACCACCAGCTTATCAGCAGTAGCAGTGACTACTTCTCCTTTTTCTTCGGCATAAATAACTTGTCCGGAGTTAAAAGCTGCGGATTTTTCCAAGCCAGTCCCAATAACAGGAGATTCAGGTCGAACCAAAGGTACAGCCTGCTTCTGCTGGTTTGAACCTACCAAAGCGCGGTCCACGCGGTCGCGTTCAACAAATGGTACAAGCCCGGCTATAGAACCGATAATCTGGTTGTGGCTGGCATCCATATAATTCACATCGTTGGCGTCAGTTTCACCTACTTGCATACTTACCCTCGCGGCTATGCGTTCTTCCGTAAAGTAACCGTTTTTATCTACCAGGTTCCCCGCACCGGCTATGACGGCTTTTTCTTCATCGGCCGCACCCAGATATTCTATTTTTTCAGTAACTTGAGCTCTAACCGGCCATGTTTTCCTGCTTTTTATTCCTGAAAGTTTTTTCGCGTCGGCGGCAGATATTTTTGATCCTGCCTTTACTATGGTCTTGCCTTTTTCGTCTTCGTAATCAGAGCTGGCAATATGTCCGACAGCATCTTTGGCTGTAACAGCATTTATTACCTTGCGGTAAGGAGTCTCAATAAACCCGTAATCATTAATGCGGGCAAAGTTAGCCAGGTTTAGAACCAAACCTATGTTGGCACCTTCCGGAGTTTCCACTGCACATATACGTCCATAGTGTGTAGCGTGAGCATCGCGAACTTCAAAACCGGCGCGTTCTCTTGAAAGACCGCCGGGCCCCATTGAGCTTAAGCGCCTCTTATGGGCAAGCTCGGAAAGCGGATTGATCTGGTCCATGAATTGGCTCAGCTGTGAGCTAGCGAAGAATTCCCTGACGGCAGCTACTACCGGGCGGGCATTGATTAGCTGGCCGGGCGTAACGGTTTCAATATCGCTCATACTCATACGGTCTTTGGTATTGCGCTCCATACGAAGCAAGCCGATCCTAAACTGTCTTTGTACCAGCTCACCGACTAGTTTGACGCGTCTGTTCGCAAGAGAGTCAATGTCATCCGCAGGGTCTTGAGTGCAGTTAAGGCGAATCACTTCACTTACTATGGCCTTTAGGTCTTCAAGTCGCATAACTCGGTTTTCGGCGGTGTTTGGAATACTCAAATCCAGGCGCTTATTAAGCTTGTAGCGTCCGACTCTGCTGAAGTCAAAGCGTTTGAAGTTATAAAACATATTCTCAAGAAGGCTTCTTGCGTTATCTACGGTCGCCAAGTCGCCTGGTCGCAAACGCCTGTAGACTTCAATCAATGCTTCCGAGCCAGTAGATGCAGGGTCTTTATCTAAAGTAGTTTGAAGATAATCAATCTCGCCCTGGTTAACATGTTTGAAGGCTTCAGCCATGTCTTTTTCGCTCATTCCAAGCGCCCGCAAAAGAGTCGTTACGGGGATTTTACGCTTACGGTCGATTTTGACGTAAACAGCGCCATTGGCCGCAGTTTCAAATTCAAGCCAAGCGCCTCGGCCTGGGATAACTTTCGCGCCGTAAAGATTTCTACCACCGGATAATTCAGACGTAAAGAAAACGCCAGCCGAACGAATCAGCTGGCTTACTACTACGCGCTCCGCACCATTTATTACAAATGTACCGCGACTGGTCATCCATGGGAAATCACCGAGGTAAATCTCGTGTTCTTTAACTTCGCCTGTGACTTTATTAGTCAGCTGTACTTGAGCCTTTAGAGGGGCTTCAAAACTTACATTATTTTCGCGGGCTTCAGCCTCTGTCATTTTAGGAGCTTCGAAATGATATTTCTTGAAGCTTAAAGAAAGTTTCGTGCCGGTATAATCATCAATCGGACTGATTTCAGCCAATAGCTCACCAAGACCTTCGTCAACAAACCATTGCCAAGAACGGTTCTGATGTTCTACGAGATCCGGCAGGTCAAGTATATCGTCACTTTCCCCATAATAAATTCTTTGATTTGTAGTGGTGTTTGTTTTTTGTGAAGTAGCTTTAGTCTTTGCCATAAAGTTGTGTGTGAGTGCTCCCTTAATAAAATTTGTAACTTACAATCAGCGCCTAACGCCTTAGACAGCTGATATATTTGGTTTTTATTTGTTAGCGTCGAAGATTACTGCGTTCATTGTTGTGATTTTGTCAGAGTTTTTTTGACAATACAACAAGCCGGCCACTACTTCTTACGTATTCTAGCTTAGCCAATTAAGCTTTGTGTGTCAACTTTTTTGCTTAACAGTCCCTAACGCCAAAGAAACTAGACTTAATTCTCTTATTTCTCTTCTCAGCCTACGTCTTGATATCGGGTCGATTAATGGTAAGGTGTATCCTTTTAAATAATCACGTAAAGCTTTCGTCTCAAGATCATAGCCTGCTTTTTGGAGTTCTGCGCTATCTGGCGAAACTGAGACCCCAAGCTCGGCTAAATCTGTTGCCGCTATCGTCATGGCTTTTGTAGGCCTAGGACCTTCTTTTGTTCTGGCTGTATATTTTTTATCCGCTCTGCGAGTAGTTATTCCTCTGTCAATAACCATTTTTATGGATTCGATAACTTCTGATTCATTGAAGCCGATCTTATCCTGCAAAGCTGACATGAAAGTTACCCCTCCCTCTCTTTCACTTCTGTTTAAGGGACGGTCCCTGTTCTCTAAAAAGTCTGCGATTGCTAAATGAAATTGATATTGTAGATTTTCCCGTGTTTCATCAGAGATTTCTAAATCAGACAAGGAGCGACCATCTATAGTCGGCAGACCAAGTCTTTCATATGCTGCCATGGAAAAAATATCATGTTTCTCGCCCCTACTTGCCAATTTCCTGGTAACTGCTTGCACTGCATCCTGGCCATATGCCACCATAGCAGGCAGACCTAATTCTTTTAGGGCGATGTTATCCGCTGCTTCTATATCATCCGACCCAGCTACTTCACCGGTAAGCCTTTCAATATCTTCTCCAGATTCGACAAAATGAATTTCCTCAAAAGGCCTGAAAATCTGGTTTGGATTTACAATAACCTCTTCTGAGCTTCCTATTCCGTCCGAGTCCTTACTCATAAACATTTCCGCCTTACTTCTGCCATGCAATTCAAGTTCTAAGGTCCCGAATCCTATTGTCTGGCTTGCAGGAATTGTTAGCCTTCTATCCCCTAGGCTATCTCCCCGCTTAAGCAGCGAGTGGTCGTCTTCAGTACCAGCAGTGCGTCCATATATTATAAGGTTTTGGCTAATAGTCTTACCTATACCTTCGATAACCACGAAAGGCTGTCCACTTTCACCCAACCTTTGAAGATGTGCAAAGTAGTCTTGTATTTCAGTTTCGGATTTACCTCTTACTTCCATTAAAGCTGCACAAAGTTCCTTGTCGCCAGGATCTACTCCAAGTGATTCCAAGGCCGATATTACTACACGCTCCGTCTTATGCTGAGCACCCTTGGCTTCGGTTACCCCCGAAGAAGCTGCAGTGGCAGCTCCTGATGCATCCGCTGCGGCTTTCTCGGCTTCGGATTTCGCAGCTTCGGATCGCTCTACCCTTTGTGTGGCTTGTTGTAGGTCGCCCCGAAAACGCTCCATTACTTCACCGGGTCCTAAGTCTGCCATTGCTCGTCACTCCTCGTTCTAAGAATAATCTAGGCCAGAACAATAGCATCAACAACAGCAGTTTGCAAGCACTAGTATTTTATTGCAATATTACTTATCTTTGGGGGCTTTTGGCAGGGTGGTTATGATCTCGTCCACCAGGCCATATTCTTTAGATTCTTTAGCTGTCAGCCATTTATCGCGCTCCATGTCTTCATGAATCTTCTGAGCTTTTTGGCCTGTATTTTTAGCCATGATTTCTTCAAGCAATCTTTTAACACGGATAGCTTCCTTAAGGTCAATCTCCTGATCTGTCACTTTGCCGTGAGTCCCGCTGGAAGGCTGGTGAATCATCACGGTAGCATGCTCTAAGAGTGAGCGCTTGCCTTTTGTACCGCTGCTGAGCAGAAATGCTGCAGCACTGGCCTGAACGCCGATTCCGACGGTTTGAATATCATTATTAACATATTGCATGGTGTCGTATATAGCTAATGCATCGTACACACTGCCTCCGGGGCTGTTTATATAAAGCTTGATGTCTTTTTTGGGGTTTTCATTAGCCAGGAAAAGTAGCTGAGCGACTATAAGGTTAGCCGTGTGTTGGTTTACGTCCGTACCGAGAAAGATAATATTATCGCGCAGCAGGCGTGAATAAATGTCATAGGCTCGCTCCATACGGCCTTCGGTTTCAATAACGGTCGGTATAAGAATCTGATTTTTTGGTTCACTCATGACAATTGATTATAGCACTAGGTTAGCACTCGTCAAGGCTGAGTGCTAGAAATCGGCTAAATACGCTGGCTCTTTAGGAAGCGGCGTATTGTTCAAGTTTTTGCAGGGTTTTTTCGGTAACTAAGCGCGAGACTATATCTTTTCTGGCTTCCGGTTTATTTAGTTCTTCCTGCATTTTCTGGTCTTGGTACTGGGCTTTTAGTGCTTGGATTCGCATTTCCAGCTCTTCGTCAGATACTACTATTTTTTCTTGTTCGCTTATCTCACCCAAAATCAAACTGCCTTTGACCTGTTTCTCAGCCTGAGGCCGAAGAACTTCTTTTCTGTATTTCTCTTCAGTTGTGCCCTCGGCCTGCAGGAATTCGGGGAATGTCTGGCCGCGATATGTAAGATTGCGCTTCAGCTCGCTCAGGTTATGTTCTATCTGGTTCTCAACCATTGAGTCCGGCACGGATAGCTCGCTTTTTTCTGTAAGTTTTTCTATAAGCTTATTAGAATAATCTCTACTCGTTTCATGTTGCTTCTCGTGTTCAAGCTGTCTTTTTATATCGTCTTTCAGCTCTTTTAATGTCTTGAAAGGGCCTGCTTGTGCGGCGAAGCTGTCGTCCAGCTTAGGTTCTATGACTTCTTGGATTTTCTTAACATTTACGCTGAATTTTACTTTTTTACCGGCAAGGGTTTTTACGCCGTAATCTTTAGGAAAGGTCGTTTCGAAAGTTTTCTCATCGCCTGCTTTGAGGCCTACCAGATTTTCTTCAAACCCGGGTATGAAGGTCTTGCTGCCTATAACCAGCGGGTAATCTTTTCCGTCTGCGCCGTTGATAGGCTGGCCTTTCGCGTCTACGCCTTTGAAATCTATCCAAACTTCATCAGACTGTTTAGAGGCACGGTTTACTTCTTTTTTTTCGGCCATCCTTAGCTTTAACGACTTCAGGACATCATCTACATCTTTAGCCGTGACTTCGACTTTTGGCCTGGCGAGCTTGATGTTCTTGTAGTCGGCTAATTTAATCTTCCCCAGTGTCTCAACGGTTATCTCAAACTCCAGATCAGAATATGGCACGAATTTTTTGATAGCCACTTCCGGCTGGGATACCGGCCTGAATTTTCCCCGACGGGCTGATTCGTTATACAGACCGCTCATTGCTTCTTCTAAAAATTCAGCCTGAAATTTAGATTGGTCAACATTCTTTTCAACCAAGCTTAAAGGGGCTTTGCCGGTTCGGAAACCTTGTATTTTTACGCTACCTGCGAATTTGCCTAGGGTAATCTTTTTATATTCTTCCAGCTCAGCTGATGTGGCTTTTATAAATACTTTTATCTTTGTAGGGCTGATGTTAGTTATATCCGTGTGCATAGCTGCCTAGTCTAACAAATTGAATGGTTTTTTGCGAATTTATCCCCACTCTCCGCGAATCACTTTAGCCATGCAGGCTGCAATATATTCATAAACTGTATTAAACTTGTTCCCATCTATTGCCCCGCCCATAGGTGGTATATATTCTTCGACTGCATCAATGATGCTCGGCCCCGTGAAAGGCTCTACATCAAGAAAACGACTTCCTGCTATACCTCCTAATATTAAAGATCTAGAGGATGCCTTCCACAAACTTAAATTCGCACCAATAGCTATACCCTTCCAAGGTTTAATGCGGGGCGTAGTACTTTTATTAGGACCAATGATTGGAGTTGGTTTGTCAGGAGTAAGTTTCCAGCCCCTCGATGGATCTCGGCCGCCCTCCTCCGAACCGACCAGTACATATGGCGGTTCTCCCGCTCTATTCACAAAATCAGAAAGCATTGACTGAAGTTGCGGGTCTGGAGGGCACGGTTCTGACTCTAACGCTTTTTTGCGTTCTTCAGCTTCTCGTTGTTGTGCTCCTCTCTCTTGCGCGCGTAAAGCTTCGGCCAAAAAATCTCTGCGTTCAAATCGCGGCGGCGGCATAATTTTTTTAATATATAATATTTTTGCGTAAAAATCAATGTTTACGGCGGCTCGATAGCTCTTTTTCAACCTCAGCTAGAGTGACGTTTTTGATGTGCATTAAAACAAGGGAGTGGTAGAAAAGATCTGCCGACTCTTCAATAACCCGCTGTTCTGTTTCTTCGCGGGCCGCTCTGACTACTTCTTCGGCCTCCTCGGTAACTTTTGCTCCGGCGGCTTTAACCCCGCCTTTGACAAGACGCGCTGTGTAGCTATCTTTCGGACTGGCCTTAGCCCGTTTAGCTATATCACGTTCTAGACCTTTCAGACCGAAGTTTTCCATGCCGAAACAGCTATAACTGCCGGTATGGCATGTAGGGCCTTCCGGCCGAACACTTATAAGCAGAGCGTCGCTGTCGCAATCTTCTTTTATATCCACCAGGTTTAAAAAGTTGCCCGATTCCTCGCCCTTGGTCCAAAGCCTACCCTTACTGCGTGAATAAAAAGTAACTTTGCCGGATTTCTTAGTTTGCGCATATGCTGGCTTGTCCATGTAGCCAAGCATCAGGACCTGCCCGGATGCCTCGTCTTGGATTATCGCCGGTACCAGCCCGTTTGATTTGTCAAAATTAATCATATTCTAACCTCTACATTTTCTTCTTTTAGTCTACGCTTTACGTCGCTGATAGTAAATTTTCCGGTATGGAACACCGAAGCTCCTAACGCCGCCGTGACTTCTGTGGAATCGAAGACTTTTACGAAATCGTCTATACTCCCTGCGCCGCTGCTGGCAATTACCGGTATATCGACGGCTGATGAAACCTTGTTAAGTAGTTCAGTATCAAAACCTTTGCCGGTTCCATCCATATCCAAGCTATTTACCAGCAGCTCTCCGGCTCCGGCTTTTTCCATTTTTTTAGCCAGCTCTATAGCGTCAACACCGGTATTTTCCCTACCGCCTTTTATATACACCTCCCACGAGCTGTCTTTAACGTGTTTAGGGTCTAAGGATATGATTATTGCTTGCGCGCCGAATTCATCGACAGCTTTTTTAACAAACCCCGGGTCCGTGACAGCTGCCGAGCCTATTGATGCCTTATCTGCGCCAGCTAGGAGCAGTTCTCTCACATGTTCGATGGTTTTCACCCCGCCGCCAACACTAAAGGGAATTGAGATTTTCTCCGCCACCGCGCGTACTAGTTCTATCCGGTTTTTTCTCTCCTCTATAGTTGCTGCTATGTCTAAAAGAACTAGCTCATCAGCTCCTTGAAGCGCATATTTTTCAGCTAGCTCCAGCGGGTCCCCGCTATCTACCAAGTTAACGAAGTGCGTACCTTTGACTACACGATTATTCTTAATGTCCAGGCAAGGAATTATCCGCATAGCCAGACTCATTTTGAAGCCTCCAGCGCCTGTTTGAGGGAAATTTTACCCTCGTATAAAGCCTTTCCGATAATTGCGCCGTCTATTCGAGCTTCCGCCAGTTTTGCGATATCTTCCGAGGAAGTCACCCCCCCGGCGCAGATTATCTCAAAGCCGGATTTTTTCCACCTGTTCATCAATTCTAAGTTCGGTCCGCCAAGCAGTCCGTCTTTATCGGCATCAGTAATTATTACCGTCTTTACCC
>DASUOI010000028.1:0-11379 GCA_036276695.1 Saccharimonadales bacterium (SeqCode) | reverse complement strand
GTCTATGGCTATTTTTTTGGTAGATATTCTTTTTTGTGGCATATTATTCATCTTCTCCTTGCGGAACAAATAATTCATCCGGTCTTTCTGTAGCAGAGCGGGTACTTACAATATTAGGGACTACTAATTCCACTGATTTCTTACCTTCTGCCGGTTCGATATTTTCAAATATTTTCGCATCAAAGTTAAATTCAATCTTATAAGTAACCCCTGAAGCGTTGTCATCTTCGTCGCTAAGGGCAAACTCAGCCAGCACGACCTCTGAAAATGCGCGGCAAAGCCCTCTTACTCCTTCTTGTTCCTCGTTAATTACCTCTGAGGTTTGTTCAATGCTTCCCAGCTCACACTGCTGGGGCTGTCCTTCGCTGTCTTTTTCGTTAACTATGAACCCAGTAAATTTTAATGTATCGGCAAACTTGTTTACTACGCTAATTTGTTGGGCGCTGCCTTCAATTACAACTTTGTTTTCAAGAAAATCAATATTTACGTCCGAGATGGTAGCGTCCGAAGGAGTAAGTTGCTGAAGATAATCAAAAAGCCGGGAGCTTATGGTCTTTTCGTCATGCAAACCTGGAAGACTTATAAGCTGATTTTGAACAGTTAGTATTTTATTTATTTCGCTTTTGGATTGTAATTCTGAGGTTTTCGCGACTATATCCGTACTTAGATTCGTCATATGTTTTTGCTGGGCAAACCTTACGTAAACAAACAGCAATATAAATAAGATTAAAAAGAACGCGGATACTACGATAGAAGCACCTAATATCAGCCTCTTGCGCCTGCGCGCATTGATGTATTGCATCTTTACATCTGGCAAAAGGTTAAGTTGTATCATTTACTCGTTCCTCTCCGCCAAACCTACTGCTACGCCGAAGGAGTTAGATACTGAAAATAGTTCATTTTGTCGTTCTTGCGGATACCGCACACCGTTCCATGCATTGCCAATCTCTACTTCCATGCCGAATTTGTTAGCTAAATACAAAGGAAATTCAGGTAGAACTGATGCTGCGCCGGTTAGTATCATTCTTTCCAGCTTGGCATCCTGATAGCGACTATTAAAAAACTTAATGGACTTGCCTATTTCCGAAGTAAGCATATCGACGGTGTTAACTATAGAGTTAAAAACCTGGCCTTCTATCTTATCCTTGCTGAGGCCGAACTTGAATACAAATTCTCTAGCTTGGGCTTCATCAACATTCAAATTTTGAGACGCGGATCTTATCAACGCCTCCGCGCCGGTAGGTACAGACCTGGTGAGTCTTGGCGAGCCTTGCATAGTTATCACAATATCCGAACTTTTGTTGCCGACATCGACTACCATGTGCGGAGCAGTAGTGCCCTGGGGCACAATAGCCCTAAGTAGAGCAAGATTATTAGGCTCAAAAGAAATGACATTAAGCCCTATGGACTCCAAAATATCTAGCCTGGATTCCGCATATTCGTTAGGAACGCTGCTTATTAAAACCTCTACTTTATTAGCATCTACAGGGGAGTCGCCAAGCATAGCCCAGTCAACTTTTGATTCATCCGGAGGGGTAGGTATTATTGAGTCGGCTTGATAATGAATAGTTTTGCCAAGCTCTGACGAGGATAGCCTTTCTATGTCGACTATTGCAGTAAAAACGCGGGAAGAGGGCAATCCTACGGCTACATTTTTAGTTCTTACACCAGACTTTGAGAGTAATTCCCGGATTGCTTTAGCCAGATTCTGCTGGTCTACTTTTGAATCACTAAGCGAAGTTTTTTCATCTATTGCTTGGGCGCCGTAACGAAGAAGCTGCTTGTTGTTGGGGCTATTAGTCAGCTGAACAACCCTGACCGCAGTAGTACCAATATCAAGGCCGAAGAATTCTGAAACACCGCTAAGCAAGCTCATTTATCGGCTCCATATTGAATTTTTTGATAGTTTGTATATTTTCTGTTTCTTTGTCTTATCATTGCTGCCCACCCTCTCGCAATAGAGAAGATATTACACACTGTAATTCTACCATAAGCATTATTTTAGGCAATCCTAAATTTTATATATGCCTGACGGTTCACAATATCGGCGGCAATGTAGTGTAGAACTGAGTATCTATCGATGAAGAGCTGGCGGCGAACGGTGGCGGCGATAGATATATCTCTGGGGTGTAGTTAAAGACTTCGGCGGCATCAGTGTTGGAAGCTGTCTCCAGATGGTCGTCTTCAGAGTCCCTGACAGACTTATATACCCTTAGGAACTCGACGTCATTGGCTATGAAGGCGCCGTTGACCGTCAGCTGAGCATCGTCATAACAATTGTCCAGCAGTTCGGTCGATCCGGCCCGGTACTGGTCAAACTCGGTCGCCTTGGAGCAAGTGTAGATAGTTCCGCCGGAGCCGTCGCCTCGGGCCTGGGCTACGTATATGCCGTCTAGACGGTTAACATTCTTAGAGATGTATATATTGCCGCTGGCTACCAAGGTAAAGGACGGAGCTTCCAGCGGGTCGGCAAAGCCATTGAAGGCTATGTCGCTGGTTATCCGGACATTGCCGTTGACGTAGATTATCTTCTTGCCGTTGAAAGGGCTTCCGCCAGTGCCGTTCAGTACCAGGTTGCCGTCATATAGAGTCTGGTCGTATCCCGGGTGGGAGTGCGGGGTCAATGACCCGGAGCTGACCACGTTCTTCTTCTCCCCTTCATCGGCCTGGGTTTCATTATAGAAGTCGGTGGAGCAGATAGGCGTGCCTTGGTAGTGACCGTCAGCCGGGTCTTCGTTGCCAAAGCTCAGGCCGTCCGGGGCGGTGGGAGCTGAGGTTCTAAGACTGGCCGTCCGAAAGCCTTCTATGGCCTGCATAGCTATAGCAGCCAATTGGCTACCGGCGCCGCTCTTGTTCGGTCGACTGGACAGATAGCCTTTGATTGGACTGGGGTTGGAATTGCAGGCGCCATTGCCGTCAATGAACCGGCTACCGGCGGTTACATCTGCTCCGTAGGCACGTAGATAGGGGCGGTTGGCTACGACATCACAATTATCCGGATATCCTCCATCGGACCTGCCCGAGTCAATGACATATCTGTCGCCAGACCCTCCAGGCCCTTGCCAGCCATGAGCTGGCGCTACGCTTATTTCCCCGCAATACTGGTCTCCCAGCTGAGGGTTAGACACGCCAGCGCTATAGGTGATAGTCTGATTGCCCAAAGAATACGGGTCCGTATCAGTTGAGTAGGGAGTGTGATGTCCGGGCGGATCTTTAGTTATAGTACGGGTTACAGGTATAGAAACCGTGGCAGGGTTCGGAGCGGTGTTGTTAACACTCCCACTCAATACAACTTTATTAGGTTCTTCATAATCTACAATCTCCGGGTCTGGACCGGGAGGATCATACTTTAAAGTTACAGATGTGGCATGGGGGCTGAGGTCAAATTGTTTGTAAACATCAAAGTTAGTTGTACATCCATCCAGCCAGAACAAACCATTATAGTGCAGACTAGCGGAAATATTATAATGATTAATCGTATTAGGAGCAGTTACACCAAGAGGTCCTACGGATAAAGAATCCCCTCCAAGGTTGTTTTCCCCGCCTTCATAATATGCATGGACTCCCGTCCAAAAACTGACTGGGCTGCCCCCATCGGTAGAGAGAACCAAGGGGTGTCCGTCAATACCGAAATATAGCGGCAAGGCTTCCGCCGGCGCGCCAGGAGACCCTGCAAGATCAGTGACTGTCGCATTCACTTCAAACCCTTCGCCACCCTTTACCCCGTCAGGTTTAGTTTCTACTTTGCTAGTGATATCTAAACTGCAAGACGCGGTATAGCAGGTATGGTATGTAGTGTTTTGATCATAAGTAGTTAAAACCCAATTTGAACCATTCAGGTGGCGATATTTTCTTGTGACTTCTATTTTTACTCGCTTTTCTTTAGGCGTGTAGTTCCAGGTTTTTGTCTGATCAATTACCGGTTGGGGACTACCCGGCTGGCCATCTCTATGGACCAGTACATGGGATTCAGTGAAAGCATGGTTGGGCCCGTGACCATCTGTCACCCTTACGTATGTCCTTGTTTCCCACTGTTTGCCATTAGGCGTAGTGTATAGACCGCTTCCATCAGTGACTTGCAAGAAGTTGCACCGTGTTTTTATATTCGGGTCAACGCTTCCGCAAGGCTTTGCGCCTTTCCAGGTATCAACCTTTACAAACGAGCCATCGTTTTCAATATCTACCAATAAATCAAGAGTAACTTTGTTAGGGTAGGCGCTTTTGAACGTGTTCTTCAGGCCGGTCGTGTACCATTTCGGATTGTTATTTGACCACTTATTATCTGATTTAGTTATTACTCCCGAGCCGTTGCCCTTTCTTAGTATAAACCTGACATTCTTTGAAGGATTAGCCGTATCGTATCCTGAAATCCGAATGTTGTTGCACTGTACCTTATGAATTTTTCCTGCCGGTTTACTACACTCAATATCGGCCGCAAATTCGTTAAATGGCATCCATATCTGTATTCCGTTAGTATTTGAGACCCCCTTCCATGTCCATTTATACTGGTGGTCGGGTTTTATAGTAAAGGTTTTATGGCGATAACTATCATTGCCTCCGAGTCCGCTTTCATAATTACGGAATACATAATCACCAGCAGTCTGGTCGTATAAGTCAAACTTTAAATCATGCGGGTTGGTACCGGTGTTTTTATCGGCATCGTACCACCTAAGCTTTACGGGCGTATTACCTTCTATCCTGCAATCCGCTTTAAAAAATAAGTCAAAGTTTCGACTATATGATCCTCCTGTATTTTGAAACATAGCGAAAGCTGTACCAGTACGATCGCTTGTAAGATCAGGATATGGTCCATTTTGAGGGCCACTTCCATGGCCAGTATAGTTATTGCTGTTGCCTCCGTATGCTTCATTAACCACCCCACCCGGCACTTCTTCAAATGTAACTTTTCCGCCGTTGTTAGCATGAACTATTATGGCAATTATATCCGCCGAGTTATTACCTACTTTCGCATTTAAATCAGCATACTTATATTGACTGGTAAGTCCTGGGGCGCCTGCCGCATTTTTAAGTTCTCCTTTGCCAATAGTCTGGGATATAGAGTAATTCGGGCTGGTAGATAAAGCTCCGTTACAGTGATGCCAGTCTTTTCTGCCGTTGCTGCCGAACTTCATGCCCCCGCCCGGCTTTGACGTACCGCCCCGGCAAATAACTTGTATGGTGACTGAAAAGTTATTATTATTTTGATAAGAACTGCTATTTGTATTGTAAAACACTCTAAAACTAGCGCTCGGCGTATCCAGGCAATGTCCCGGGCAGTTATATTTGGACAACAAAACCCAGTTATTATCGCGCGGGAAGGTCCCGGTTACCACGGCCTCGGCACTTTGTGTTGAAAATATATTAAAAAAGCCCAAAGAGCCTAGTAGTAGAAACGCAAATAAGCTTGTTTTTTTCACGCTATACTCCTTTGTCCACCGGGCTTTTCCGGACTGGTTGGTTTTGCTGGGTCTTGAATTTTTTGGCCGACTCAATTGCCTGGTTAGCTTGGTCTGCTCCGTCTTGGTCTTCAACGCTTTCGTAGTGCCCTTTTGCAACGTTAAACCACTTAATGGCTTCGTCGTAATTTAGTTCGAACTGATAATTATTACCAATGTCAAAAGCCCTGTAGGCTTTTTCAGCTTCGTCTTCTTCTAGATTATATATATTGATTAGTTTTTCATTTGCACCTGAGTAATTATCTTCAGCCATTAAGTTTGCAGCTTCGTCGCTGATTTTAATAATCTCTTCACGGGATGGCTTGGAAGATTCCTTATCGTATAGGTAGTACGCCGCAAGTCCGGCTAATGCAAGAACTATTACTAGAGCTAATATTTTAGCTTTTTTGTTTGATAATATTTGGCTTATTTTATTTTTTATAACCATAACGGGTTTTAACAACCTTATCTTATATTATGGTTATGCCTTTGTAAATACAGAGGAGCTACTATGGAGTTTCTGCGTTTTATTGGGCTGGATACCAGCGTTTTGTAGGTTTTTTGCCTTTTTTTAGGATAAGCGCACTAAGCTGTCGGGCTTCTGCTTGAGCATCGTCATTAGCGAATCTTATAACCGCCCGCCTAGGGTTTGCAGTAGCCTTCGTTGTACTGCCACGGGATTCAGCAGGTACGCCGGCCGAGGTGGCAACTCTGTTGCCTAGCCAGTTAAGGCCATTGGAGTATTCTGTTGGAGATATTAATTTTATACCTCCATTATTTTTCCCGTTACAATATGTATTGAATGACTTTCCTTGCCTTGTTGCTATTCGTTTAGATAGCCAGCCATCTTTTGGCTTACACCTGCCCTGTAATAAAGAAGAAGTTGGGGTTAACTTGGCTAACCGAGTATTTGGAACACCGTAGCCTGAACTGTTGTGCGCCCTCGCTAGTACTCCGCTAATAGCCCTTATTACTCCTGCAGGCTGCATGCCCCTTCCTCTCTTGGCGCTTTCCTGGGCTGTTGGAACGGGTAAAGAGCTAACAGCTCGAGGATTATCTTCCGCTATTGAGCCACCGGGAGCAATTATTGCAAAAGAGCTTAGAAGGGCGCCGGTTGCTACAGCAATTTTGGTTCGAAGGCCTGTGCGAAATGAACCCGTTCTGTCTGCGTCCGGCGGAGTGGGA
Organism: Saccharimonadales bacterium (SeqCode); assembly: GCA_036276695.1. Lineage (GTDB taxonomy): Bacteria > Patescibacteriota > Saccharimonadia > Saccharimonadales > 2-12-FULL-41-12 > JANWLD01. The sequence goes on along the minus strand of DASUOI010000028.1, from coordinate 4,759 downwards.
TCTGCAAGCCTTTCCGGGCCCTGTAAAGCTTCGGCCTGGGCTGCTCCAGGATGTTGTGTTGGCGGATAGCCTTGTGGTAGCGGCATCACGCACCTCCCTGTGGTTTTATAAATTTTCTAATAAATAATAACTACGCAGACTTTCACATATACGTAAAATTAAAGTAACATTTTATTTAACAGAGGTCAAGCATAAGAATATTGCCCTAAAAAAACTAACACTTTGTGTCCGATCGGACAAAAAGTGTTAGTAAAATATTTTTTATTAGCTATTGGGCTCGCGCCACATAAAATGCAACGGCACCTTAGCGCCCCTATAACCACGTGCTTTTATAACTTTAAATCCTAGGCGTTCATAAAGAGGTACGTTACGAGGAGTAGAAGCTTCTAAATATGCAGGTACTTTTTCTTCGTCGCATTGATCAAGCATAGGTCTTATAAGCGCTTCGCCCCAACCCATGCCTTGCCAATCGGTAGTAACCCCGACCATTGCCAGGTATCTGTGCGGTCTCCGAAGACGTTCAATTTCCTTGTGCTCGCCCTCTACTGAACCAAGGACATATGCCAACCGGGCAACTTCAGCCGGAGTAACGACTCCTGCCAAAGATTTCAGTATACGTGCTTGGGTAAAAATGTCGGTCTTCCACTCGTTCGGTTCAATCCAGACAGCGGCGCCGGAATTCTGCTCGTTGGTATGTACGACGCCATGTGCCAGCCAATCATGACGGATAAAGCTTAAAATGCCGTGTCCAAGCCGAGATAGCCTTTTCTCCTCATTCTTAAGCATGAAAGAGAAATGCGGGTCATCTTTGAAGCCTTCGGCCAGGGACTGGGCAACCTGGGGTATTTCATCAATTGTCGCTATATGAATGCCATTGTCGCTATCAGGTCTTGGCCTGTCTCCCTCGCCGGGAGCCGGAACCGTATCGCCAAGCATAGGCGGGGTAGGATCTGCAATATCCCTAGCCATAGCTATTCCATGCTTTATAACTTCAGGGCTAGGCGGTATTTTTTCCAATAAATGGATAGGCATTTACGTGTCTCCGATCTATTTTTTTATACATTACCATAATTACGGTATATAAGCAAATTTCATAATAATTATTACCTCTGTTAATATATATAGAATGAGTCTATCCATAGGTATAGTCGGCTTGCCGAATGTCGGTAAATCTACGCTATTCAATGCGCTCACGGACAACAGCGTACTAGCGGCTAACTACCCCTTTGCTACGATTGAGCCAAACACCGGCGTTGTCCCCGTTCCGGATCAACGCTTGGAGAAATTAGCTGAATTATATAAACCCGAAAAGATCATACCGGCAACCGTGAATTTTGTAGATATCGCCGGATTGGTAGCCGGAGCTAGCCAGGGGGAAGGCTTAGGCAATCAATTCTTAAGCCATATACGCAGCTGCAGTGCTATCTGCCAAGTTGTTAGAGCTTTTACCGACCATAACATTCAGCATGTCGACCAAGACAGAAACCCTAAAAAAGATATAGAAATTATTAATACGGAGCTGGTTTTAGCTGACCTGCAAACAGTAGAAAAACGCCTGCCGAAATTGCAAAAAGAAGCCAGAGCCAACCCGAAGCTTAAACCCCTGACAGCCAGACTGGAAGAAGCAAAATCGATATTAAATAAAAATGAGCCTTTATCAAACCAGCCTAGGGAGTGGATAGAATCCACCCAAGAACTTTTAGGAGATTTACAGCTTTTAACTATGAAGCCTGTTATATATCTTTTTAATGTTGACGAGGATACGCTCGGCAATGAAACCGAAAAAACAAAATTAGCCGATTTAGTAAAACCGGCTGAAAGTCTGTTTGTTTCGGCAAAACTGGAGGATGAATTAAGAGGGCTGAGCCGAGATGAAGCCCTTGAGCTGCTGGAAAGCTACGGTGTCATTGAACGAGGCTTAGACAAAGTTATACATGCAGCTTACAGCGTTCTGGGCTTGCAGAGCTTTCTGACAGCGGGCGAAAAAGAAGTACGCGCCTGGACCATCAAAAAAGGTGCGACTGCGCCCCAGGCCGCCGGTGCGATTCACAGCGATTTTGAGAAAGGTTTCATCGCTGCTCAAATAGTAGGTTTCGAAGACTTGGTCGAAGCCGGTTCCGAGCAAAACGCTAGAAGCGCAGGGAAAATTCGGACTGAGGGCAAAGATTATATTCTTCAGCCAGACGATGTAGTAGAATTTAGGTTCAACGTATAGGAATTGGGATTTTCGGATGAATGCATTAGAGGTCAGAAAATTGGAAAAAACTTACTCAGGCGGTACCCACGCCCTAAAAGGCGTGGATCTGGAAATTCCTGAAGGCTCATTTTTTGGTCTGCTCGGACCAAATGGCGCAGGCAAGTCTACGCTCATACACTGCATCATGGGTCTGGCTATTCCAACGAGCGGAAGAGCCTCCGTGCTCGGTTATGATGTGGTTGATGATTACCAGCAAGCTAGGTCATACATAGGCCTGGCCCCGCAGGAAACTAATGTAGATTGGTTCTTAAGCGTCGAGGAAACTTTGGACTTCCATGGCGGGTATTACTCTATGCGCAAAAAAGACCGGCAAAAACGAATAGAAGAACTTTTAAAAGATTTTTCGCTTTATGAAAAAAGGAAAGAACGGGCTATGTTCCTATCCGGCGGCATGAAGCGCCGGGTGATTTTAGCCAGAGCGCTGATGCATCGGCCCAAAATATTAATCTTGGACGAGCCTACGGCCGGAGTAGATGTAGAGCTAAGGCTGGAACTGTGGCGCTACATGAAAAAAATTAACAAAAAGGGCACTACCATATTACTAACTACTCATTACATAGAGGAAGCAGAGCAATTATGCGACAATGTCGCCCTTATCAACCATGGCAGGATCATACATACCGGCACATCAAATGAGCTGAAAAAATATTATAAGCAGAAAACTTTAGAAGATGTTTACTTGAAAGTTGTCGGCAGAAGCGAACTAACCAGAAATAGAGAAATTAAATAATGGAAAATTTTGCGTACCGCTGGCTGCCGTTTTGGACCGTACTGCGCAGAGAGCTAAGGCGTTTTTGGGGCATAAAACGCCAGACCATATTTGGCCCGTTGATTGAAACTTATTTGTATATCAGTATTTTCGGCGCAGCACTTGGTAGCCGGATCAACGAAATAGACGGACACCGCTATGTGATATTCATTATCCCAGGCCTGCTAGTGATGAGTTTTGCAATTAACACATTCGCCAATAACGCGTTCTCCATGATGCAGCAGAAACTACAGAGGGCAATTGACGATCAGCTAGCATCGCCCGTATCAAACCTGGAGGCATTGGCAGCTTTCGGTCTAGGAGGATTCATCCGGGCCTGTTTGATCGTAACCATAGCTTTTATAACCGCTAAAGTCCTTATCCCGGATCTTCCCGTAGAGCATCCGGTGATGTTTATATTGAGTTTTATTTTTATAGGGTTTTTCTTTGCTATGGCAGGTGTTTTAGTCGGATTAAGGTCTGATACTTTTGATAATTTAAACTTTTATCAGACATTCATACTTCAGCCCCTGATTTTTCTTGGCGGCGTGTTTTATTCGGCTTCTCTTTTGCCGCCTTTATTCGAGACATTGACTAGATTTAACCCGATTTATTACATGATCAATACCTTGAGGTACTCGATGATAGGCAGTGCTGATATTAATCCAAAACTCAGCCTGCTAGTAATAGCGACCGCAGGTACGGTTCTATTCATTGTGAACTACAAACTGTTTGCAAGAGGCTATAAACTAAGAGCCTAGCGCAGATAATTATCTATAACTTTTGTAAGTTTAGATATTTGCTTGAAGTCGCCGCCTTGGCTCATGACCACTAACACATAGTCTCGTTTGCCGTGCGTAACGACTCCGGCATCGTAAGCTACGCCGCTAAGTTCTCCCTGTTTGCTGGCAGTCCGGCAATCTTTGCCGCAGCCTTTTGCAATCCCGCTGTTAATATCCTGCTGATAAAGAGCGTCGAAGACAAACCTTCTAGCGCCGTCGCTGAGTATCTGCCCTTTCTTTAAGCCGACGAAAAGCTTTCCTATGTCAGCTGCTGACGTTTGCTTTCCTGAATTGCCGGCAAAAGATGTGTTTTTATAATCATTAAGTTCATTAAAATTGTCCACGGCTTTCAAATCTAGATAATCTGCCAAGTCTTCTGCGCACGGATCGTCGTCTGCGCGAAGCATATTGTAGACGCAGTCCGCAATATTCTGGTCAGTCAGCCAGGTGTTAATCCACTCTTCATAAGGTAATTTCTGTTCTAGGTATTCAATCAAAAACAGCTTGTATAAGCTTGCCGCGTCTAAAGCCTCGCCAGAATTTATTTGAACGGACGAGTCGTCTTTTAAGTCGTAAATATATACGGACCAAGGATCGCTCAAGGCAAGTTCGTCAAGCGTATTGTTAACCAGAGCTTCTAACTCGGAGTTGTTCCGGCTAATCGGCTTTAGCTTTTTGTCTTCTGTCGATACTTCTTGATTGTCTTGAGATTGATAATCATTTTGTCTTGCTTGCAGATAGCTGCTTGACTGGATAAGCGGAACTAAATACGTGCTTATAAATAAAAAACAACCGCACATGCTAAGCAGGCTGGTTGCCCAAATGAAAGTCTGCTTTTTGCGGTTTCTGCGAAAATACGTACCGTGCTTATAATGAAAATAGGCGCGTTTTTCTGCTGTAAATATTTTTTTGAGTTTTTTCAATTTTCTTTTCTTTTTGATTTTAATTGGGAGTCCGTAGAATTTTCGAGAA
>DASUOI010000027.1:0-13402 GCA_036276695.1 Saccharimonadales bacterium (SeqCode) | reverse complement strand
ATAGTGCTTCAGCCCTTCGGTTTGTTGTTTGACGTATCAGACAGGTTCATCAATCCCGGGGTGCATAACGAGACTTATCTTGCTACTTCCTCGTTCTTCCTAGTTTTATTCAGTTCCTACTTAGTTGTGTGGACAGCTCTTACTAGAACCAAAAAATAAGCATTTGCTTTTTATATAAATCAATATCTTAACTTTCATAAAAAGATAATAGACTTCAGCCTTGTGCTGGCCAAAATCTTAACGGATATAGCATATGAACGAAAGAATTAAACCTAATGATATACTAACAGAGATGAATAAGGAGTTAGACCAACGAATACGCGAGATATGTATTAAACTTTTTGATGAGGAAATTGACCCGCAGATTACCCGTCCGGAGGAACAGTTCGGCGATTATTCAACTAACGTGGCATTACGCTTGGCTGGCAAGCTAGGTAAGAACCCGGCTTGGATAGCCGGAGAAATATCCGAACACTTAAAAAGCAACCAAGACCTAGCTGACGCCAATGTAGCAGGAGCTGGTTTCATAAACATAAAGCTAAGCGACCAAGCCTTGATAAAAGCCTTGGAAGAACCTAGCTCCATGCTTTTTAAAGATAAGACGGTGGTCATGGAGTTTTCCGACCCGAACCCTTTTAAGGTCTTGCATGCCGGACACCTGTATACAAGCATTATCGGCGAATCCATCTCCAGGATAATTGAAGCTTCAGGAGCAAAGGTGCATAGGGTGAATTATGGAGGCGATGTTGGACTGCATGTAGCGAAAACCATGTGGGCTATATTGAACAAACTTGGCGGTGAACACCCTGATAAACTAAACCAGATTCCAGCCGGCGAAAGATCCCAATGGCTGGCGGACTGCTACGTAGAAGGTGCTTCTAAAGCAGATGATAGTAAAATAGCCACCGAAATAACCGGATTGAATAAAAAAATTTACCAGCTTCATGATAAAAGCGACAAATCATCCCCGTTCGCCAAGATTTATTGGACGGCAAGGGATTGGAGCTATGATTATTTTGAAGATTTTTATAAACAGATAGATATAAAATTTGAAAAATACTACGCCGAAAGCCAGGTTTATAAACTAGGGCTGGAAAAAATAAAAGGGCAAATCGGAAGCGTCTATGAAGAATCTGACGGAGCGGTTGTATTCAGAGGCGAAAAGGATGGACTTCACACAAGAGTTTTTATAACCCGAGAAGGTCTGCCGACCTATGAAGCTAAAGAAGTCGGCCTGGCTTTCTTGAAAAAAGCCGAATATGATTTTGACCTTTCAGTCATAGTAACCGCGAACGAAATTATGCAATATATGCAGGTGGTTCAGAAGAGCATAAGTTTATTTGCTCCTGAAATGGTTGAGAACACCAGACATATAAACCATGGCGTGGTCAAGCTGCCCGGCGGCGTGAAAATGAGCAGCCGAAAAGGAAATATATTAAAAGCAGCTGATCTTATTGATTTAGCAAAAGAAGCTAACGCGCAGCAGAATAATTCTAAGGACCCTATAGTATCGCTTGGCGCTATCAAGTACGCATTTTTAAAAAACCGGATTGGTGGGGATACAATATATGATCCCGACCAGTCCGTAAGCCTGGAAGGCAATAGCGGTCCCTATATACAATATGCGCTAACCAGGGGTAAAAGCATCATATCGAAAGCCGATAGTTTTGATTCAAACATAACAATCAAAACCCTGGAGCCTGCCGAACGCAGCCTGGCCCGGAAATTATCGGAATACCCGGATGTTTATCAGTCTTCTTTGAATGAATTCGCTCCGCACTATATATGCGGCTATCTTTTTGAACTTTGCCAGGTGTTCAACAGATTTTATGAGTCTAACCGCGTGCTGGATGACCCCAGAAGCAAGGAACGTCTTAAACTTGTCGATATATACTGCCGGATACTTGAAAAAGGCCTGGATATCCTTGGCGTTGAAGTACCCGAGAAGATGTAATGAATCGTTATATATCCACACATTCGCAACAGCCATCGGAGTATTCGGCTGCGCCGAATAGCAGGATGACTGTTGCGAAGTGTGTGGTATTTGATTTTGACGGGACGCTTGCTGACTCGGAAAAGATTATTATAAGTATCTATGATCATTTTGCAGCTATAAACAAAAGGCCTGAACTTAGTGTAGAAATAAAGCAAAAGCTGCGCGATGGGACGACCCGACAGGCCATAAAGTGGGCGGGTATAAAACTTTGGCAAATTCCAAGATTGTTAAATCTGGCCAGGAAAGAATACAGAAAACGTGCTTCGAAAGTAAAAATATTTTCTGGAATAAAAAACATTATAAAAGAGCTTAGCAAAGACTTCGATATCTATATACTTAGCACGAACAATGAAAAAACAGTCAGGAAAATACTTAAAAACAACGACTTCAAAACAGACGTCACGATATTAAAAGGCTCGTCAGTATTCGGTAAAGACAAAGCATTGAAAAAACTACTCAAAAACAATAATTATGAAAAATCCGCGTGCTGGATGATAGGCGATGAGACGCGCGACATTGTAGCCGGAAATAAATCCGGGCTTAATACGATAGGCGTTACTTGGGGTCTGCAGAGCAAAGTCGGACTTAAACGCGCAAAACCTAAGCACATTGCTGAAAAACCAGAGGATATCATAAAGTTTGTGCAGGGAAAATAGCATTTTCAATAACCATTTTTTATTTTATAATTAACCTTAAAGCCTAGAAGGTAAAGGAGAGATATGGCAGAAAAAGAAATTTCATCAGCCGAAGCCAAACGGATCAGGGCAAAAGTAGCCAAACAGACAAAAGACAGACAAAGGTCAAAAGCCAGAAGGGTCGTTAAAGAGAGGGCTAGATATAGGGTCTATGACTTTAAAGACTTTATACGCACCTATGGAGTCGTAGGTCTAGCTGTCGGTTTAGTCTTGGGCGTTCAAGTCAAGGCTCTTGTCGATCAAGTTGTTGCCAGTTTTATTAACCCCATAGTAGGAATAATCTTACCGGGGACGGGCGCTTTGGTGGATAAATCATTCGCTCTTAGCATAGGCAGTAAAGAAGCAACCTTTGCATATGGTGCGTTTATCTCAGTAATGATCAGCTTTATAACTGTTCTGCTTATAGTTTATTTCGGTATCAAAGCTCTGCGCTTGGATAAGCTAGATAAAAAGTAATATATGAAGTTAAGTGAAGAGGACTGGAAGGCAAAACTAACTCCTCAACAATATAAGATATTAAGACAAAAAGGCACCGAGACTCCATTTACTGGGAAGCTGTTAGACGAAAAGCGCGAAGGTGTTTTTACATGCGCTGCCTGCGGAGCAAATTTGTTCAAAAGCGAGCATAAGTTTGAATCTGGCAGCGGATGGCCAAGCTTTTATGATATAGCAGAGTCAGGCACTGTTAGACTTGAAGACGATAACTCATTGGGCATGAGGCGGGTTGAAGTTTTGTGCGCAAATTGCGATAGCCACCTCGGACATATATTTGACGATGGGCCGAGAGAAAAAACAGGCAAGCGCTACTGCATAAACTCTGTGTGCCTAGACTTTAAACCTAAAAATTAACCTAAGCTTTTACGCAAAATAGCCGATTGTGATATAAGCTTTTGAAGTTCCAAGCGGCTGCTTCTGCCGTTAAAAATCTTGGAGCTTAATTTTATATGCTCTTTTTGTTCAGTCGTCTCGGGCTTGAACTCAATTTTTAATATTTTACTTAACTTTTCTATATCTTGCTTAATATCGTCCCAGCCCGTGTTTGAACTTGCCAATTTGTCTAGGACATCTTTATTTAAGAACCTTCCGGCACGGGTGAAATCACTTATAAGATTAGGCGAAAAGCTTTTAACAAGGTCTAATTCTTTCTCTGATAACTTAGCCAAAGTTCTACCGCTGGCAATAAATTCCGGTGGCACTCCTATAGAATAAAAACCACAGGTGAAAGTAATAGCCCTGGGCAGCTCCAGCCCGCCACTGGATCGCTTATATGCAAGAAGTCCTATATGCTGCCGGCGCTCGCGTCTTTTTGGAACAGCTTCAAATATGTCTTCCATACCGGGAGCAACCTGCTTGATAGTCTGCTTATACAGCTTGCTGGAATTTTCTGCTATCGCATTCAAAGTTCTTTGGTCTGATCCGGAAAGCGGGGCGGTTTTGCCCTTTTCCAAATTTTTATTAAGGTAGGCAACCGCAGACTTTACTTGATCGACAGGATAATCATAACGAAAAGCAGATTGCAGGGTTATAGTCCTGAGCCCGGCAAATTCTTCAGCAAACTGCTTAGTTGTTTCCGGAGTTATTCCTCCCCGGAACGGCAGGCTGCCGGCTCCGGCGAACGGGTACATTTTAACGCCCGTTTTCTTAGATGCCTTTTCTATTTCAACCAAGGCCAGCTTGTTAGATAGTTTTGTAGTGATAAAGCCTTCTGTTAAGGCTGGGTCCGAGCAGGCTATGAATACTCTTATGTAATCGGGTTTCTTACCTAAAAGTTTCTGGTGTTTCTTTATGTAGTCGATAAGCAAGCTGCTAATTTCCCGCTGATTCTTTGCGCCTTCTACAAGTGGGATTACTTCTAAATTCTCGGTGTTTGCTTTGCGATCGGCAGTGAATTCAGCCGACTTGAACTTTGAGAACTTATTAAAAAGCTTGTGCATATGTATAAGCTGGTCAGCGCTTACTGTCATTGGCAGGATAACTTCAAATAACGGCCTTTGTTTGAAATCCAGGTCGCGGGCGAAATCCTCGCTGGAGAGAATTATGGTCATTGCCTGCAATAAGCTGTAGCCTTTCTCTTCCCAGATGTTTGGCACGCGAAAAGTCAAAAATTTATCTTTGCCTAAACGGTGTTCACTGAAATACGGGTAATATTTGGTGAGCAACTTATCAACGACTGAGGCATCGGCATTTTTGCCTTCCCAGTCCCACATGTATTCTTCCATCCCCAAATCCTCAAGGCACGTTAAGCACTCTTCGGTTTCTTGGTATGTATTGACGAAAGGGTCGTCATCCTTGCTCCAATAGGGAGCGGAGGCATTATCGGGGTGTTGGGTTGCAATTGTCGCTGGAATCTTACGCATAGTTTTCCTCTGAGAACTCCTTTATCAGATCAAGCCCTTTTGAAATAGTGTCTGCATCGCCGCCGAAAGATATCCGCGCAAACCCCGGGGCATCAAAGGCTTCACCAGGTACTAAAGCTACTCCTTTTTTCTGTAATAATTCCTCGCACCACTCAAAGCCGCTGCTTGTCATCTCCCTGACATCCACCAGAATATAAAATGCGCCTGAGGGTCTTATGTAGTGTAGTTTTTTTACTTGGTCTAATTTAGAACAGGCTAAATCAAGATTAGATTTCAGTTCTTCAAACATGACCGGTTCATTTCCATGTTGTAGTGCCGCGAGCGCCGCGTATTGGCTGATAACCGAGGCATTTCCCATGGCGTGGGACAGGATTTTTGTACAGTCTTTCGCGGTCTGAACGGGAGCGATAACATAGCCGATCCGCCAACCAGTCAAAGCCTGGCTTTTAGAGAATCCATCTAAAATTATTAGGTTTTTAAAATCAAACAAACTAACCGGTTTAAAATTTTCATTAAAAACAAGACGTGAATAAATCTCGTCGGATAAAACCGTAATGTTGTTTTCGTTTGCTATATGCGTAAGACGTTCTATGCTTTCTTGGCTGTAGGTCGCACCGGTAGGGTTTTGGGGTGAATTCAGCAGAATCGCTTTGGTTTTATTTGTGATTTTTGATTTTATATCGTCGATGTCCAGATCAAAATCGTCGGCTAGCTTAGTCTGTACTAATTTTGCGCCAGCTATATGTACGAGATGCTTATAACTTACCCATGTAGGCGTGGGTAGGATGAGCTCTTCGCCCGGGTTAATGATTGAGGTAAGACTTGCCCAGATACCCGGCTTAACGCTAGGGCAAACGACAACATTTTCAGCCCCTATCCAATCTTGCTTATAAAAGTCTTTTGCATATTTCGCTATTGCTTCGCGCAACTCAGACAGTCCGCTTACCGGCGTGTATTTATTTTGATTAAGTTTTTTTACAACATAGTCTTGAATATATACGGGCGTTTCACAGGACAATTCACCAGCGGTTAAGTTATAAACTTTCTCGCCGTCCGCGGCCATTTTTTTGACCCGGGCATTTAGTGCTAGCGTTGCGCTTTCCTCTAACCCGGCAACCAAATCGGAACTATGTATACTCGACATTTATCCTAAATTATAGCAAGATACCGAAAAATTCCTCCATAGTTTGTCCGCTGTCATGGAGTCTTTTCGCCAGATCATTACCGACATAGCGAAAGTGCCATGGTTCAAACTGGTAGCCGGTTATGTCTTCTTTGCCTTTTTGGTATCTCAGATGAAATCCATATTTATGGGCATTATTCTTAAGCCATTTTCCTTCAGGGGTTTCGGCAAAACATACATCTAGGTAGCATTCGCGGCTTTCAGTGGTCACGTCCAGAGCCAGTCCCGTCTGGTGCTCGCTAGTTCCAGGCCGGGCGCTGTATTTACTGGCAGCCTCCTCTCCATCGCGAGCTGCGTAGTTGTTGAATAAGATTTCCTGCAGTTGAGCTGAGCGGTACCCGCTGGCCATCACAAGGCTGAAGCCGGCCTTTTCAGCTGCTTCAAACATTGTTTTTGCCGCCGTAGCCGCTTCGCCTCTAAGCTGTTGTTCTTCAGGATTATCTCCTGGAACCAGAGCTACATCTGGCTTTACTAAATTATTCGGTACGTATGAGGCGGATATATGACGATTCTTGTTGACGATGTAGTAAATGCTTTCTTGTACGTTAACTGTATACTTGGCCAAATCCTCTGCCGGGATACTTACGTTATCGGAATTTTTGCCGTCGGAAGAACCTCCGGGAGCTTCTGCCTTTTGGTTAAGTAAAAAATAAAGGATGGCAATACCGGCTACGATGATGATTAGGATAATTATTTTTTTCTTCATTTTTTAATCATAACATTCAAACCCAAACCAAGAATCCCTCTTCCTAACTGCTCGCTTGTCTTTGTTATCTCATTGTCAAAGAGCACAATGCTCGGGAAACTCAGCCAGTTTTTATTAACTATAGCTCAACTGGCCTCAAACATTCCCTCGCTCCTAAATTGTGCTTTTGACATTCGCTAACCAGGACAGCTCACAATGTTGGAAGAGGGATTCTTGGTTTGGGTTAGCAGGCTTGGTCTAGAAAAAAATCTTTAATTACACGCTATACTGTAGGTTGTGAAAATAAATAAAGGCTTGAAACCGACCAAACTGCTCTGGATAGATTTAGAAATGACCGGCCTTGACCCGGAGAGTGATCGAATCATAGAGGTTGCGGTAGAAGTGACTGATTTTGAATTTAAGACTTTGGCCAGTTACGAAGCTTTAATATCCCAAAGCAAAAAAACACTTAAGAAAATGAACGAATGGTCAAAAGTCCAGCATAAAGCCAGCGGATTGACCGAGCGCGTTAAAAAGGACGGTCGGGCTGAGGCTGAAGTTGCCCGTGAGCTGGTTGGTTTCATCAAGGCGGAATTCGGCAATGAGCCGGCTATTTTAGCAGGCAACTCAATACATAACGATCGCAGCTTTATAAAAAAGTGGTGGCCTGAGGTCGAAGAAGTTCTGCATTATCGCATGCTTGATGTTTCCAGTTTAAAAATACTTATGCACGCAAAATACGGAATAAGCTTTGCAAAAAAGGATGTTCATAGAGCTTTTGATGATATACAAGCTTCAATAGCCGAGCTTCAGTATTATATAAGTGCACTTAAGAATTTAGATTAACTAAGGTTGTTTAGTATAATCTAGCCTAATGATTTATCTTATTTTAGCTACTTTATTGTTGACCGTGTTAACAATATTTGCCGCATTAGCCTCGCGGAATCTGAATACTAATATAGTTACCGCGATCGTCCATACTTCATCTATATTCATACCTTTTGCGGTGGCGGTCCCTGCTATTGCGAAGAAGGAGTATATGAACCACAAGTTCGGAATAATCATGGCGGTAGCAGCCGGACTTTCTGTGGGGCTTTATGGATTGACCATAAATAAAGCTTTTACGGTAAACAAACTCGGCGTCGTAACCCCGGCTATATTTGGCGGGGCTATACTGCTTTCAACTTTAGCGGGATATTTTCTTTTTAAAGAAACGCTCAGTACCCTTGAATTTATCGGGCTGATCTTTGTACTAGCAGGCTTTTGCTTGATTGTTTACGCTCGATCTCAGACTGGATATGAAGCATAAAAAAGTAGAAAAATTTATACTGTCTTTGCAGGGCGCCAAACTTGAGTATCCTTTCGGCGAAGACGTAGCAGTATATAAAGCCAAAGATAAGATGTTTGCTTTAATTGCTGAAAAGTCTGACCCATTAAGAATCAGCCTGAAATGCGACCCTAAGTTATCAGAAGTCCTAAGGACTAAATATGAATCGGTAATGCCAGGTTACCATCTGAACAAAAAACACTGGAATACTATAATCTTGAGCGGGCAGTTGCCATGGGAAGATATCCAGGCGCTTATCAGGCATAGCTACCTGTTAGTTACAGAAGTAAAATCTGACACGCCAGCTATTGACTAGCAGGTGCTTCCTCTGCACTCGTTGAAGCGTTGCTTTGACTGAGATTATATATGAGGTCAACCTGGTTAAACGCCTCTGTAGCCAACTCTTGTTCGCTCTGATTACCGCTCTCGTAAACCGCCTGAAGCTGTGCCGAATATTCGGTCAACAGTGAAGTTAATAGCTCATCAAAGACCTCATCGCCTCTTGCTTCCGCTTCACCGGCCTCCAATATTGCATCATTCTGCGGGTTCCTGCCGGTCTCCAGCTCTTTAGGGCTGACTTTCTTACCCCTTGCCGATAAGGCAGCTGTAAACTCTTGTTGAGAAGTCAACATAACCACTCGCAAGGTTTCAGTTTTATCTTTCAATTTTCCGTCAGATATAGATTGCTTGTTCGCATTGATGATTCGCAGTATTTCCTGCTGAGTTTTGGTTACTTCGAGTAAATTCTCTTTTTGCTTATTGCCGGCGGAATTTAAAAAGGAAAAAAATACAGACATCAAAATTATAAGCAGGATAATGCCGACGGCGAACACTGCGATTCGCATTTTGGTGTTTTGCGGTCCTAGGAACGAAGGCCCCCCGGAACTTGGAGAATTCATAATAAAGTCGTAATCGCTGCCTCCTTGGGAGGGCGGAGCTGCCTGCTGGTAATCCTGCCCCCCGGCAGGTGTATTGGGTGATGACGGCTGTTCGCCAGACTGCGGGTTATCCGGAGAAAAAAATTGCTTTTCAAACGTACTGGAGGAAGCACTGGATACTGTGGGACGATATACGGGAGAGGCTTTAGCGGGTTCAGACTGAGTTGAAGATTTTGCGTTATTTCCCCACATAACGTTTTGCTGCAGATACGGATCAGCATGTTTTTTTAAGCGATTCGGCAAAGTTTTTTGTAAATGTTGAGACATAGCTCTCTCGGCATGTTTCGGTACATAACCTCCTTGCTGGTATTTCCTAAGATGCGTAGGCATAGTGCGGTCCAAGTGCTGTGCTATGGATTTTTGTGCGGAAGCGGGCACATATGCACCCCTGTGGTTTAGAGAATCGGGTTTTGCGACCATAGGTTAATTAAACCATAACCGTATAGAGTAAGTGAAGATAATCTATAATGATAGGACATGGATGCGGTTAGCGAGGTAAAATCACGCCTTAACATTGAAGACGTTGTAAGCGAATACGTCAGTTTAAAGCGCGCCGGAAAAAATTTCAAAGGACTTAGTCCGTTTACGAATGAAAAAACACCAAGTTTCGTAGTAAGTCCGGAAAAACAGATCTGGCACGACTTCAGTTCCGGACGGGGCGGCGACATGTTTACCTTTATACAGGAATCGGAAGGCTTGGACTTTAAAGGGTCGCTGGAACTTTTGGCTCGCAAAGCAGGAGTAGACCTAGAAAAATATCGTACAAGCTCTTTTGGATCTTCCAAAATAGACAAAAGCCGTTTATATAAAGCTATAGATTCGGCAGTTAATTTTTATCAGAAACAGCTTATATCTAACCAGAAAGCTATGGATTACGTTGCAAAAAAACGCAAGTTCAGCAGGCAGACTATCCTGGATTTCAGGCTTGGGTATAGTCCGGACGGCTCTAGAGCCTTGACTGGTTACCTTTTAAAAAAGGGCTATAAGGAAAGTGAACTTAAGCTCATCGGTGTTGCAAATGAGAGGTCAGGACAGTTGTTCGACATGTTCAGAAGCCGGATAATGGTCCCCTTGTGCGATCAATCCGGCCAAGCTATCGGTTTCACAGCCAGACTATTAGAAGACAGGAAAGATTCGCCGAAATACATAAATACACCGTCGACCCCTTTATATGATAAAAGCCGTCAGCTTTACGGCCTGCACTTAGCGAAAGAATCAATTCGAAAGAGCGGCTATTCGATAATCGCAGAGGGGAACCTGGATGTTATTTCTTCCCATCAGGCTGGAGTTAAGAATGTCATAGCCAGCGCTGGAACCGCCTTGACTGAACAGCAGTTAAAAATCTTATCCAGGTTTTCCGATGATGTCCGACTAAGCTTTGACCAAGACAGAGCAGGCCTTGAAGCAGCTGAACGTTCGATTCCGCTAGCATCAAAAACATCTATAAACTTAAAGATAATTACTCTTCCGGGCGGCAAAGATCCTGACGAGCTTATACAGAAAAGCCCGGAGCTTTGGCAAAAGGCGATAGACGATGCTGAATATGCCGTAGATTGGGTAATTGAACGTTACAGAAAGAGTCTTGATTTATCTTCCGCCGAAGGAAAGAAAAGGTTTAGCGATGTAATGCTCGGTGTTATAAGGGGCCTTAGTGATCCTGTAGAACAAGATCATTATATAAAGCTTTGCTCTGAGATTTCCGGCATAGACCAAAACGCTCTTCGCGAGAAAATAGGGCAAAAATCCGAACCCGCACAGAGGCTTAAACATATATCGCCCGCAGACCAGTCGCCACCCTATATAAAAGAACAAAAAAGAGCCGCTGACAGGCTTTTATGCCTAGCCCTCGCTTCGCCGGATACGCGCAATTATCTTGATGCTATTACGGATGAGATGATGGCAACCGATACTCAAAAATCTTTGCTGAAATTTTTAGCCGCTAATCCTAAATTCGACAGCGCAAGCCAGCTGGATGAATTGAAAGATAACCTTAATGATGGTAAAGTGTTATTATTGCAATTCGAGGAGTTATATTCCACGGTTGATACGCTCGAGCTCCAGTATGAAGCGAGCAGGCTTAGAGCAAAAGTAGTCGAGTATTACGTTAAGCAGCAAAAGACAAAACTTTCCAAAAAATTAGCAGAAGCGCCTGATTCCGACCAGGAAAAAATACTATCGGAAGTAAGAAGCTTAGACCAACTATTAAAAAAGGTTAAGGACAAGTAGGTTAGATTTATGGTAATAGACGACGATAAAAAGCTTGAAGAAGCAAAGAAGCATTTATTAGAACAAGCGATAAAAGATGGCAAAATTGACCAGGAAGAAATTTTTAACAAAATTCCTGAAACAGTAGGAAACGCCGACATTTTAGACGGTTTATATAGCGAATTAGCAGAGAAGAACATTAAGATTATCGGCGCTGCGGCAGCTGATAGCGAAGATTGGACTGAAGAAGAAGACGAGGAGATAGAACTTTCCGATAAAGTTTATATGGATGACATCGCCGATGACTCAGTCCGGCTTTATCTGCGTGAAATCGGTAAGATACCCCTTCTAAAAAAAGATGAAGAGTTAGCGCTTGCCAAAAGAGTGGTAGCTGGCGATAAAAAAGCCAAAGATCAAATGGCTGAAGCAAATATGCGCCTTGTCGTATCGATTGCTAAGCGTTATGTAGGCCGCGGACTGGATCTTTTAGATCTTATACAGGAAGGCAACACCGGCTTACTTCGTGCTGTAGAAAAATTCGACCCCGATAAAGGCTTTAAATTTTCTACTTATGCGACATGGTGGATTCGCCAAGCTATAACCCGGGCAATTGCTGACCAGGCCAGGGTTATCCGTATTCCAGTACATATGTTTGAGACAATTAATAAGCTGTTAAGGACGCAAAGACGCCTAACCCAAGAGCTTAACCGCGAGCCGACGAACGAAGAAATCGCCAAGGCTATGGAAATGGAAGTGGCTAAGGTTGAGCACATTATGAAGATAAAGCAGGATATCCACTCGCTCGATGCCTCCGTCCGCGATGATGAAGAAGACAGCGTTCTGGGTGATTTTATCGAAGACGAAGATACCGTTACTCCGGAAGAATCAGCCACCGGCAGCCTGTTAAAAGGCCATGTCAAAGATATGCTGGACGGATTGACAGAAAGAGAACAAAAGATTTTGAAGTTACGATTTGGTCTAGAAGACGGCAAAAGCCACACGCTAGAAGAAGTCGGCCAGGAATTTTCCGTTACCCGCGAACGCATACGTCAGATTGAAGCCAAAGCTCTAGCCAAACTGCGCAAACACAAAGACGCCAAAAAACTCCTAGACTACATTAAATAGTTGACAAAAATATTGATAATATGTTATTATATTATCTAATTTATGAGTGAAAGAAGTGGTGAAAAATCACCTAAAATTCCATCTCCCCTTTTTACCAGATTCCAGATTATGAGCGGGGTTTTATCAGGAGCTATTATTTGGTCTCTTCTATGCCACGATAATGTAGTAGATGATAGACAACAAGTAGAAAATGCCGCTATTGCGGCGCAAGAACATTATGATAGGGCTAAACGAATCGGGAAAAAATGCGGTATGGCTGTTGTGGCGGGAAGACCGAAAATAGAAGCAACCCGAAGAGGGCAATTAGCAAGCGAACTGGAAGAGCTTGATTATCAGGTTGCGCAAATACTAAAAAACGACAGACAACAATCAGCTTTTGATGATTTAGTTTCATTAGGAAGCCCTGCCGGGTTAGAACAGCTTTCGGAAGAGTTCAAGGATACCGTAGTAGCTGCCGGCGATCATGAGCGTCCTGGTATTTGGACCGACAGGCCTGGTTGCTCTGAATTCCAACCATCTTAATGACCTATAGCGTCTAATTGGTGTAGTTTGTATACTGTCTAGGATGAAGGTAATAGGACTTGCGGGAACGAATGGCAGCGGTAAGGATACCGTAGCCCGAATTTTAGCTGAGGATTACGGATTTTTTGTAGTCTCGGCTACCGAGATGCTAGAAGAAGAGCTAAAAAAGCGCAATCTGGCCTTTGAGCGCGAAAATAAGCGAAAGGTCGGCAATGAATGGCGCGAGCAATATGGACTTAGCGCTATTGTCGACAAAGCAATTGAGCAAGCCAAAGTGGCTAACACGGATAAATTAGTAGTGGGGAGCTTAAGACACCCCGCAGAAGCAGAAAAAGTAAAAGAGCTGAACGGGATCGTAGTCTGGGTAGA
>DASUOI010000026.1:0-4847 GCA_036276695.1 Saccharimonadales bacterium (SeqCode) | reverse complement strand
TTGGTCTTCATCGTTTTCGACAGAATAGTTGATTTCGTGTTTTTCTAAGATTTTCTTTACTTTGTGGGCTGACTTTTGCTGCTTGCGGTCTGAAGGACCGTCAAATTCTATAATCATATAAACAGCCGGGTAAGGCTCGGTAAAGATGCCTTTTATCTGATTCGGGTTGGTCTTGGCTATGAAGCTTATTATCCCCTTGTCAATTATATCTACAGTGCTTGGAACATCTTTGAGAGACCTGATTGCTTGTAGGGCTTCCCCGCACTTGTTTATGTCGTCGACTTTGGCGGTTATTACAGTCGTCTTGGGGTTATATGGCTCTGTTTCCAGCTCTACTTCAGTGATGATTCCTAGAGTGCCTTCCGAGCCGACTATAAGGGGGGTGAGGTCAAATGATTTATCCTTGCGCCTGACTGAGAATATATCGTAGCCGGCGGAATTTTTGGCTACATCCAGTTTGAAGTTTTTTATAATATCGTGATTTTCTTCCATCAAACCATCCAGAGCCCGATAAATTTCCCCTTCGAAAGTACTCAAGCCCATCTTTTTGTTAAATTCCCTTTTATTAAGCCTTCTGGTTTCTATGACTTCGCCGTTAGACAGAACTACGCGAGCTTTCTTGACGTAGTTTTTAATAGAGCCGTATTTGATGGAATGCTCGCCGGCGGAATTCCTGCCCAGTGCCCCGCCGATTGACGAATAATGATAATTTACCGGAGTAGTCGTTAAAAAACGCCCGTGTGTATGAAGCGCCTGTTGAAGTTTGTCTATGCTCACACCGGGCTCAACTACTACGCTGCCGGATTTCGTATCAAGCTCTAAGATTTTGTTCAGGTGGGCTGGAAACACCACGATGATTCCGCCGTTTATAGACGAACCGGTAGTATTACTGCCTAAGCCCCTGGAAGTAAGCGGCACCATTCTGCCTCTTTCGGCCAGTTGCCAGACGAACCTGGCTGTTTTGCGGACATCGTTTTCATTTCTTGGATAGGCTATGATTGCCGGTTCTATCTGGAAGATACTGCCGTCGGTAGAGAAAAATTTCCGCGCATCGTCACTGGTGACTACTTCGCCGATCAAGTGTTCCTGTAAATAGTGGGCAACTTTATTCATATTGTTTTGGTCTTACCATTTTAGAAACTCGAAATTATAGTAAGTATATTAACATACTAGTGTTTAAATTTTATCGGCGAACTAACGCTCTTTGCGAATTTTCCAGTTCTCAATATTTACATACTTATCTGAGATATTGACCATATTCTTGACCGTGAAGCCATCCAGCTCGCCGGATACCAAGAATACGAACTGCGGACGGTAAAGTGCAACCGCAGGGTTATCTGTAGTCCAGGCCTTTAAGAATGGCTGGTATTTTACAGTGCGTAGTTTTGGATCGGTCCGTGATCTGCCCCCTTCTAGCGATGCATCCGCATCTTTAGATTTGTATTCGCTGAAGTTAAGCCGAGTTTTTAAGCGCGGGTCGAATTGAGAGCTGTGCCAGAATGCATAAACATCAGGGTCGGCACCGACGGATATGGAATTTAACAGCGCATCATAGCTATGAGTAGCGATGGTGCTTTGGCGATTTTCTTCGCTTTCAATCACTACATTTACTTCAGCGCCTATTTCCCTCCATTGTTCTTTCAGCTTCTCCGCCACCGCTTGATGTTCATTACTGTCGTTTACGTACAGGTTGAAGCTTAAGCGGGTTTTTTTCTTCATCCTTGTGCCGTCAGCCTGAGGCTTCCAGCCAGCTTTATTTAATACTTTCTTGGCCTCAGACGGATTGTTGGTCTTTTGAGTGACTTTCTTAGAATACGCGAAATGGGGATTAAGCATAGGGCTGTCTATGGGGTGTAGCGGGTCTCCGGTAGCTGTTATGATTTCTTGCTTGTTTACCCCGAGAGTCAGAGCTCTTCTGACTTTCGTATCAGCAAGCAGGCCTTCTGAATTTTTAAAGAAAACCATGGTCTGGGCTGTCAGATTGACCGGTATGAAGTTATTGTCGCTGTCCGTACCTTGGTCGTCAAATACAGAGGACACGTCGCTGGCGGCAGTTATCTCGCCCGCGGTGAAAGCCTTCTTTAAGTTTTCCTGCGAGTCAAATGTTTTTATTATGTAGCGGCTCAGAGCAGGTTTGCCTTTGTGGTATTTTTCAAACGGCAAAAGTCCTATAGTCTGGGTTTTCGTTTCGCTAGATGCGTCATTAACTTCAACCTTGCCTATCCTGAACGGACCGCTGCCTACGGCATTTACCGTATTGAAGTCGCTAGCCCTCAGCTGATCGGCAGGCAGACTGCCTAATATATGTTCGGGCAATATTCCTATGGTCAACGAATGAGGAAACGGACCAAGCGCATTGTCTAGCTCGAATCTGATGGTGTAATCGTCAACTGCTTCCACCCTTATGCCTTGCCAACCGGGAGCTAAGAACGATTCAGCATCCGGATTCTTTATGGTGTTAAAAGTAAATACTACGTCTTTGGCAGTAAGCGGAGTTCCATCATGCCAGTACAGATCGCTTTTTAATGCTACGGTGTACGTTTTGTTGTCGCTGGAAAGGGTTATGGATTCAGCTAAGTCCGGCGTAAGCTTACCCTCCGCGTCATAGTTGAAAAGTCCGGCGTAAAGCAGTTCTGAAACCGACGAATCTACAGAACTTGTCGAAGAATAAATCGGGTTTGAGTTGGTATAAGAACCTACTATGCCTTCAGTGAAAATACCCCCGGATACGAACTTTTCTGGCAAGTATTTTTCGCGCAGGGCGCCGAACTGAAGAAAGCCTACTAATATGACCAGGGCTATGAGGATAAGCCAGCCTGCCATCTGTCTTCTAACGTTCTTTAAGTGATGCAGCCGGCGGAAAAAATGTTTATCAATCGTCTTTTCGGTATTGCCGCCAATGTCTTCAATGTTACGCTTGTGTCGGCGTAAAGCCCGCTTAAAGAAAAGCTCAATTTTTTTATTCATAGACACTAATGTTTTAGACGAGAATGCCAAACATTAATGATAACGCGAAAACTATGACTAAGAGTATGGTTATATAGTGAATCGTCCTGTCTGTACCGCGTCTTACGGTATTGACCTCACCGCCGCCGCCTAAGCCGGCGCCCAAACCAGCGCCTCTGGTCTGAAGTAGAATCAGAATAGTTAACAAAATCATGGAGCCGATAGTTATATATCCAAAAATATTCATGCTTCTAATTTAACATGCGCCGGGGGTGAGAGTACAGCTTGATTTTTTGAAAATACCGGCTATTCGACAATGGTTACGACTAGGTAATTAACCAGACCGATTATCATTCCGGCAAGCATAGCTGCGAAAAAATTCGTAACATGCAGCTCGTCATATAGCCTGCTGGCAAGCAAAACCATCAGGCCGTTTATTACTATCATGAAGAGTCCGAAGCTAAATATAAGTATAGGAAAGCTTAAAAGTACGACGATAGGCTTAATAATCGTATTGATTAAAGCTAAGATTAAGCCGGCTACCACGATGACGGTGAAGCTGCTCTGAAAATTCACACTGCCTCCCAATATGCCGGCCGCAATGAACAGTCCTAAGCTGGAAACAAACCAGCGGAATAAAAAATCCTGCAGAAATCTTTTTCTATGAGGTAGCATTATCTAACTTATTATACTAGAAGATAGTTCTTCTACGCCGTCCTGGGTTATAAGCACGTTATCTTCTATCCTTACTCCCAGGTCTTCCTCGGGAATGTATATACCAGGTTCGACGGTTATGACCATACCGGCTTCGAGCGGTTTGGAATAATCCGCCGGATCATGCACATCAATACCTAAGGAGTGCGAAGTGCCATGAGGATAATATTTCCTAACATTTTCGTTATTGGCCTGTTTTATAAGTCCGAGCTTCTTTAGCTCGGCACCCATGAACTTGGCTACTTTTATTTCGTATTCCCTTATGGATACTCCTGGCTTGAGCAAGCCCATCGCGTATTCCTGGGTATCGGCCACAGCCTTATATACGGCTTTTTGGCGAGTAGTTGGATTTTTCATTATCGTCCTGGTGATGTCCGAACAATAGTTGTTGAATTTGACGCCGGTGTCTATTAAGACCGAAGCCCCTTTGCTTATCGGGTCTTTGTTCGACTTATAGTGCAGAATTGTTGCATTCTTGCCGGCGGCAACTATCGGCAAAAAAGCGTAATCCAGCTTGTTGCGAAAATAAAAATCATTAAGGTCGGCTGAGATGTCGTGCTCGTTTTTATAATCATCGATATTGCTTGAAATCCTCTCTAGAATCTCGCCGGTACACTTTATGGCTTGTCTGATGCAATTTACTTCTTCGTTATTTTTTATGGTTCTAAGGGAGATGATTTCCCTGCTGATATCTTTTTGCTCTAGCGTAGAGCTTACATTAAGGACTTTCTCGGCAAACCTTCTGGAGGCAGGGTTAGAATAAACATCGTAAGAGCTGAGAAATTCTTTAGGCGGTTTTACGGTATGAAAGCTCTTGGACTTTTTTAAGATAGCAGCTAATTTTTCCCACCCTTCGTCGTAGTCATAGATTTCACTGATGCCTGACGTGTTTTTTAGCTTGGCTTTATCTACTTGCTCGGAGAAAACCTTGTGTCTGTCGTCTCTTTTCGGCAAGATTAAATACTCTTTTGAGCCGTCCATTACCAATAGTACGTCCGGCTCGTCTACGCCTGTTAAGTACCAGAAGTTTCCATCTTGTTCAAACGGAAAAACTTCATCATCCCGGGTGCGCTGTATCAGGCCGTTAGCGGAAAGAACTATCGGCGCGGAATTGACTTGGTTAAGTAATTTCGACCTATTGCCAGCAAAGAATTTAGAATTCATTGTTTATCCTATCCATAAAAGCC
>DASUOI010000025.1:0-21167 GCA_036276695.1 Saccharimonadales bacterium (SeqCode) | reverse complement strand
TTTTCCATATTCGTCCGCTGTCCACATCTTTAGGAATGCCATGTTTTTCATCGCCTATAAAACAGGTGACATACAGCTTATCGCCGTCTAGCCCTACAGTTTCCGTAAGAAACTCAAAAAACCATGGTAGCTGTTCTTCTTTGAAATAGTCGCCTAGGCTCCAGTTGCCCAGCATCTCAAAGAACGTCGTGTGGCGGTTATCTCCCACTTCTTCTATATCTTGGGCACGTAAGCAAGTTTGAGAATCAACCAGCCGTTTGCCTTCCGGATGCTCTTCGCCTAACAGATATGGAATCAGTGGCTGCATGCCCGAGCCGGTAAAGAGCGTGGTTGGGTCATCCTGCGGAATCAGCTGAGCCCGCGGAATAGGCGCATGTTTTTTGGCAACAAAAAAATCAATATAGGCTTTTCGTATTTCCTGAGCTGTCATCCGTTTTATTTTATCAGATATACTTATTTTGACATTGTTGAGAAACCATGTTGTGATGTAAGCTATGTTGAAAGGTTGTTAGGATGAGATTATTAAACGGCGTAGAAGGCCTGGAGCTTAACGGACCAGAATTAGAAGTCTGGGCAAAAGCAAATGTTCTTTTTTCTAACTCTCACGTTCTTCGCGGCGAAGATCTGGAATGTGTAGCCGAAGAACACACCGCGCCCGTAGAAGATGAGGATTCCGATGCCCGAAGAATACCGCTCGCGGAGTTGCCCGGAGCCTACGATAAGCTTGATGAATTCGTTGCAAACCATGAAGAACTTTTACAGTCAGGTTTATTGAATGCTAATCGTCTCAGGAGAACGCGCGGGAGAGAGTCTGATCTCGTGCCGGCTGATAGCGCTGATATGGAAACAGCTGCTGACCTTAAAGAAATGATCGGATCAAAGATATACCCAGATCAATCAGCTAATGATACCTCCGCCTAGGCACTGGTCGCCAGCGTAAATTACCGCGGACTGGCCGGCAGAGATAGCCCGTTGTTCTTCGCTCAAGATTAGTTTTTTATTTTTAATCTGACAGTCCACCAATGGACCGCGATAGCGCAAACGGACTTTTGGTTGTTGGTTGTTGGTTGGCTGTTGGTTAATCCAGTGTATCTCTTCTAGTTTAATCTCTTTTGACCAAAGGTTTTTATCTGATAAATCGGTGGTTACATAAACTATGTTTCTTTTCATGTCTTTTTTAGTAACGTAATACGGCAGCCCTCCTCCAACATTTAGTCCGTGTCGCTGGCCTATGGTGTAGAAGATTGCCCCCTCGTGTTCGCCAATCAAGTTATTGTTCTGGTCTATTATAGGTCCCGGTTCTGTCGCGACGTATTCGCTGAGAAAATCTTTTATGCCGACTTCTCCTACGAAACAAATTCCTTGAGAGTCTTTTTTGTCCGCTGTCGGCAAGCCAAATTGCTTGGCCAGCTTCCTGACTTCCTCCTTCGTCTTGAACTCTCCTATAGGAAAGAGTGTCTTTTCAAGAGCTTCGGACGTGACTCTGTATAGAAAATATGTCTGGTCTTTGTTTTTGTCGCGCGCCATTTTAAGGCGCGCTCCGCCAGACTCAAGACTTGAGACTTGAGACTTGAGACTTGCCGCGTTTTCAACGCGACTATAGTGGCCGGTAGCTATAAGGTCGGCGCCTTTCTCCAGAGCGGTATCCAGAAATAATTTAAATTTTACTTCCTGGTTGCACATAACATCCGGGTTCGGCGTCCGGCCGGCTTTATACTCGTCTATCATGTAGTCTACGACTTTTTGCTTGTATTCTTTTTGGAAATCAAAAACTTCAAAGTTAATCTTTAGTTTGGTTGCTGTTCGCTTGGCGTCTTCAAAATCCTCGCGCCACGGACATTCAAAACCCCCGATGTTTTGAGTCCAGTTCTTCATATAAACGCCAGTTACTTTGTAACCCTTATCCTGCAACAAAGCAGCCGTAACAGAACTATCTACACCGCCGCTCATCCCAACATATACAATTTTCATAATCGTTAGACTATTATACAGGTTTGAACATCTGCATATATACAAGCTCAAACATCTACGCAATTAGGTGGAGTTTGGATTTTCTTCTTGAGAAACGCAAAGAAAATGTATAAGTAATACATTGACTGCGTATCGGAAAGAAAAAATCCAAAATACGCCTAAGAAGCTAGCGGACATCCAGCTCTGCTGGTTGGCAGGCTAGCTGGTGCGTAGATGTTATTTGCTCTCTAGGCGTTTGCGGAGCACATGAAGCTCATGCTTCTTGCCTAACCAAAAAGACGAAAGTAATAGTGGTATAACTATCAATGCCGGCTCCCAAAGTATTTTAGTGAAAGTTCGTCCAAGACCGGAGTCATCCGCCTGCCCGCCTTGACCAACATTACCGTTAGATACACCGACAACCTGTAAAAAGGCTACTTCGTCGTTAACATCTATGGCTTTTATTACTACCGTGTAGATACCGGGAGTATCATACACATGTTCAATATTAAAATTTCCAGGTACGCCTTGGCTTATTACGTCCTCTTCTTTACTATCGCCCCAATCGGCTGTTATAGCATAAGGCCCATCACCGCCGCTGAGTGTTAGAGGCCAGGTCAAGCCTTCCCCTGGATTTGTACCTCTGCGGGCAAAGGGAGATGTCAGTGAGATCCTGTCCCCAGCCGACGAATCTTCTACAGGAAAGGTCACTACTACTTTATTAGAGTCCGGACCCCGCTGGTTTAGATCGTCATAGACTCTAGCCACGAGCTCGTTACTGCCAGCAAATAAATCTATCCTTACAGAATAACTACCGTTTTCGCAAGGCGCAGCACCGGCAAAAACATTGTTCTTGTATATCCTGACGGTTACGTCATCCGGGCATAGCCCTGTAACTTCCACAGGAAGTTCGGTTATAGTCTGTCCGTTCCGGGGGAATGTAATAGTTGCCGCCCGGCTTGGAGCAGGCGCGCTTATCTTACCTTCCAATCCTACTGATCCGGACTCTTCCGCGGCGTAAACACTCGTTAGAACGGATAGAGTCATTACCAGGGATATGATTACGATAAACGAATATTTTGTAAGTGAAATTATTTTCATAACCATCCACCTGAAGTTACTTAGGGGTTATTTTCGCTTTTTCTTCGATCCTGAAAATTGTCTTTTATATCTGCGATATAGCCAGAAGCCTATAGTAACAACAATAGCTAATAGGATTAGCAAGAACCATATTGGCAAATACCAGAACGAGGCTTTATACGTTACTACTTCGCCCCCGTTGCCATAAGCTATTGCGGCGGTAGCCGTATATCTGCCTGGAATCTTTATTCCCCCAACCTCATCAGTGAAAACCCTGGTGGATTGCGGCAAGACTATCCCTCTTGGATCAATATTGTTTACTTCGGTTTTATGAACTTCGCCTCCAAACATCCGGTTGATTGTAATATCCCCGAATGGACGGGAAAATCCATTGCCCAAGTTGTTTATAGTAAGAAGCGATTTATCCGGCGAGCTAAAGAAGAAAGTGCTGGTCTTTATTTCACCGTTGTTGCCAGACTTTCCGATGCTTAAGCCTTCAATCTGCATTTGTTCAGTTATATCGCCGGCGATCTCAATTAAAACCAAATGTCCTATGCTCGCGTTTAGCGCTAACTGCCTTTCCCGGTCGCTAAGTATGCCGCCTTCCGGTATGACCGCGTAGCGCACGACTCCGTAGTATGCTCCAGGAGTAGCGTCGTCAGGTATAGAAACATTCAAGGTCAACCTCTTGGTTTCGCCAGGCTTTAGCTTTACGCTTTTTAGATTATCTATAAAGTTGAAAATGGATGTAGGAGTTCTTACGCTGTCATCTACGATAATCTGCGGATTGCCGGTTACTCCATCTGATTCAAAATCATTTATGCTGACTTCGGCCGTTAGGTTACCGCCGGTTATATTCTTTACGGTAATATTAAATGTTTTACGCTCTCCAGGCGAAAGACTTAACTCGGTTCTCGTAGGAGAGATCTGCAACCCGTTGCCGCCTCTTTCCTGCTGAGATTGCGCCAAAGCTAACTGAAAAACAGCAAAAAAAGCAATCAGAGCCGTTCCTACTGATGCAAAAATCTTTTTTAGCAACACCGTTTTTGTACCCCTTCGTTTTTGTTCACTTCAGGGCTAAGTATAAGCGTACCCTCTGAATTTGTAAATATCTTGGCATTCATTTCAAAAAGCTGCTGTAGCGATGTAGGTCATCGTGGTGGTATATATGCCCGGCTTCTGATTGTCAGACACATTCACAATATAGCTAACGGTAAAGACATTAAAATTAGTAGAATTGGCAGTGGAAGCTATTACTCCCTCATTAAGCTGAAATTGGTTCGGGCTGCCAAAGCCGCTAATTGGAACTGCCGTCCCGCCTCCGGTACGGTTCTGTCCCACGCCAGGGTTCGAGTTAGCAACCAGATTAAGCCCGAACTGGCTCGTGCCCGGTAAGCTTGGGCTGGGAGACGTCAAAGCCGGGATGGTATTGACTCCGGAAGCCAGGGTTGTACCAGCCAGATACGTGGAGTATCCTCCAGGGTCGTTAGTGGCCCCGGCAAACTGGGAAGTTGAAAAGTTAGCCGAAGTCTTGGAAAGCTCGCCTAGGTTTATAAAATCACCCGAAGTGGTCGTACAATCGCTGGAAACGGTTATAGCCGCACAAAACGTCAGAAAGGGCGGCACAAAAGCCTCAACGGTAAAATCCGGCGTGATGACGAAAACTACCGCGCCTTTGTCGGTTTCCGGGCCTGTCCCATCGTCGGAAGCATATGTGCTTATTCTTACATAAACCGGCGTATTCTCGTCCGCCGGGTTAACAACATTGCCAAAATCATAAGCTGCTGCCTGGGGAGCCGGATTGGCTGCAGGTGTGCGAGTTATTACCAGTCTGTTTGAGGTAGTCAGTCCATGTACGGAAAAACCTGTGATTCCGGACTGGTTGTCAATGGAAGCCCCGGAAACATCCAAACCGTTCGGGGCAGTGCAAGCCAACTCAAAAATAGGCGTATTAGAACAATATTCGAATGTAATTGAGCCTATGTTCCCGGCAGTCGGCACGGTAAAGCTTATGATGTGGTTGGTGACCTCATTCGATTTTGACGAACCGATTCGTATAGAGCGATTATCCAGACGTGCAGCCGTAGCAGTCTGGGGTGAATATAATGACGGCGCTACAGATACTACAAACGCTGCCAATAAAATCAATGTCTTTTTATACCACCTCATTTCCAATTATTGTACCTTACTCAATCTAAGAACTTCATACTTGGATGGCCAGTGGTTTTTCTTGACGCTGGACGCTAAGAGCATCAGAAAACAGACTACATGTTTGTCTGTTTCTGATGTGGTATGAAGTTCTTAAAATGTGGCGGTTGCTATATAGGTGCTTACTACTGTGTAAAGACCTGTTGGAGTAGTAGAACTGGCAATAGCGCCGAAGTTGAACTTGATAAGCTCGTCGTCAACAACTGTTGTGGAAGAAGCCAAATCGGTAGCTGTTGCTGTCTCGTTCCATGCAAAGTTCGTAGCATCATCAGCGTCTTCGCAGTCTATTCCGGCTGCGGTATTGCTATCGGCAAAGTCGGCGTCAGCAGTTAAAGCAGCAGTCGTGCTTCTAGTTCCGTCGTTCTGTTCAAAGCAGGATACCTGCATACCAAAGCGTTCTTGAGTAGCACCGCTTAGCGCCGTAAAGTCTTCACCTGTAGAAGCAGCAGATCTGAAGCACTGGTCAACCAGACCGGCGCCGGTAGTTTGGTCCGCGTCGCAATCCGTAGGAGCCACTCGGAAAGCCTTAAGATGGTCAGTATCACCGCCACTTACACTGGCTGCGTCATCTGCGTAAAAAGCGACTGATACGCCATTTAGTGCATTGGTTTTAACCGCAGCCACCCCGTAATTTCCGTTAGACCCGGAAATAGCTGACACGGGGACGGGAGATACTGTAACGGCTGAATCATCCAAAGTACCAATGTCCACCACTGTGTCACCCGGGAGGTCGGCACATACTGTGTTGTTGCCGATAGCTTCAATTTCCGTATCTTCGCCGCCAGTTCCGCCATTATCGTCAAGTACCGCGCCTACGCAAAAGTCCAGTCTTTCCGAGACTCTTCCGTTAACAGTAATCTGTCTGACTATAGCGGCGACTACTGTGCCGTCATGTACTGCAGTAGCGAAGGCTGTGTCGCTATATATAGTTATGCGAACAAAAACGTTAGTAAAGTTGCCAGCAAGTGTTGGGTTCTCCACTCCTGTTATCTCTATTGTTTTAGTTACTGCGGTTTCAGAATCAGTATCTGTACGCTCAAGACAAAGTTGGTAAGCATCGGCTCCATAAGTACAATCATTTGTATCAGCACCTCCGTAAACTTCCCAAGGGTCATCACTCTCTGACCAAGTCTCTGTACCTACGTCAGTAGAGGTTTGAACATCCATGCTTGTCGGTAGCGTACAGGTGCCCAAAGCCGTAGTACAAAATTCAAGCAATATGCCTTGTGCAGGAGTTGTCGAAGGAAGATCAAAGCTGAAATCATAACTTACTCCAGTAGCATCTCCCACGGAACTGCTGATAGTTACACTTCTCTGCTCAAGAGCCGCGGCGCCGGCTGTACTGGGCATCATCATAGGTAAAACCAGAGCCAGCGTAAACAACACGGCAATAATCACATACTGAAACTTCTGAAGACTGTGCTTTACAGCGTCCGCGTCTATATTAAATAAGCTAAGCATCTATTTCTCCTATATTTGTTTTTATTTTTGAGAATGCTCAACGGTACTTATATCATGTAAACAATATAAAGCGCAAGCACTTTTCCACATGTTAGTACACTTCGGTTAAAATGTAGCGATAGCTATTAGGTCATGGTTCATCTGATAAAACCCGGCAGGCGTATTAATACCCGGCTTTGCTATATAGCTGATTGTGTATTCCGTCAAACCTATAGCCGGATTGCCCGGCGTGGCTTGAGACCTGGCTATTGTATCGCCTGCGCCGTATTTAAAATTATCAGGTTGGCTGTAGTCCGTAGCTGCTTCGCCGTCGGCAAAAGTATCGTCGGGCTGGTTAGTTGGATCCGCCCCAAACACGGCGGGGACGGTATTGGCCACTAGGTTCATGCCAAATTCTTCCACGGCATCAATTGATGAAGGCGCCCCGGGAGTAGATTTCGCATCAAGTACTTCTCCACCTTCGCTTGTCGGCGGTTGAGAGGCGTTTACAACAATATATTCACTGGATAGATAAGTCCTTACATAAAACGAGCAATTGCAGGCGCCAGCTTGAGCAGCGCCGTATGATGTACTGCCAAAATCAAGCTCACCAAAATCTACCGTGGCGTCCATAACTACCATCTCTAAAAAAGGTTCGGATTGGGTATTAGAGCCGGTGTCAGCGTCGAAATTATCACTTGATGTACTGCCGACCCCAAGCGAGCCGGTGGATTGTCTAGCTTTATAATTAGGCGAGGTGGTCTCTACCTCTCCTCCGGTACCAAAATAATATTCTTCTAACCTGTAATTATTTGATGACGACTGCGCAAAGACCGCGCCGCTGCCCAAAAACAAGACAGCAGTAAAGATAAACCCTATCATCAACCTCTGTTTGTTTTTGAGCATGACTAAAGTTAATGATACCACAAATGACTATCGAGTTTGGAATGACTGCATAATCTGAATTATGGTGGAAGCATCTGGAATGGCTTGGATATTCCTATATAAAATGCTGTAATCGGCAACCGTACCGTCCGGGCGGTTCAGGTTCATCCGGGTCGAACCGCCGACCGCCCCGACTAAAACATTGAACTGGGTATTATCTACGTCACAATTAATTGAGACTTTTTTATAGGTCAGGACCTTTGTATCAATATTATCGTCCTCTGAAGCCTCGTTGCAGTGCTCGGAAACAGAGCCGGGCGAAAGTTCCTGACCCCCGCCTGAAAGCTCGACCGGCAAGAGCCTAGTGGCCGTCAGACTGGCAGGAATACTGTTCACGTAAATTATCAACTCATCTTCGACAATCGGCTCGTTTATACCGCGATAAACGAACATAGTGTCCGTTGATTCCGAAGGTATCGCCGCCCAGTTTTTCGGGGCTTGGATTTGGAAATACTCCGTAGTAAATACCTTATTACTGGAAGCGAAGTAAGCTGATGTTTGCTCGGTTGTGGTAGATTCCGATGTGTTTACTTTATCTTGCAGGTAGCTATCAAGCCTTAAGGCAAGAATTACCAGCCCGCCGATAACTGCAGTTATCGCAACCAATATATACATCCTCTTTAGGTATCTTTTCCTGTGATGGAGACTAATCTGGTAGTGATATTTCATTTTTCTTTGTGTCTATGCACCTTAATTGTCTCAAATTACCAAGTAAACGCAAAGCGGCCGAGCTTTAAAAAACACTTCAAATCGTTTATGATTAATTAAGACTTACTAACAGATAGAGAATCGAAGTGGACGAACAAAAACCTAAAGAGGAAAACAAGCCTGAAGAACCCAACCAGCCTGATGAAGGCGCAGGTGACTCTGATTCTTTAGAAAATCCATCTTCCACTGTTGATGAAACTAAAGCTGAGACTAAAACTGACGATGAATCTGCGGGTGAAGATACTAAAAGTAGCGACGGAGTAACCGACACAACTCACGGTGTTAAGGTCCAAAAAAAGCGCCGCATTCTAAGCGGGGTGAGTAAGCTGAGTGTTATTAACATATACCTCCTTATTTTTATATTGATAATTGTATTGGCGTTGATTATTACCTACGTAAGCTATCAGCGCAATAAATCCGAAGAACAAAAGCAAGAGGCCCTCCTGACCGAACCTCTGAGTACCGAAGCGCTGGATCAACTGAAGCAGACTGACGTGCAAGTCGGCGACCCTAAGCAGATACTAACCATAGAATCGAATGCTATCTTTAGCGGTAATGTCTTAATCCGCGACAGCCTTGAAGTGGCCGGACAGCTAAAGCTAGGCCAGCCGCTCAATGTTCCAGGCATAACTGTTTCCGGGGCAAGCGATTTTGACCAATTGCGCTCCAATGGATTGGATGTGTCTGGAAATGCAGCCATACAGGGACAATTATCAATACAACAGGGATTGACCGTAGGCGGGAATTTGAACGTAGCAGGAAACCTGTCGGCTTCAAGACTAAACATCAATAATCTAGAAGTCAGCGGAAACTTGCAGATTAACGGGCATATAACCACCGGTGGCGGGACACCCAGCAGATCGGGTGGCAGTGCGCTAGGCGGCGGCGGTACGGTTTCGATAAGCGGCAGCGATACCGCAGGCACAGTAAATATAAACACCGGCTCAGGAGCCGGGGCAGGCTGTTTTGTTTCTGTTAGCTTTGTAAACCAATATAGCTCCACGCCTCATGTAGTAGTGACCCCCGTGGGTAGCGCCGGAGGCAGTATAAACTATTACATCACCAGGTCGGCTAGCGGATTCAGCATCTGCACTTCCAATGCACCGGGAGGCGGAAAAAGCTTTGCCTTTGACTACATAGTAGTAGATTAATCAGACATCCAAAAAAACAATGACTTGGTTTTTCTTGACGTGCATCACGCCTCGCGCTATCCGATATTTCTGGTCTCCGCCGCCCTGCTTTGCCACGGTAATTTCACCTGCATTCAGCAAAGTCATGAAGTTATGATGTTTGGGCAAGATATCAAAAGGTCCGGTGTCATTTTCTGCCGATATACTTTTTGCGGCTCCGTTAAAATAAACCTTGAAGGGTGAATATATCTTTACGTTGATAGATGAATCATCAAGTTTGGATTGTTCATATTCGTCAGTTTTTGTGTCTTCAGGTTTTTTCGCGTTTGGTTCCTCGGCCTTCTTCTTGTCTTGCTTTTTCTCTTCCTCAGCCACGGTCTACCCCTGGATGAGAACTGCACGCTAAGGCAGTTTGGATTTTCTTCTTGAGAAACGCAAAAGAATCGTACAGAAAGTACGATGACTGCGTATCGGAAAGAAAAAATTCAAAATGGCTAGCGAGCACCGAATGATTTGCTGATTCATTCAGTAAATAATTCGGTGTGTTGCAGTTACTCATACGATTATTTCTTCGATGCTTTTTAATGTTTGATCGCGCGTAAAGAACTCCCCAGGTATACCATTGAGTTTTTCGGTTACAAACATCGCTTGGTTAAAGTTTTTGATCAGTTTCTTAGCCTTGGCATAATCCGCTCTATCGGCTGGAGATAATTCATTCTCGCCGATTATGGCAATGATACTTTTAAGCGACTGGTACTTCTGGAGCAAACCTTGGACCTGGACGCTTAGCACGTAATGCCTGTCTCCAACGACTTCAGGTGTTAACAGCGCCGACCTTGTCCGGGTCAAGTCAACAGCCGGCCTTATGCCCTGTTCGGCCACGGCCCTGGAAAGCACCATAATGGCGTCAAGCTCGTGCTGAATCATCTGCACAGCCGGGTCACTGATGTCATCGGCAGGCACGTAAATAGTTTGCACGGAAGTTATTGAACCTTTTTCATTTGAGCTCAATCTATCCTGGAGAGTCTTGATGTCTGAGAAAATCGTAGGCTGGTAACCGCCTTCGTTAGGGATTTGATCCAAGATTGAGGACAGTTCATTTTTTGCCTGAATATAACGATACATATTATCGGCAAAGAACAATATATCTTTGCCTTGCTCGTCCCTAAAATGCTCAGCCAAAGCAGCAGACGCTATACCCACCAGGGAGCGTTGTATAGGATTTTCATTCATCTGCCCGAAGAACATGCAGGTATTTTTCAGCAAATCAGCTTTTTCAAGAGTGTCATAAAGCTCGTGTCCTTCACGTATACGCTCGCCGATACCGGTAAAGAATGAAAGGCCTGAGCCGGATTTAGCTATATTATTTATTAGCTCCATAGTAAGCACGGTCTTACCTACGCCGGCACCGCCGATAATGCCGATTTTTCGGCCTTTTACGAATGGTGTTAGAAAATCAATTACCTTTATACCTGTTTCTAGGATTTCTGGCTTGGCTACTTCAAAGTTGGCGCTTTTTGATTCGATTTTTAAGATATCTTTAAAAGCAGTTTTTTTAGGATCAAGTGGCGGTAGGCTGTCTAATGGCGCACCCAACGCATCAAATATCCTGCCTATGGTCTCGTCGCCTACGGGAACTTCTATACCTTTGTTCAGGCGTTTTGCGGGCATGCCTTTTTGAATTGTCTTATCTGAGCGCAAATTCAAGCAGAGTACTTGTCCTTGTACGTCTAAGCGCTCAACTAAGAGCTCGGTCTTGGCTTCGTTGTCTATCTGTACTAATTCGCCTACCAGCGGTTCATCCTCCTCAAAACTCACTAGAACGATAAGATCTTTTATAGATGTGACTACTCCAGCCATCAGACGCCTCCCTTTACAAGTTTAGCTTTCTTAAGACCGTTAATAATCTCCTTCAGGCGTTCGTCCTTTATAGCTCGTCTTGTCCTGCTGTATCTAAGTTTTACCTCCTCTAATGAGTCGTCTGCTGCTTGGTGGGAAGCTGACATCGCCCTGAAACGACTGGCATATTGTGCCAGTTTGGATTCCAAAATAAGCTGGCTGACAGCTATCTGAAGCATAGACCTTTCCAGGTAGCCGACGACAGCATAAGTGCTCGGCTCGAATATATAGTTTTCTTCGCTGATTGTTTCCTCGTTTTCGTCGGCTTTTTTACCGATATCGGCGACGGCTGTACTTAGCTCAATCTTCTTTACGTCTTGTACCATCAACGAAGCATACTCCTGATAAAAAACCGTCGTGCCTTTGTATTGCTGAACATACTTGATAATAGGATCGACATTTATATCCTGGTCTTTCTGAGGTAACCTGAAGTATTTCTTGAACGTTATGCCCTTCTGAGCTAACTGGACGGCGCCATGGTGGCCTATGACTATGATGTCGTTTTTTTCTTGGCTATAGTCTTCTAGCATTAATCTGATTAATTTCTGATCGATGTCCCCGCTGAAACCGCCTTCGGCAGTGATAATTATGAACAGGTCTTTATCTATTATGTTCTTGTTGTCATCGCCTCGTCCGAATCGAAATAAGCTATCGACGCGGAGCTGGGTGTAAATACCCCAAAGATCATGGAAAAATTCGGTAGCTTGAAGGACCTGGTTTTTAATCTTGGCAATCTTCATGCTGGCTATGCCCTCAAAAACGCTGGTAAGTTCTACCATGGTCTCAACAGCATGCTGTTCATGCTCAATATCGTTCAACCGACTCATTTTTGCGCCTCCTTAGCTAACGACTTGGACTTTAACTCATCCCGCACTTTGTCATACTCTTCATCCTTGGTAATCTTGGCTGCGTACTCTAAAACTAAGTTCTTTAGGTTGCTTACATCGATTTTCTCGCCTTCTTTGGCATTAAGTACTACATCCAGCATTAATTGCTGGCTCAGTAGGTTATATACATCCGTGGGGCTTTGAGTTATTAGCGAAAATACGTTTTTACCCTTTTCCAGGGCTATTTTAGATTCCGCTGACAACTCCGAACCGAAGTGTGAAAATTCTTCGCCTTCACGGTACTCGGCAAGCATTTTAAGCGTCTGGGAAGCTAATGCCTTTTGTCTTTTATTATGGCCCACGCCTCCTACACGAGTAACGCTTAAGCCGATATTTATAGCCGGTCGAATTCCAGATCTGAATACGTCCATATCCAATATCCACTGCCCGTCGGTTATAGACATTATGTTGGTAGGCAGATATGCGGTTATATCCCCGCCGGCAGCTAGAACCAAAGGTATGCTGGTAAGGCTTTTACCGTTGCGTTCCAGCCTGCCTGCTCGTTCCAGTAAGCTGGAGTGAGCATAGAACATATCTCCCGGGTAACTGTCGCGCCCCGGGCTCACGCCGGATAGCAATGAAATTTCCCTGTACACATGGGCGTGCGACGTAAGGTCATCATAGATGATGATTGCGTCTTGATCACACTTCTGCCAAAGATATTCAGCCATAGAGCAAGCCACATATGGCGCTAGGTAGCTAGTTACAAGAGATTCGTACATGGTAGAGACAATCACAATTGCTTTCTTTAACGAATCGGTTGCTTCCAGCTTGGTAAGAAGCGCATCGATATCACTTCGACGTTTAGCTATCAGGCAATAAACCACTATCTGGTCAGTGTTCTTTTGGTTTATCGTCAACTGCGCGGCTAGAGTACTTTTGCCGGACTTGCTGTCTCCTAAAAGAGCTATTCTCTGGCCTCTTACTATAGGAAAAATCGCATCGATCGTAGTTACGCCGCTTTCCAATTGCTTTTCCAAAAGCTTTCTCTCATATAACGGAGGGGCGACGTTGAATACCGGCCAGACTTCCTCAGCAGAAATCGGACCTTTTCCATCTAACGGCTGGCCTCTTACTGAAACTACCCGCCCTATGAACCCTTTGCCTACCTTACTGACCAGTTTGTCGTGTTGAATTACCGCCAAGGTGCCGACTTCCACGCTGCGGTTTCCCAAGTGTAGTACCGCCACATAGTCTTTGGTTACTTGCTGTACGAATCCTTTTGAACCGTCCTTGAACATAACGAGAGCATGAATGTTAGTAGGATTGAGGCCCTTGACTTTGATTAAGAATTTATCGACGGCTATAACTTCACCTACAGGATTGCCAGAAGATACCAGCTTGTCAAAATGCGAAGCGTCAGTCATTTATTTCCCCTAACTTCTTCGCTAGTACATCGTGCATATGTTCAAACTTATTCCTAAGGCTCATATCGAATACTTTGTTTGTCGTTCTCACCTCGCAACCGACTATGACTGAAGGCTGAAGACCGACATTGACCAAGACAAACGGGTCTATATTGGTCCTAGCCCAATCAACGATCTTTTCTAAGAAGGAATTAGACGGTTCCGCGGCGAAGCTTATATGCATAACCGCCGCTGTTTCAGATAATTTTTCTAAGGCCTGAAGCAGTTCCTTGCGGTCCGCTTCTTCCAGTAAGGAGACACCGTTGATTTCCGCCAAGTCGTCCAGCATTTTACTGGATTTTGGCAAGGTTACAGGTCTGCCCGGCATACGAATATTAGTCTGGTAGAGAAAATCATCGACTTTTTCCAGCTCTCTCTGCGTTTTAGCTAGATCAGAAGTACCTGCGATACGGTTCGGCAGTTTAAGCTTGAAATCCTTGTGTTCTTTTTTTTCCTTGTTCATGCTCCGGACTCGATATCCTTAACCATGTCTTTTTTATTTCTTTCCAGTTCGTCCAGTATATATTCCAGCTGGTCGTCCAAGCTTATATGTCCGCCTATGGCGCTTAAAACATAATGATTCACTATATCGGCCATGTTCTTCTCGAACCTGGCTATCAGCCGGGCTTTCTCCTGCGCAGTAGCATCTTTAAGCTGTTTCTCCATGGTCGCCCTTTGTTCTTCGACTGAAGCTTGCGTCTTTTTAATTGACTCCAGAGCTATTTCTTTAGCGTCTTCTATGGATTCTTCGTATTTCTTAAAAGCCTCCTGAAGAGTCTTGTTGATCTCCTGCTTCATGTGCTCGTTAATCTGCGATGTCGTAAGCCTTAAGTCCTGCTGTAAAAACATAGCGTTTTCGCTGATAATCTTTTCGAAGTGAAGCCGGCCCCGGTTTCTTAATTCTTCACGGAATTCATCGGTAAATATGACATCTATGGATCTTTCAGCCTGACTAACGTAATCTACATCCTGCTTGTCTTGGTCAGCTTTCGATCCAAGCCTAACGGCCACCCAGATAAAAGCCATCATTGCGCTAAAGAGAGCGCCTACTATCAGTATCGTTCCTGCCCACTCCTGAATCACTGCTCCACCCCCTTATTCATAATCTAAACCTTTAATAGTAAATATACCGCAAACATACCGCTAATAAAAACAATTATGCTCATAACAACCACTTGTCCCAGGCCTTTGATGATTATAGATCTGGACAGAGGATTTCGCCCGACTGATATAAGGCTGCTTCTGGCACCGCTGTAAAGCATGATTCCCGCTACCAGCAAGCTGCCTAGAAAAACTGCTGTAGCCATCCATATCCTGGCAGTATTTACCGGTTTACCAGCAATACTAAAACTAACCCGTTCCAATACTTTAGGTACTTTATTGCCTTGCTCGTCTTTGAAATTAGGATTGCGTTTGATGGAAATCAAAACAGGTATCCGCCCGAAGTTAATAGTCTGGTTGGTGCGATTGTCTATAGTCGAGCCTATGCTGTCGCCATTGCCTTCAAATTTTTCAGTAGCCCTTCCGACTACTAGCGGCTGTAAGCCGTTTGCTTTCATCCCGACCCCCGCAAGCGAAGAAATACTTATGTAGTCTCCGGCTTCTATCGTTCCGTTTTCGTTGCTGACTAGAAGTGGGTATTCTCCTGTATCAGCTACGAAAACCTTTTCGTCTTTGCTAGCAAGGGTTACCGGGGAGTCGTTCTTTTGTATAACCACGCCCAATATCCTGTCCAAGGTATCAAGGGATACCGCTGAAACCTTTTTCGGGTCGTAATCCGTCTCCATGACCAGCATGCCTGTCTGAAGCGGTTCGTCAGATTTATAACCCTTATTCAACATTTGAGCGCCTGCTACTCCGGCAAAGCATAAAGATGCAATCAGAACCACGGGCAAAACAATTGTTTTTAAGATGTTTATTTTTAGCATGTAAAACAGATTAATTCTAACGCTTATTATACTTTTTATCTTTGTATTATAAAAGGGTGCTTAATAGGTTGAAGATGGTCAGCTTAGAATCTGCTTCAGGCAGCTCAGTACGTAGTCTATATCTTCTTTTGCAGTACCCCGCCCCATGCTAAATCGAATAGAGCTTTCTGCTTGAGACCCGCTCAAACCTATCGCCGATAAAACATGCGACGGATCTTCTGAAGCCTCGCTGCAAGCTGACCCGCTAGCGGCGTACACGCCATTTTCATCTAATTCATAGATTAATCTTTCGTTATCTACCCCCTCAAAAGTCACATGCACGTTATTAGGCAGACGTTTTTTTAGCGAGCCATTAATGCTGGCTTGTCTGAAATTATCAAGGAGCGCGCCTATAAAGTATCTTTGCAATTCGGCCAGTCTTAATGACTCAGTTTTTCTGATTTTTATCGTCTTCTCTAGCGCCGAGGCAAAGCCGGATATATAAGCGGCGTTTTCTGTACCGCTCCTATGGCCCCGTTCCTGTCCTCCGCCAAAGATAATCGGCGCAAGCTGGATATGCGAGCCTGCGTACAGACAGCCTATTTGTTTCGGCCCATATATTTTCGAGCCGTTAAAGCTCATTAAGTCCACGCCCAATCTTTTGGGCTGGGTATCAAGGTAATTTACCGCTTGGGCCGCATCCGTATGAAAAATTAATGGCAGCCCATTGCCTGTTTTTTTGCGCTGACTTCGGACTTGGTTTAATTTATCCGCTATTTTACTGATTGGCTGAATTGTTCCAATCTCATTGTTAGCCATTATTATGCTGATAAAAACCGTGTCATTTTTTATTTTTGAAATTACATCATCAACATCGACTATTCCCTTTTTATCCGGTTTGGTAACGCTTACTTTCCTGCCTTGGCTGATCAAGTGCTCTATAGGCTTCAATATAGAGTCGTGCTCAATAGCACTGATAATAATATGTCCTTCGGGAAAGCTGGCCGTCGCGCCGAAAACAGCCAGATTATTCGCTTCCGTCGCTCCTGCCGTGAATATAAGCTCGCCTTTTTTTACGCCTATATTTTCCGCTATTTTTTGTCTGGCGGTTTCAATGCCGAGCCTTACTTTGCGAGCCGGGCTGTAAATAGCCGACGGATTATAAAATTCTTCTGACAGATAGGGACGCATCGCTTTTTGAACATCGCCATCTAACGGCGTCGCTGCCGCATGGTCCAAATATACTTGGCGTTTTTTGCTCATCTAATTATTATAAATCAGCGAAGAGCTAAAAGAGAGTCGTAAACTTTAGCTTCAACTAAATTCTTGTAAGCTTTCGCCGCGTCCAATAAGCGTTTAGCTTCGCTTTCGCCAACTAGCCGCCAGCTGGTCATATCGTTTGATTTATAAACGCTCGACGGGTTGATTCTATAAAAAACATTCACCGGACCTTGTCGTAAAACCCAGGTATTTTCATCCAGGCAATAGAACTTTATCCCCTGCATGCCAGAGCTTCCAAACACCTTTGCGCCTATTCTTGCCTCGCCCTCTAAGATTGTTTTATAAAGTCCGCTCATTGCTTGATAATCCCCGGTTTGCCATCATAAATACTATTAATCTTATTCTTGATTTCGGCGATGTTCATAGGTCTGCCATCCGGACCTTTCACTTTGTAAGAAACCCGTCCTTTAAGCGCTTTTTGATTCGATACCGATGAGCTGGATGTGCCAGCTGATTTCTTGATTGTAATTTTCTTTTCCGGTCGTTTCTTTTGCCGTGTTTTGCTTTGCGGCGTAGGCTGAAATCCAATACGGTCAATGGCTTGCTGTAGATTACTCAAGGCTTCTTCAACTATGAGGCGGCGCTTATTGACCGCGGAGGATATCAAGACAAGCTGATCGGAGCTAAGGTTATTTGCCTTGTGGAATATATGGAATTGCCTGTTCAAAACCATAGCTATACACCGAAAAGTCTCTTTACGTTAGCGCTGACAGTATTTATAAATTCTTCCTCATCTTCACCCCTGAGACGACTCAAGAATTCATAGGTGTATCTGACATGCTCCGGCTTACAGATTTTTCCGCGCAGGGGTTTTGGGGCCAAATAAGGAGCGTCCGTTTCCAGGAGCAGGCTTTCAAGCGGTATCTTTTTAGCCGTTTGCAGCTGCGACTGATCCTTGGTAAAGGTCATGATTCCGTTTAATCCCACTAGCAGCCTCCTTTCCATAGCCTTTTCAAGATTTTTTTCGCTGTCGGTAAAGCTATGTAAGACTCCTCTTATTTTAGTAAAGTTTGCAAGAATTGGCCAAAAATCATCAAATGCTTCGCGTATATGGAAGATTACGGGCAGATTATGTTTTTGAGCCAAATCCAAAAACATCTCTAGAAGTTTTTGCTGTTCTTTTCTCGGCGAGTGCTCATAGTAATAATCCAGGCCGACTTCGCCTATGGCTGCGACTTTTGGCTTTTTAATTAATTTATCAAACTCGCTCAGGTCTTTATATTCCTTAAAAAATTCTTTGGCTTCATGCGGATGAACGCCGACAGCAGACCAGCATCCTTCCCGGGCCTGAACAAAATTCACAGCATCAATGGAATCCTCGTAATCGGTACCGACACAAATCAGCTTATCTACACCGCCAGCTTTTGCCGACTTTAATAATTCTTCCGCGCTTTTTTCTCCAGCTTCATGCCACTTCTTAACAGTATGGCTATCTATCTTTGAGCTAGCCGTATGTATGTGGCAGTGAGTATCTACGAGGTTCGTAAACATGTCTAGGTCTTAGGTTGGGTTGTTTCGGTTTTCGGGAACAAAACGGAAGTTTGTTCTTTTATCATGCCGGTCTCGAAAATGCTTTTGATTTTGCTGGCAGTATCAGGCAAGAACGGCACAAGCATATCAGCAATCTCTAGCAAGCAGCTTGCCATATAAGCCAGCATCTCGCCCAGATGGTCGTATTCCTTCTTTTTGGCAGCCTCCCAAGGTTTTTGCTCTTCAATATACTGGTTCAAGCCTCTTATCTGTCCCCATACTTCATCAAGCGCTTTATCGAAGCGACATTCTTGCAGGTGCTCATGATACATAGCAGCATCATGTTCTGCCGGGGGTATGTCGCCTATCACGCCTTTCTGGTAATTCTTTATCATAGCTTGAGTCCGGCTTACGGCATTCCCGAGCTCATTAGCAAGCTCATTGTTATACGCATCCTCAAATTTTTTGAAAGTAAAGTCTCCATCGCCATAAGCAGGAGTATGTCGAAGCACGAAGTACCTAAGCGCGTCAACGCCATGAATATCTACGACTTGTTTGGGGTGTATGACATTGCCTAGCGACTTGCTGACTTTTTGGCCGTCTATGTTAATAAAGCCGTGTACGTAAAGTGTTTTTGGCAGTTCAACTCCAAGACCAAGCAATATGCCCGGCCAGACCAGCGCATGAAAGCGCGTTATATCTTTGCCTATGACATGGTAGTCAGCCGGCCAAAAATCTTTAAAGTCCGCGTGTTCCGGATAGCCAAGCACGGTTATGTAATTCATCAGCGCTTCAAACCATACGTACATAACCTGTTTTGTATCGCCAGGTACAGGTATGCCCCATGAAATCTTATCTTTCGGGCGGGATATGCTGGTATCTTCCAGGCCTTCTTTCAATATATGCAGGATTTCATTTTTCCGGGTTACTGGAATAACTTTGTAGCTATTGGTTTCTATAGCTTCAGCGATCTTCTCAGCGAAACTGCTTAGTTTGAAGAAGTAATTTTCTTCTTCCAATTTTTCATACGGCCTTTGGTGTATAGGGCAGGCGCCGCTATTTTCTTTTGCGACGGACTCAGTCACGAATGCCTCGCAGCCGGTGCAATACCAGCCGGTGTATTTTCCTTTATAGATATACTTTTCTAAAGCTTTCCATATCAATGTCGCCCTTTGCTCGTGGCCCGGGTCGGTAGTACGGATGAATCTGTCGTTGCTCATATTTACCAAGGGGCCAAGCTCCCGCCAGCGGGCGCTCATATCGTCAGCGTATTGTTTGGTAGGCTTGGATTGTTTTTCTGCTTCTTCTTGAATTTTACCGCCGTGCTCATCCGTCCCAGTGCTTAAGATAACCTTTTTTCCCTGTTGGCGAGCGTACCGGGCTAATACGTCGGCTGAAACTAGTTCGTATGTATGCCCTATGTGCGGGTCGCCGTTAATATATGGTATTGAAGTAGTTATAAATACATTGCTAGTTAGTTTGTTCATGCATTTCGCCTTTTTTCGTCTTTTCTATTTGCCAGCCATGAATGAACCAAAGTGGTGCCAATAATCGTAATACCTGTCAAACCTACGATTACTTCCGGCAATTCATACTTGATCGAACTTAGCATAATAACCGCCAGCGCTCCTATGGCATAATGCGCGCCATGATCAAGGTATCTGTATTTTCCTATTACATTTCGCCTTAGCATATGTATGGTTATAGCCCTGACAAAGAGAGCTCCAATGCCCAAGCCCACTGCTATGAGTACTATATCTTTAGTAATAGCAAAAGCCCCTATAACACCATCTAGCGAGAAGCTAGCATCAATGATTTCAAGATACACAAACCCAAGCAACCCTGCTTTGAACGTCTGTTTTACTGCCGTGTTCTGAACTTTACCTTTACCGTCTTTTGTATGTATCAACTTATCAAGCGAGTGGATTATAAGGTAGACCAAAAGCCCGGCTAGACCTGCTGTTATGAACTGGTTCTGTTCTTCCCCGCTTACGAACCTACTGGTACCAAGCAAGATTGTTATTGCGGTGATTATACTAAGACTTTGCAGACGCCCTAACTGGGCAAAAAATTCTTCTATTTTTTTTAGCCATTTGATTTTATTGTCTTGCAAAAAGAAATCCAAAAATATCATCAACAGAAACGCTCCGCCAAAGCCTACTATGAACGGATGGGCTCTCTCCAGCTCGTGCGAGTAATCGTCTGGGTGGTTTAACGCCAAGTCTACAATCTGCGTGAATCCGGTACCGGTCGCTAGAGCAACGAGAAGTATCGGCAATATCAGCCTGACACCGAAAACAGCTATAAGAATCCCGAGCGTAAGGAAAACCGTCTGCCAGCCGCGGCTCATTCTTTGCAGTATCTTGGCGTTGATAACAGCGTTATCAAAGCTGAAGGTTATCTCTAGAGCAGTAAGCATCAGCGCTACAGCCAAGGCCGCCAAGCCGAACTTGGTCCCTATAAAAAACAGCAATATTATAGAGACAATCGTAGAAAAACCGTAAATTCGAAACAAAGAGTCTTTTGAAAACATTCCCAATAAGTGTAACAGAGGTAATCTTTCTTAAGCAAATATATATTTTGCCCCTTAGGGTTCCTGTGATAGCCCTGGCTACAATAAAAAAGCACCAGACTAAACTGATGCGTTTTTGGTGGAGCTTATCCAAAATAATTGGCAACAAATCTTTGAGGAACTGAGGCGGTAGCACTATATATTAATCACGCCTTGGACGAGACATAGGGCTAACCTACCACCTTAAAAGTAGTGCAACAAACATTAGCCGAACAAGTGGAGCTATTTTACTTAGCTATAAACTGAATCTTTGCCGTTTGTTTGTACGGAATAACACCAGGTTC